>DATJVB010000095.1:0-4534 GCA_035502055.1 Thermoplasmata archaeon | reverse complement strand
CGCGGCTCACCGGCGGGGCGCCGGACCGCGGGTCGGCGAGGGGGGCCGGCGGAAGCCGAAGAGGCCGAGACCCTCCCGTCGCACCGGGGAGGCCCTCGACCGGCGGGCCCACGCCCGGAGACCCGCGCACATCCCTCCGCCCGGACCGTGGTCGGCGATGACGACGCCCCCCGGCCGAAGTAGGTCCGCGAAGAGACCGAACTCGCGACCCGCGTCGCGGTCTTCGTGCGGCACGTCGTAGAGAAGGAGATCGACCGCCGGCAGCTCGGCGGCGAGGAGGGGCAATAGATCGGCCTTGTCGCCGAGCCGCAGGTCCCAGCGCGGGCGGAGACGGCGCGGGATCGCCCATCCCGACGACCGGCCCGGCGGGAGACTCCACGAACTCCCGCCCTTTCGGCCGCCGGTACGGGACGCCCGGGGGCGGGACGGGAGGTCGATCGAGTGGAGGGTTCCCGCGCCGTTCCGATCGAGGGCGTCGAGCAGGTACGCCGACGAGACCCCCGAGGAGACGCCGACCTCGACGAGCTCGCGGGGGCGGGCGAGGCGCGCGATCGCGTGGAGCTCGAGCGGGGCGTCGATCTCGATGTACGACCGGCGACCCTCGGCGCGGTGCGCGCGGGCGAGGTGGCGGAACAGTCCGCCCGCGTCCCTCGCCTCCGCGAGCGCCGCCTCGCTCTCGGCCCGGCTCGCGCCGGTCAGCGCCGCGACCCACGCGGGGTCGGGATCGAGCTCCGGCCGCATGGCGCCCCGCTAGTCGCCGAGGAGCCGATCGACGTTCCCGACCCACTCCCGGGGATGGACCGCCTTGGGACGCTGCGCGTGCACCCGCTCGTAGGCCGCGTCGAGCGGCAGGCCCTCGCTGCGGTGGAGGTACCACATGCCCGCGAGCGGAGAGCGCATCGCCCCGCGGCCGCAGAAGATGAGGACGGGCGAGCCCGCCCGGCGCGCCTCCGCGACGCCCTTCGCCACGCGATCGAGCGCGGCGACGTCGGCCGACTCGGTCGCCTCGTCGAAGATGCGCACGTGCGTCGCGGTCGGCATGTCGTCCGGCGCCTCGTCGAGCACGCAGAACCGGCGGCCGTCGAACGCCACCGCCTCCTTCCAGCCCCCGACGAAGACGCCGGGGGCGATCTCGGCGGGGCCGGAGCTCGGCGCACGGGTCGTCTTTCCTCGCTTCGCGGGCATGATGGGTCCTCGGGATACGTAGCTCGCCGGAGTGGCATAGGGGTTGAGCCGCCCGGGGGCGGCTCCCCCGCGGACGGCCGGACCGCCACCGCCGAGGTGGAGGCGAACTTCCTACGGCCGGGGTCGACCTCGCGTCGGTCCGGCGCCCCCGCGTGAGGGGCTTATCTTCCCCGACCGGTGGGTGCCTCCATGGCGAATCCGTCCCGGAGCGCGTCGCGGTGGCCTCCCCCGACCTACGTCGTCCGCGTCCGATTCCGCGCGCCCCTTTCGTTCGTCTTCGACTGGTGCACCGACTACACCGCGAAGGACGCCGAGCTGGAAGGGGAGGGGTACGAGCGCCGCGTGATCTCCCGGTCGAAGTCGGAGGTCGTCTACGAGGATCTGGAGGACCAGGACGGCGGATGGTTCTGGACCCGTCACGTCGTACGGCTCCGCCGGCCCCGGCACTGGCATTCGGATTCGATCGGAAGCCACCGCGCCTACTCGCTCGACTACGACCTCACGCCCCTCGGGCCCGCGGAGACGGAGCTCGTCCTGACCGCCAAGCGACGGCCGTACGGCCACGGCGGGCCGAACCCGTCGAAGACGAGCTGGGAACGGTCGGTCGCGAAGAGCTGGAAGCATTTCGCGAAGTTCCTCGAGCGGGATTACCGGGCGTCGCGGGACAAGGTCTCCCGGACCCCGTAGGCGACGCTCGATACGGCTGCCGGATCCGGCCGAGATCGCCGGGGCGCGACCCCTGACGCGCCCTCGGCGCGGGGAAATCGCGGGCCCGCCTAGGGACCGAAGGGCCGTCGCCCGGCGACGATCCCCCGCCGTCGCGTCCCCTCCCGCGGTTCCGGAAGTGTAGAGTACCCGCCCTGCCTGGGGACCCGCGCTGGACCCCGTCGGGAGCGTCGCGATGGTCACGCAGGTGCGGCTGTTCACCGTGCGCCCGGGCCGGATGGACGCGTGGCTCGCCGGCTGGCGGAGGAAGATCGTCCCGCTCCGACGCCGGTTCGGTTTCGAGGTCGAGGGCGGATGGATCGATCGCGGATCGAACCGGTTCCTATGGATCCTCTCGCTGTCGCCGGAGATCGACTGGGCGAGACGCGACGCCGAGTACTACGACTCGCCGGAGCGGCGAGAGATGGACCCCGATCCGGCGGAGTGTCTCGAGGCTGCCGAGATGTGGTTCGTCGACCCCGCGCCGGCCGACCGCCCGTCGAAACGATCGGAACCGGGGACGCGCTCCGGTCCCCGCCGCCGGCGGACCGCGTGACCCCGGCGACGGGGAGATCCCCGTGGAGGACGAGGGGACCGGCGCCCGCCGCGACGAGGGTTTATATCGCCCCTCCCGCCCAGTCGACACGGGAAGCTCGCCATGGATCCCGCGCTCGACCTCGCGTTCGCCCTACGGATCGTGGCGATGGGACTGTTCCTCACGGCGGCCGCCGTGCTGGCCCGCGCGTGGCGGCAGTCGTCGCTGCAGGCGGCCCTCGCGTTCGGGGTGCTGCGACGCGACCGCCGCCAGGCGCTCGTCACCGCGCTCCTCGTGCTGTTCACGTCCCTCGGGTTGGCGGTCGGCCTCTCGGCGTACCAGGACGTCCACTACGTGGCGTTCGACCTCGCCCAGGTGGTCGGCGGCACGCTCCTCCTCGCCGCCGCCATCGCCACCTTCGCCCTCACGTGGCAGGGGTTCGGGGTCCTCCCGACGGCGGAGCAGGCGCTCCTGGTGACGGATGCCCCGGAGCCGTATCTCGCCGCGATCGGGGTCGCCGATCGCGAGGCGAGCCGCCGGGCGGAAACCGTTTCGCCCCGCTAGCGCGGTGGCTTTCCGCGGCCGCGTCCGCGGGCCCCGCCCGCGTCCTTCGGACCTGGAGTCGCCTGGCGCCCGCCCCGTCCCGGGGAAGGGCCATCGAGCGCGACGAGCGCCTTCGTGAGGCCGGTGACCAGGGAGGCCGGGAGGGGTCGGTCCGGGGTGAACCGGAGCGTTCCCCGGCCGTACTCGAACGGCCGGAGCTCGGCCGCGAACGCGTCCCGGGCCCTCGCCCATCCGTAGAGGCTGAGATGCTTGGAGTGCGCCGCGAGGCTGAGTCGCATGGTGCCGTGGCGGAACGCCGGCGCCCCGTAGAGGATCGACTCCGTCACGTCGGGCGCGGTCTTCCGGATGAGGCGACGGATGCGTTGGAGCGCGTCCCGCGAGGAGGGCGGGAGGCGGGCGAGATAGGCGTCGACCGACTCCGGTCCCGGGGCGCGGCGGGAGGCCATCGACCGGACCGGGCGCGGCTCCCGATAAGTCCTCGGGGCCCGGTCGCCCCCCGGGAGGTTCCCTGCCCGACAGGCCCGGCTCTCGCCAACCTTCCGAGCGGGCGGTCCGTCCAGTTCGGCCCTCTGGCGTCCCGGCTCCTCGGGCCACGAAGCGCCGCCCGCGGTCTTCGGGTCCCGCGATCGCGGTCGTCCGCGTGCGGGGACGTCCGCTACTTCGCCTTCTTCGCGTCGGCCGCGATCTTCCGCTTCGCGAGGTCGGGCTGCTGGATGTAGAGGATCATGGCGTTCGCGTGTCCGTGCCCGAGGCCGCAGTCCGACTTGAGCCAGCGGAGGAGCTCTCCGTACTGGGTGAGTCCGCGCTTCGCGGCCTCGGCGCGGTACTCCTCCGGCTCCTTCCCCGTCTTCGCCCGGATGTTGTCGATGTACGCCTTGTACGTCATCGGGGCCCCGGCCCACCGGCCGACGGGGGCATGATGCTGGCGGTCGAAGGGGGATTGCGGCGGGAGCGGACCGAGGCGGGGCTCGCCGGCCGCTCTCGGCCGACGGGCGATTGGTTCGTCCGAGTCCCGGCCAACCGCCCGACCGCCGCCCGGCGGAAGCACTCCGGCGCGTGGTCGTTCACGAGCCCCGCGGCCTGCATCCACGCATAGACGATCGTCGGACCGACGAACCGGAACCCGCGGCGCCGCAGGTCCTCGGAGATCGTCTCCGAGAGCGGGGTGCGCGTCGGGGGACGACCGGCGCCCTGGATCGGACGGCCATCGACGAACGACCAGGCGTACGTCGAGAAATCGAGGCCCCCCGCCTGCATCGCGAGGTACGCCCGCGCCCCGTCGATCGTCGCCTGGATCTTCGCCCGGGAGCGGACGATCGTCGGGTCGTCGAGCAGCCGCGCGACGTCCCGGCTGCCGAAGCGGGCGACCTTCTCGGGATCGAACCCGGCGAACGCCGACCGGAAGGCGGGTCGCTTCCGGAGGATGATCGTCCAGGAGAGCCCGGCCTGGAAGCCGTCGAGCATCAGCTTCTCCCAGAGGCGGGGGCTCCGGTGCTCGGGGACCCCCCATTCCTCGTCGTGGTACGCCTTCAGGAGGGGATCCTC
>DATJVB010000094.1:0-5407 GCA_035502055.1 Thermoplasmata archaeon | reverse complement strand
CTCGGTGAACTCGTCGATCGCGACCGACCCGGCCTCGCGGCCGCCGTTCCCGGTGTTCTTGATGCCGCCGAACGGCAGCTGCACCTCCGCGCCGATCGTCGGGGCGTTGACGTAGGTGATCCCGGCCTCGAGGTCCCGGACGGCCCGGAACGCCCGGTTGGCGTCGCCGGTGTAGATCGACGAGGAGAGCCCGAACTCCGTGTCGTTGGCGATCCGGACCGCCGCCTCGTAGTCCGACGCCCTCAGGACCGAGAGCACGGGCCCGAAGATCTCCTCGCGGGCGATCCGGGCCGTCGGCTCGGTCTCGAAGATCGTCGGAGCGATGAAGAACCCGCGGTCGTAGATCCCCCCGCGGAGCTTCGTCCCCCCGAGCCGCAGCGTCGCGCCCTCGGCGAGGCCGATCCGCACGTACTCGAGGACCTTGCGCTCCTGGTCGGCCGACGCGACGGGGCCCATCTCCGTGGCGGGGTCGAGCGGGTCGCCGACCCGGAGCCTCCGCACCCGCTCGACGAGCCGGTCGAGGAAGCGGTCGTAGATCGGGGCGTGCAGGATGAGGCGGCTCGTCGCCGTGCACCGTTGGCCCGAGGTGCCGAACGCCCCGAACAGGATCCCCTCGAGGGCGAGGTCGAGGTTCGCGTCGTCCATCACGATCATCGGGTTCTTCCCGCCGAGCTCGAGGTGGACCATCTTGAGGAACGGCGCCGCCGCCGCGTAGACGGCCCGGCCCGTGTCGACGCCGCCGGTGAACGAGACGGTCCGGATCCGGGGGTCCGTCGCCAGGACCTCCCCGAGGGGGCCGCCCGGCCCGGTCACGAGGTTCAGGACCCCGGGCGGCAGGCCCGCGTCGAGGTAGCACTGCGCGACCTCGGCCGCGCAGCCCGACGTCGCCGAGGCCGGCTTGAAGACGACGGTGTTCCCGGTGATGAGGGCGGCCGCGATCTTCCAGTTCGGGATCGCCGTCGGGAAGTTCCACGGGGTGATGCAGGCGACGACGCCCTTCGGCTGCCGGACCGTGAGGCAGAACTTCTCGGGGAGCTCCGACGGGACCGTCTCGCCGGCGAGGCGGCGACCCTCCCCGGCCATGTACTCGACGAAATCGATCGCCTCCTGGACGTCGCCCCGGCCCTCGGCGATCACCTTGCCCATCTCGCGGGTCACGATCGCCCCGAGCGCCTCCTTGCGCTCCCGGAGGATCTCGGCGGCCCGCGCGAGGTAGCGGCCCCGGTAGGGCGGCGGCACCGCGCGCCACTTCGGGAACGCCCGCTCGGCCGCGTCGATCGCCCGGCGGGCGTCCGAGGGGGTCGCCGCGACGAACGATCCGACGGCCTCCCCGTTCGTCGGGCTGTGGGTCGTGAACCGGCTCGCGTTCGGCGGGGTGACCCACGCTCCATCGATGAGAAGACCGTACTCCTTCGCGCTCACGGGAACCTCCGAGTCGGGCGCTCGAACGTCCCCCGCCCACAAAAGCGTGCCCGGACCGCCGGAGGACCGGGCCGGCGCTCCCGCCCTCCCTTGGAAGCGGGTCGCCGAGCCCAGTGATTTGAGGGTGGGCCGACCGCGTCACCGTGCCACCCCAGCATAGCCCTGGAGGCCTATGAGAGTCTCCACGTGATCCGCCAAAGAAGGTGTGGTCACGGACTCTGCCGCTCGTGTCGCCATCCGTCGTCGCTTCGACGAGTAGAGCCTCACGGCCGTCTCCTCGTAAAGCGCGCCCTTCTTCCAGAGGCCGTACACCGTGAACGCGAGTCGATGCGCCACGGCCGTGATCGCCTTCGGAACGCCCAGTCGCTTCTCGAGCGCCTTCAACTGGACGAAGAACCGCCCCCGGCCCATCTGCCGAATCGCACTCACTGCCATCTCGAACGCGTACGTCAGTTGGGAGTTCCCATGCCGCCGTTTGGTGTGCTGTGGGTCCTTTTCTCCACTGGCCCGGTTCTTCGGAACCAGTCCGCAGTATGCCGCGAACTTCTTCCGGTTCGGGAACCGCTGGATCTCCCCCACCTCGGCCACGATTGTCAGCGCCAGGGTGTAGTCAATTCCGGGCACACTCTGGAGGATCCGCACCTCATTTCGGGTGGTGGCCACCCTCGCGAGCTCGGTCGTTAGCTCGTACTGTTGGCGGGCGAGAAGTGCCCCCTCCTCCAGGAGGAAGACCAGCTGTCGCTGGTCCCATGGGTCCGAGAGTTTCACCTCATCCCTGAGCCACCGAAGCGCCTGCACTCCGAAGATGTCGTTGTACTTCGCCCCCTCGTGCTGGAGGTGGTGCTTCACCAGGAGCGAGCGGACTTGGATTTTCGCCCGCCGGAGCTTCTCCACGACCTCGCCGCGGAGTCGCACGAGGGTTCGGAGGCTCTCGATCTCCGGGGGCGGAACGTACGCCTCGGGGAAGGTCCCGAGGCGTAGCACCGTCGCCAGCATCAGCGCGTCGTTCTCATCGGTCTTCGTGTCCCCGAGGAGGGCCTTGAGCTTCTTTGGATGGGCCATCCGTACATCGCACCCCCGTCCTCGCAGGTGCTGGAAGACCGCCTTCCCGGCGGTGGATGCCTCCAGCCCGAGAATCACGGGTGTGGTGCTCGCGAGCTTCCGAAGGTCTCGATCGAGTTCGTCCAGCATCTTGGGGCAGGTGCGGATCGTCCGTCGGTGGACGAGCTGCCCGCCTGGGTCGAGGACGGCCACCGAGATGGTCTTCTGGTGGACGTCCAACCCGGCGGCGTAGGGCAGGGGGGTCGTCGTTTTCGCTTCGTCGGTCGGCATGCTTATTCCTCTCCTTGTTTCTCTCGACCGGCAGCGGGCCGGCACCGGTGCGCTTGGGTCTCCGACGTGGGCGGTATTGCAATCCATCCTCCCTTACGGGTGCCCGAACCGGTGTCGGTCCGTTCCCAGAACCCCTCGTCAGAAGCCGGCGCCCAATCTACTCCGCAAGCTCCTCCGTGAGGAGGGCCCATAGGGCGGGACGGGCGCCGGGGACCCGAAGCCACGCCGCTGGATGCGGCGGGGTGATTAACGACCCGCTTCCCCGGGGTCTACTTCAGCGTCTCCTTGCGGCCCGCCCGGAGGTCCCGGGCGGGAGAGAGCTCGTCGAGGACCTCCGGGGCGATCAGCGGGTGGCCCCGGATCGCGAGGGCGGCGAGGTTCATCCCGACGCCCGGACCGAGCATGAACCCCTGGCCGCACATGCCGATCCCGAGGAGCAGTCCCTCGACGCCGGGGGCCCGTCCGACGATCGGGAGACCGTCCGGTGTCATCGGGTAGAGGCCGCGCCACACGCGGCGGATCGTGAGGTTCCTGAGCCTCGGGATCAGCTCCACCATCCGGGCCGCGATGATCGGCATGAACTCGTACGTCGACGTCCGGTTCTCCCCGACGAACGGCACCTTCGGGGTGTAGCAGAAGATGATCTGGCCCTCGGAGTTCTGGCCGAAGTAGAAGTTGATCGTCTTCCCTTCGGGGCCCGGGCGCAGATCGACGACGAGCGGGCCCAGGAACTCCTTCACCGGGGCCGAGATCCCGCCCTCGTGGCTGTCCGGAACGACCGGCAGGTCGAGGCCGACCATCTGGCAGATCGCGCTCGCGTGGACGCCCGAGGCGTTCACGACGATCGGAGCCCGGTACTGCCCCCGGTCGGTCCCGACGCCCACGACCTGGTTGCCGCTCCGACGGAGGGAGCGGACCGGTTCCCGGTACCGGTAGACCGTGCCGAGCCGGACCGCCTCCCGGGTGAACGATTCCGAGGCGAGGAGCGGGCTTACCTGACCGTCGTCCGGGGAGAACGTCCCCCCGCGCAGTCCGTTCGGGTTGATGCCCGGGACGATCCGCTCGATCTCGGAAGCGTCGTGCCAGTCGATGGCGAGGTGGTAGCGCTTCTGGACCGGCAGCAGGCCCTTGAGCGTCGTCTCGACCTTCTCGTCGAACGCCGGGAAGCAGTACCCGCCCGGCTTCCAGCCGATGTCGGTGCCGGTCCGCGCCTTCCAGGTCCGGAAGACCTCGAGGCTCAGGTTCGCGAGCTCGATCTTGGCGGGATCGGAGTGGGTCGCTCGGACCCCGCCGATCGCGGCCTTGTTCTGTCCCTGTCCCGAGGAGGCGAGCTCGTCGAGGACGAGGACCTTCAGCCCTTCCTTGGCGAGGAAGTAGGCGGTCGGGTTGCCCACCGAGCCCGCCCCGATGACGATCGCATCAAACTCCGGGGTCACACGCCGCCTCGGTCAGGAACGCCCGCATCGGGACCTCTTGGGAGAACGGGCGGTGGACGGGCGGCGTGACGTCCCGGGGATCGATGCCGAGCTCCCGGAAGACGCGCAGGACGAGCTCCCCGCAGGTCTTGCCCCCGCACGGCCCCATCCCGCAGCGCAGCGCGGCCTTCACGGCGTTCACGTCGCGGCTCCCGGAGGCCGCGATGTAGTCGGCGATCATCTCCTTCGTCACGCGCTCGCATCGGCAGAGGATCGGCTCCGGCACGTGGGCGGGAGGGAACAGCACCGGTGCGCCCGCGGCCGCGGGGTCGCGGATCCGGACCCCGGCGACGCGGTCCGCCTCCGCGGCGGGGACCTCGAGCGCGAGGAGCCGGCGGCGGTGGAGCGACTTCCCTGAGACGATCCGGATCACCCGGGCCCGCCCGACGACCTCCCCGACGCTCCCCGTCGTGACGACCTCGCTCCCGACGGCGACGAGCCCGTCGGGCATCTCCCAGGGGACGGTGACCTTCGCGGTCCGGCCCGTGGCGTCGGAGCGGCGGTCGACGAGGGTGATCGCGAGTCCCGGGCACACGGCGAGGCACTTCAGGCAGCCGATGCAGTCGCCGCCGAACCGGGGCCGTCCGAGGAGGTTCCCCTCCGGGATCGTGATCGCGCCGTGATCGCAGGCGACGGTGCACGGATCGCAGGGGATCTCCTGCTCGCACCGGAGGATCGGGTAGACCCGCAGCCCCTCGGGCGTCGGGTACGGGCCGAGGACCGGGCCCGGCCGCGATCGCAGCGTCTCGAGGAGGGCGGTCCATTCCGAGGGGACGTCGACGGGCCTCCCGAGCGCCTTCAGGATGGTCCGGGCGACGATCCGTCCGGAGAACATCGCGGCGGACGCCTCCGCGATCTCGTGGGCGTCGCCCGCGGTGTAGACGTCGAGCCCGAGCCGCCGCCCCTCCTGGGCGAGCTCGTTCACCGGCGAGAGGCCGATGGCCACGAGCACCGTGTCGGCCTCGAAGACCCGCTCGGTGCCGGCGATGGGGCGGAAGCGGTCGTCGACCCGGGCGATGACGACCCGCTCGACACGGTCGATCCCTTCGGCCCTGAGCACGGTGTGGGAGGTGAAGATCGGGATCCCGAGGCGGGCGATCTTGTCCTTGTGGACCTTGTAGCCGCCGCACTCGGGCAGGACCTCGGCGAGCCCGACGACGTCGATCCCCGCCTGGAGC
>DATJVB010000093.1:0-3082 GCA_035502055.1 Thermoplasmata archaeon | reverse complement strand
ATAGTGAGGCGGGCCCCACCATACTGCTGCATCCGAGAAGAGTCGGGGGAGCAGTCAGGGGCCCCCGGGGTTAGCGGAGGCTCGGGTTACTGAAAGCTGACGGTCGCGGACTTGTTCTGCGGGGCTGTAGACTTCATGCGGCACGCCGGGTGGATCGTCTCGGGCAGCTTCGCTTCGATGAACGTCGTCATTGCCTATGCCCTGAGCTCGAGCCAGTTCTCGACGCGGGGGAGGTTCGAGTTCCCCTCCCGCCGGACTCTACTGGACCTCCGGCGAGGTGTCGAGCGGGACGATGAACTTCTACCTCCCCGGGGGCACCTACTACTTCGTCTGGACAGACCCGAACGGGATTCCCTCGACCTCCGTGGATGTTCTCACGAATATCGCGGCGACCGCGTTAGCCTAGTCCGCGTCGACCACCTCGCGCGTCGAGCTAGGGAAGGTCCGTCTGGGGCGGTGCGTCTCGCCCGGTCGAGGAGTGGTCGTCGTCTGGTTCCTGGTTCCTCTGGGGAACGGACCCGCCACCCGATTCCACGTTCGTAGGACCGCGACCTCCCTCGGTCTCCCGGATCCGCCGTGCAGAGGCGACCCTCACTGCCGCGCGCTCGATTCTTCGCCGCCCCCTTCTGGCACTCGGCTCGACCGTCGGCTCGAAGGTCCGCCCGGGATCCGACGCCAGGACTCGCCGAGCCCGCTCGCCGGGCGCCGCAAAGGCTGAAGTCCCCGCTTCCGGTGACCGGCTAGGCGGGTACCCCGATGGCGTCGCGCCCTCGGCTTCTGAAGCCGCTCGCCTTCGCGCTGGCCATCCTGCTCGGCGGACTCATGCTGCTTGGACTGGACGCCCCCGGGAACGGGGCCGGCCTGTCCGTCCCGGCCCGGGCACCGACCCACTGCTGTCTCGGCGGAACGGTGCCGGGTCCCCCTCTCTCCCCCGCAGGCGGGGCCACGACCATGAGTCTTCCGCCGACCGCTGCGCCGGTACTTGGACCCGTGCGGACGGCCTCCGGGGAAGCCGGGTCGGGCAATCTCAGCGTGGTCTGGGGGTTCGGTCCATCCGCCGGGGTGCCCCCTCTCAACGTCTCGTTCGAGCTGTTCCCGTATGGGGGGACCACCCCGTACTACTTCGCGTGGGAGTTCGGCGACGGGAACCGGACCTCGAACACCACCTTCTCGACGATTGCCCACCTGTACGTGAGGTCCGGGAACTTCACCTTCACCTTCTGGGTCAACGACTCCGGCGGCGACACCTTCATCGGGTCGTCGACCGTGGTCGTCGAGCCCGCACCGCTCGACGTCGAAACTCCCACGGTCACCCCGTCGACCGTCGAGGCCGGTGGGACGGCCACGTTCCAGACGAACGCCTCCGGAGGGTACGCCCCGTACCGGTACTTCTGGCTCGATGCGCCCCCGGGTTGCCCGGACACCCAGCTGCCCACGCTCGTCTGCTTGCCGAACGCGTCCGGAACGTTCCGCGTGAGCGTCATCGCCGCCGACGCGTTCGGCGTCGAAGGCGAATCGTCGGGAACCGCGAACCTCACCGTCGTAGCTGGGCCGACGGTGACCTCGGCGTCCGCGTCCCCCGCGGTGATCGACATCGGGGAGACGACGGTCGTTGCCGCCGAGATCGATTCACCGACCGGCTCCGCGACGTTCATCTGGACTGGACTTCCGCTCGGCTGCTCGGCGGGCGACGGCTCGACCTTCTCGTGCACCCCCGCGGAGATCGGGACGTTCATGATCGGCTTCACGGCGACCGATGCCGGAGGAGGCTCCGTGACCGGGGCCCTTGCGCTGACGGTCGACACGTACCCCGGCGCGGTGGGGATCTCGTTCTCCCACGATCCGGTCGACCTGGGCGAGTCGCTCCATGTAGGCGTCTTCCCGGAGGGCGGAACGCCGCCGTTCGCGTACCGTTGGACGGATCTGCCGGCGGGCTGCTCGGCTGCGCCTGCGAGCTCGATCGCCTGCATGCCGAACGCGACCGGGAACTACACGGTCTCGGTCTCGATGACCGACGCGGCGGGCGTCACCTTCTCCGCGGCGAGCGCAACCCCGCTCCGGGTCAATCCGTCCCCGACCGGCTCCCTCCGGACCGTCCCCGCGACGCCCGTCGCCGGAAGCGCGTTCGAGATCGGCGCCGCCGTCTCGGGAGGATCGCCCGCGTTCGTGGCGTCGTTCGAGAACCTGCCGCCCGGATGCCTGTTCGTCTCCGGTCTCGACGCGAACTGCACGGTCGCCCTGAGCGGATCATACAACGTGATGGAGAAGCTCGTGGACCGGGCGGGCTGGGTCCTGACGCTCAACCTGTCGCTCACCATCGCCCCGCCGACGCCCCCCTCGTACGCCTACGCGTGGCAGACGCTTGCGTACTGGCTCGGCGCCCTCGTCGCCGGGGCCGCCATCGTCGGCGGGGGGAACTACCTCCGGCTCCGATGGCTCGCGCGACGCGGCCGCCCCCCTCGAGCGAAATAGGGCTTCGGGCCCGTGGCCCGCGTGGCGGGGTTCCCGGCGTGCAACGCCATGTACCCTCCAGCCCTGGGGAGCTCGTGGCCGCCGGCGAAGCGGACCGGATCGCGGTCTGCCCCGCGTGCCGCGCCGAGATCCCGGTCGAGCCCGAGTGGCGGATCGCCTCGTGCCCCCGATGCGGCGCCACCGTGACGCGCATGGGCGACGACGCGCGGTTCGACTGACGAATCGGTGGGCGCGGATCCGACGCGCCGCCGGAGATCGCCTTGGGAAGCTGGCAGACCTCCAAATGGGGTTCCCGCCGGTATCGGTCGACCCGGCGCCGTAGCGCGCGGGCACCCGGGGATCAGGGCCGGTCCGCGATCGCGAAGTACCACGCCCGCCCTGCCTCGACCACGACTGGGTCAAACCCGGCGGCGCGGAGCAGCGGAACGAGCACGTCGGGGGAGAGCCGGTGCATCCCGTGGCGCGGCGTTCCGCCGGGCGGCCCCATCACGAGGCGGCCCAGGAGCGAGCGACCGGTCATCTCCTCCACGATGAGCCGCCCGCCGGGCAGGAGGACGCGGAACGCCTCGGCGGCGAACGCGGCCGGAGAGTCCATGTGGTGGACGGATCG
>DATJVB010000092.1:0-7919 GCA_035502055.1 Thermoplasmata archaeon | reverse complement strand
ACTGGCCGTCGAGTGGACGGGCGTCCAGTTGCCCCGGACGTACTCCCACGTGTCCCCGAGGACGTTGGAGGACGCGTCCAGCCCGCCGAACAGGACGGCCGCACCGATCAGCGGGTCGTACGCCATGACGAACGCCTGCCGGGACGGAGGCGCGAACGTCGAGTTCTTCGAAAGGTTGGTCCAATTGCCCGCGGGAACCGACGACGCCGGCGGTGGGACGAGACGCGGCGGGCCCGCGACCGACCGTCCCCGGTGGAGGAGGGCGTGCGTCGGGACCACGGCGTGGGACCCCAGTGAGGCCCTGGCAACGGCTCCGCCCGGCGCGACGAGGAGGACGACGGTCGCGCAGGCGAGGAGGGCCGGGAGGACGGTCCGGCGGATCGATCTCGGGCTGCCCGTCGGCCGCCGCATGCCGCCGTCGAGCACCGATGGGGTTTCTCGCTTTTCCCCCGGGTCGGGTCCGCGTCCCAGCCCGGCCCAGGGGGCGACCGGCGCCCCGGCCCGCGTCCGGGGGGGCCGGTTCGCCTCGCTGCCGGGGAATCCGGGGGGGGCGCGGGAGCCCCGTCGGTCCGGTGACCAAGGGACGGGTCCGCGCTCGGCCGTCGCACTGACCGGGACCGGCGATCGGAGCGGCGAGCTCTTCGCGGAATTCGGCATATGACGAATAGTACAACCGGCGGGGGCGAGAACGGAACATACCCCTATGGCCGATCCGCGCGACCGGAGGGACGGAGGACCCATGCCGACGCTATTCATCCGGTGCCCGACGTGCTCGACGGCGTTCCCGAGCCGCATCGGGCTCTCGACGAGCGAGCGGACGAGCCTCATCGTGAACGGGCTGCGAGACCAGTGCCCGTCGTGCGGCCGGGAGGACCTGTTCTACACGAAGGACTTCTTCGTGCCGCCCCCGGCGGAGCCGCTCCCCTCGGATGCGGGGATGCCCGCGCCGGAGGACGTGAGCCCGGCGACCGACCGCCCCGTCCGACGCCGGCGGCCGGCGCGCGACGCGGCCTGATCGCGGGACGCCGTCCCGGCCCGACTGGGCGGGCGAACGCGGGAGGGAACTACATGAGGGCGCTCGCGTTCGGCGCGGACCGGGGACCGTCGGGCGGAGCGCCCGCCGGGACGCCGGAAGGCGATGTCCGCGACGAAGCCCGGGGACCGGCTCCTCCTCCCGCGGTCCGAGTTCCCGAAGTTCTTGGCGGCGCTCCGCGGGGCCGGCTACCGGGTCGTCGGGCCGACGGTCCGCGACGGGGCGATCGTCTACGGCGACATCGAACGGGAGGAGGACCTCCCGATCGGATGGACGGACCGGCAGGAGGCGGGGACGTACCGTCTCGAGCGCCGCACCGACGAGGCGCTGTTCGGGTACAACGTCGGGCCACACAGCTGGAAGAAGTACCTCTTCCCGGCGCATGAGCGGCTGTGGACGGCGCGCCGGTCCGGCGGGTCGTTCTCCGTGGAGCCCGAGCCGGTCGACGCGCCCCCGCTCGCCTTCCTCGGCGTCCGGGCCTGCGAGCTCGCGGCGATCGCCATCCAGGACCGGGTCTTCCTCGGCGGGGTCGTCGACCCCGGGTACCGGGCGCGACGGGAGAAGATCCTCCGGATCGCCGTCGAGTGCACGCAGGCGGGTCGCACCTGCTTCTGCACGTCGATGGGGACCGGACCGCACGTGTCGGCGGGGTTCGACCTCGCCCTGACGGAGCTCGTCGGCGACGGCGCCCACCGGTTCGTCGTGCGCGTGGGGACCGACGCGGGCGCGCGCCTCCTCGAGCCGCTCGACCTGGCGCCAGCCCCCGACGGCGACGTGACGGAGGCGACGGCGCGGATCGACCGGGCCGCGACGTCGATGGGCCGCGCGCTCGACCCCGCCGGCCTGCGGGACCTCCTCCTCGACCACCCGGACCATCCCCGCTGGGAGATCGTGGCGAAGCGCTGCCTCTCGTGCACCAACTGCACGCTCGCCTGCCCCACCTGCTTCTGCAGCACGACGGAGGAGGTCCCGGACCTCGCCGGCGACCGGGTCGAGCGGTGGCGCCGGTGGGACTCCTGCTTCACCCTCGGGTTCAGCCAGCTCCACGCGGGCAGCGTCCGGACGAGCGGCCTCTCCCGGTACCGTCAGTGGATGACGCACAAGCTCGCGAGCTGGCACGACCAGTTCGACTCCTCCGGGTGCGTGGGCTGCGGCCGGTGCATCACCTGGTGCCCGGTCGGGATCGACATCACGGAGGAGGTGGGCGCGATCCGGGCGGACCCCGGGGCGAAGCGGTCGGCGGAGGCGAGCCGGTGAGCGCCCCGGTCCGGACCGCGGGGCGGATCGCCCTCGAGGAGCACGCCTTCTTCGCCGGGCTCGATCCGGCGTTCCTCGCCGCGATCGCCCGCGACGCGCGGATCGCGACGTTCGACGCCGGCGCGCCGATCCTCACCGAGGGGGAGCCGGCGGACGCGCTGTTCCTGGTCACGGCGGGGAAGGTCGCCCTCGAGATCTTCGCGCCCGATCGGCCGCGGCGGACGATCCAGACGCTCGGTCCCGGCGAGGTCCTCGGCTGGTCGTGGCTCATCCCGCCGCACCGGTGGCGGCTCGACGGGCGCGCCGTGAAGCCGACGACGGCGATCGCCCTCCAAGCCGCGACGGTCCGCCGCGCGATGGAGGAGCGTCCCGAGGACGGGTACCGGCTCCTTCTCCGCCTGCTGCCGGTGATCACGCAGCGCCTCGAGCACACGCGGATCCAGCTGCTCGACCTCCACGGGATCGATCGCGCATGACCGCGACCGGGACGATCCCCGCCGCCCCGTACGCCCACCCCTTCGCGCCCGCGCCGTACCTCGTGACCCGCCGGTCGGTCGAGACCGGCGACACCTCCACGCTCGAGCTCACGCCGATCGGCGGCGGCCCGATCCCGCCGTTCCGGCCCGGCCAGTTCAACATGCTGTACGCCTTCGGCTTGGGCGAGGTCGCGATCTCGATCAGCGGCCCCCCGGCGGGGAACGAGCGGCTGGTCCACACGGTCCGGTCCGTCGGCCCCACCAGCACCGCGATCCAGGCGGCGTTGCCGGGGACCACCGTCGGCGTCCGGGGCCCGTACGGCGTCGGATGGCCGATGGAGGCGGCCGCCGGCCGGGACGTCCTCCTCCTCGCGGGCGGCCTCGGGCTCGCGCCGCTGCGCCCCGCGATCTACGCGCTGTTCGCCGACCGGGCGCGGTTCGGCCGGATCGAGGTGATGTACGGGGCGCGCACCCCGAAGGATCTCCTCTACCTCGACGAGATCGCGGCGTGGCGGAGCCGTCCGGACGCCCGCTTCCAGGTCACCGTCGACACCGCCGGGCGCGACTGGTACGGCGACGTGGGCGTCGTGACCGCCCGGCTCCCCGACGCCCGGTTCGACGCCGCCAACGCGGTCGCGTTCGTCTGCGGCCCCGAGCTCATGATGCGCCTCTCGGCGCAGGCGCTCGAGGCCCGGGGGATCCCCGCCGACCGGATCTACGTCTCCCTCGAGCGGAACATGAAATGCGCGATCGCCCAGTGCGGCCACTGCCAGCTCGGCCCCGCGTTCGTCTGCCGGGACGGCCCGGTCCTGCCGTTCTCGACGATGAAGCGCTACCTCCTCCTCCGGGAGGCCTAAGGTGCCGCGCCCGCGCCGGCCGCGCCTCGCGGTGTTCAAGTTCGCCTCGTGCGACGGCTGCCAGCTCACGGTCCTCGACCTGGAGGACGAGCTCCTCGCGCTCGCCGGGGCGGTCGAGATCGCCAACTTTAGGGAGGCGTCGAGCGCCGTCCTCGACGGCCCGTACGACCTCGCCCTCGTCGAGGGATCCGTCACGACGCCCGACGACGCGCGGCGGATCCACGAGGTGCGCGCACAGTCCCGCACGCTCGTCACGATCGGGGCGTGCGCGACCGCCGGCGGGATCCAGGCGCTCCGCAACTTCGCCGACGTCGACGCGTTCCGCCAGGCCGTGTACGCGCGGCCCGAGTACATCGAGACCCTCGCCACCTCGACGCCGATCCGGGACCACGTGCCGGTCGACTTCGAGCTCCGCGGCTGCCCCATCAACAAGCGCCAGCTCGTGGAGCTCGTCACCGCCTACCTCGACCGGCGGACGCCGAACCTCCCGACCGAGAGCGTCTGCGCCGAGTGCAAGCGGCGGGGGAACGTCTGCGTGACGGTCGCCCACGGGACGCCGTGCCTCGGACCCGTGACGCAGTCCGGGTGCGGCGCGATCTGCCCCGCGTACCACCGCGGCTGCTACGGCTGCTTCGGGCCCACCGAGACGCCGAACACCGCCGCCCTGTCGGGCACCCTCCGCCGCCTCGGGACCTCCCCGATCCAGCTCCAGCAGGTGTACCGCACGTTCAACGCCGCGAGCCCCGCGTTCCAGGCGGCCGCGGAGGCGGCCGCCAAGGAGGCGGACCCGTGACCGAGCGGACCCTCGCCGTCGACTACCTCGCCCGCGTCGAGGGCGAGGGGGCCCTCACCGTCCGCCTCGTCGACGGGAAGGTCGAGGACGTGGCGCTGCGGATCTTCGAGCCGCCCCGGTTCTTCGAGGCGTTCCTCGTCGGGCGGTCGTACGCCGAGGCGCCGGACATCACCGCCCGGATCTGCGGCATCTGCCCGGTCGCCTACCAGATGAGCGCCTGCCACGCCCTCGAGCGGGCGCTGGGGATCCGGGTCGACCCGGCGCTTCGCGCGCTCCGCCGTCTCCTCTACTGCGGCGAGTGGATCGAGAGCCACGCGCTCCACCTGTACCTCCTCCACGCGCCGGACTTCCTCCACGTGCCGGACGCGATCGCCCTCGCGAAGCAGCATCCGGGCGTCGTCGAGCGCGGGCTCGCCCTCAAGCGCGCGGGGAACACGATCCTCGAGGTGCTGGGCGGACGGGAGGTCCACCCGATCAACGTCCGCGTCGGCGGGTTCTACCGGTGCCCGACCGTCGAGGAGATGGCCGGCCTCCGGCGCGTCCTCGAGGCCGCGCGCTCGGACGCCGCGGCGACGATCGCGTTCGCCGCGGGCCTCCCGTACCCCGACTACGAGGCGGAGTACGAGTTCGTGGCGCTCTCGCACCCGACGGAGTACCCGATGAACGACGGCGACCTCGTCTCGAACCGCGGGCTCCGCATCTCCGCCGACCGGTTCGACTCGGAGTTCACCGAGGTCCAGGTCCCCTACTCCCATGCCCTCCAGTGCGTCCGCCGGGACGGCGGCTCGTACCTTGTCGGCCCCCTCGCCCGGTACGCCCTCAACTCGTCCCGGCTCGACGCCCGGACGAGCTCCCTCGCCCGCGAGGCGGGGCTGGGGCCGGTCGAGCGGAACCCGTTCCGGAGCCTCCTCGTCCGCGCCGTCGAGATCCACTACGCCGTGGAGGAGGCGATCCGCCTCGTCGACGCGTACGCCCCCCCGGCCCGCCCGTACGTCCCGCCCGAGCCGGGCGCCGGCACCGGCGAGGGCGCCTGGACGACCGAGGCGCCGCGCGGCATCCTGTTCCACCGGTACCGGCTCGACGCCGACGGCCGGATCCTCGAGGCGCGGATTGTCCCGCCGACGAGCCAGAACCAGCGGCGGATCGAGGAGGACCTCCGGGGCGTCGTCACCCGGTCGATCGACCGGCCGGACGCGGAGCTCACCGACCTCTGCGAGCGGACGATCCGGAACTACGACCCGTGCATCTCCTGCGCCACGCACTTCCTCAAGCTCTCCATCGAGCGCGGATGACGCTCCCGGCGTCGGACCGGGCGCGGCCCCTCGTCGTCGGCGTGGGCCACCCGGGCCGCCGCGACGACGCGGTCGGCCTCGTCGCCGCGCGCGCGGCGGGCCACCGGTTCGGCGGCCGGATCCGGGTCCTCGAGTGCCCGGGCGATCCGGTCGGCCTCTTGGACCGATGGGCCGACGAGCCCGCCGTGTACCTCCTCGACGCGAGCCGGTCGGGGAGCGCCCCGGGGACCGTCCGGGCGATCGCCATCGGGACCGATGCCGATCCGGTCGACGGGCCGGCGACGTCGACCCACGGGCTCTCCGTCGCCGAGACGATCCGGCTCGGCCGGGCGCTCCACCGGCTGCCGGCCCAGCTCACCCTCCTCGCGGTCGAGGCGGGCGATGTGTCGCCCGGCGAGGGGCTCACGCCGCCGGTCGCGGGGGCGGTCGTCCGGGTCGTCGAGACCCTCGCGGTCCTCCTCGGTCCCCCCGACGGGGCCCGCTCCGCGGGCGGGGCGACGTCCCGTGCATGAGGAGGCGCTCGTCGGGGACCTCCGACGGAAGCTGACCGAGATCGGCGCGACGCCGCCCGGGGGCCGGATCACGCGGGCGACGGTGCGGGTCGGCGCGCTCGCGCACCTCTCCGCCGGCACGCTGCGGGCCCGGTGGGCGACGATCGTCGCCGGCACCCCGGCGGAGGGCGCCGCGCTCGACGTCGAGGAGGCGCCGGATCCGTCCGATCCCCGGGCGACCGGCGTCGTGCTCGTCTCGGTGGTGCTCGACGACGGGCGATCGGGACCCGGCGCGCCGGCGGCGCCGAAACGGGGATGAGGGGGCGCCGGTTCGTGCGCGGGAGGCGGCGGCGATGTGCCTGACGATACCCGGTCGGATCGTCTCGGTCGACCGGACCGACGCCGCCGCCCCGACGGCGACGATCGACTTCGACGGGCTCGTGCGGACGGCGTCGCTCCTGTACCTGCCCGACGCGGCCGTCGGCGAGTTCGTCATGGTGCAGGCCGGGTTCGCGATGCGCCGGGTCCCGGCCGACGAGGCGCGGGAGGCGCTCGGCTACGCCCGGGCGATGGCGGCGCCGGCGGTCGCGTCGGGGGCGCCCCCGTGAGCGGCCCCCCCGCCGCGCCGGAGGGATCGCCTTCCAGGCGGTGGCTCGGCCGGGGCCTCCTCCTCGTCCTCGCGACGGCCATCGTGAGCGGCGTTTCGACGTTCGTCAACGGCTACGCGGTCGCGGGCACGGGATCGGATGCGTTCGTGACGGTCCGCAACGCGCTCGTCGCGTTCGCCCTCGTTCCGGCGGCCGTCCTCGTCGCTCGCCGCGCGTCCGTCCGGCCGACGGCCCGCGAGGCGGGCCTCCTCGCCGTCATCGGGCTCGTCGGCGGCGCGATCCCGTTCCTGTTGTTCTTCCACGGCCTCGCGCTCGCGGCCGCGGCCGGGGCGACGACGTCGGCGTCGTTCGTCTACCGGCTCCTGTTCCTGTTCGCGACGCTCCTCGGCGTGGTCGTCCTGGCCGAGCGGGCCCGGCCGCGCCTCGTCGTGGCCGGGCTCCTCCTCCTCGCCGGGAACGCCCTCCTCCTCGCCCTCACCGGTCCCCTCTGGTCGGACGGGACCGGGTTCGTCCTCGCCGCGACCGTCCTCTGGGCGGTCGAGTACACGCTCTCGAAGCGGCTCCTCCGCCGCCTCCCGTCGACGGTCGTCGGGGCCGGCCGGATGGGCTTCGGCGCGGCGATCCTCGGGTCGTACCTCGTCCTCGCCGGCGAGGCGTCGGCCCCGCTCGGCTTTTCGATGGCGACGTGGGGTTGGATCGGCGTGAGCGCGCTCCTCTTGGGCGCGTTCGTGGCGACCTGGTACGCCGGCCTCGCGCGGGTCGATCTCGGGACGGCGGCGACGGTCCTCGTCCTCGGGTACCCGGTCACGTGGCTCCTCGCGCTCGCGGTCCGCGGCGGACCGGCGCCGTGGGGACCGGCCGTCGGCGCCCTCCTCGTCGCCGGCGGGGTCGCGGCGGCGATCGGCGCGAGCGGGGCGCGCGCGATCCGGGCGGCGGTCGCGCCCACCGGCGGAGCCCGCGCAGGCTAGGGGTCGGCCCCCCATGGACGGCGTCGCGCTCGGCGCCCGGTTCAGCCTCGCCACGAACCGGCTCCAGTACTGCGGACCCGCCGACGCGGAGCCGCTCCTCTACCGGGCGATCACGGGGTCGGGGGACCGGTCCGCCGCCGGCGC
>DATJVB010000091.1:0-7927 GCA_035502055.1 Thermoplasmata archaeon | reverse complement strand
GGGCGGGCTACGGAAGCGGGACCGACACCGACCCCGTGTATTCGCCCGAGCCGTCCGCTAGGAGGGTGAACCCCTGGTTGGACGGGTTGAACGAGGTCGAACCGAACTGCACCCAGAAGGTGGTCCCGCTGTCGAGGGGAGATGCGGCGGTGCCGCCGTTCGACCAGGAGCTCCACGCGGTGACGGCGAACGGGTTGTGGGCCTTCACCGTCGTGCTCGCGATCACGTCGCCCGCGGCGTCGACGACGGCGATGCGGGCCGAGTTCGCAAGGACCGTGAACGTCGCCCCAGAACCGTCCTTCACCGCGAGTGCGAGGTCCCCCACGGTGATCGAGCTCCCCGCGAAGGCGACCGAGACGGCGTAGCAGAAGTGGCCGTTCTGGCAGAACGCCTTCGTCGATTTCGACCCCTCGGAGCTCACGACCGGCCCTAGGGCGAGCTGGCTCCCGATGGGGGCGTTCCCCGCGGAGGACGGCGCCACCCCCGAGACGAGGACATAGAGGACGGCGGCGAGGACGACGGTGATCGCCACCAGAAGGATGGTGGCGATGATCGGAGAGACCGCCCGGCTCCGGCCGGTCCGGCGAGCGGCGGTCCCAAGGGTGAGTGCGTGCATCCGTCCGGGTAGGGTCCGCGGGACCCTCGGCCTCGGATCGGAGGGCGAGGGGGCGGCGCCTTCTCTACGTCTCAGTTTCTGCGGGGAGGTGGGATATGAACCTATCGAACGGTCGCTCCACCGAGGCTCGGGGGCAAGGGCTCTAGCAACACGGGTCGAGCGGGAGCACACCGAGCTGGGTCTCTCCCGGGGCGGTCGCGTGCGACTCGATCGACGCTCCGTCGCCGGGTTTATGGACCCTCCGGGCCAGCCCCGGCTCGATGTCACAGTGGCTCGTCGCTCGGCGGTTCGAGGGCCAGGTCCGGTCCAGGTCGATCGTCCGGCGGGGGTCCGGCGGCGGCCGGATCGTGGTCGCGGTGATCGGTCTCGTGGCCCTCCTCGCCGTTCCCCTCCTCCCGACCGGGGCGGCCTCGGCGCCGCCGCCTCCCGCCGATCACGCGTACCCCACGAAGATCCGGCACGTCGTCGTCCTGGTCTTCGAGAACCAGGACGCGGGGACCGTGTACGCCCACGGGCCGTTCTTCCACTACCTCGCCACGACGTACGCGTACGAGACGGGGACGTACGCCATCTGCCATCCGAGCGCCCCGAACTACCTCGCCCTCACGTCCGGCGCCACCTACTCCCAGTGCGGTTCGGACACCCACTATCTCTACAACGTGACCAACATCGCCGACCTGGTGCAGGGCGCGAACCTCACGTGGGGGGCGTTCGACGAATCGATGCCGCGCCCGTGCGACCTCTACGGCGCGTACCCGTACGCCGTGAAGCACAATCCGCTCCTGTTCTACACCGACGTCGCCTCGAACTCGCTCCGGTGCGACGCCCACGTCACGAACCTCTCGCGGTTCTACTACGACATCAACACCTCCCAGGTCCCCGCGTACTCGTTCATCACCCCGAACCTCCTGGACGACGGGCACGACACGAACCTCTCCTACGCGGACAGCTGGCTCCACGGGTTCCTCACCCCGATGGTGAACCAGTCGTTCTTCGCCCAGACCGCGTTCTTCATCGTGTTCGACGAGGGGACGACCCATGCCGGCGCCGGCGGGAGCTACAAGGGACCGACGAACTCGACCGGAGGCGGGCACGTGTACCTCTCGATCGTCTCCCCGCTCAGCGTCGGCGTCGGGAACATCTCGTTCGACGCGAGCGACTACTCCGTCCTCACGACGTCCGAGTGGCTCCTCGGTCTCGGGACGACGGGGCACCGGGACCGGGCGTACCTGTGGCCCCCCCTTCGGGGCGCCTTCTCGTGAGCCGGGGGGCCGACCGGGCCGGCCGATACCTGATAGCCCCGCGGCGTCTCGCCCGGGGAATGCGATCCGGCAGTCGGCGGACGGTGCGGCTCGCCGCGATCCCCGCGGTGGCCCTCGTCCTGCTCCTCCTCCCCGGGCCGATCGCCGGGACCCCCGCGCCCGCCGCGCCCCGGGGCGACCCTGCGATGGGCCACGACGTCGTCTCCGCGGGGATCGTCCCCGCCGTGGCCGACGTCCCTCCCGTTCCGGCAGCGGCGTCGCCTCCGCGGGCGGCGACCCCGTCGGCCGATCCGCCCGCCTTCGAATGGGCGACGGCCCAGATCTTCTACGGCCCCGGCGACCCCGAGAGCCTCCTCTTCGGCGAGGGGTCGGCGATGGTGGCGGACGATCGGCTGCAGAACACGACCACCTTCGGAGGGCTCGCGACGGGCGGACTCAGCAACATCACCCTCGTGTACAACAACGGGACGCTCGGCTACTGGTGGTACGCGACGGGGAACGGCTCGCCGTCCGCGCGGGCGAACGCGTCGTTCGCGAGCGACGACGCGCGCGACGAGGCGGTCCTGTTCGGCGGCCTCACCGCCCTCCCGGTCCGGACCGTCGCCCAGGACACGTGGGTCTACTCGGTCGTCAACGAGAGCTGGACGAACGTTTCCGGGGCGACCGCGCCGCCGGCCCGGGAGAACGCGGCGTTCGCGATCGACGAGGACGCCGGGGTCGGCCTCCTCGTCGGCGGGATCGACCCGTCGTACTCGGCCGGGGGCTCCTCGGGGACGGTCCTGTGGAACGACAGCTGGATCCTCAACCTCTCGACGGACCAGTGGAGTCCCCTCTCGGTCACCGGCGGACCCGGGCCGCTGTACGGGAGCGGTCTCGTGTTCGACCCGACGCTCGGCGCGTTCCTCCTGTTCGGCGGGTGCGACGAGAGCCACTGCGTCAACACCGTCTGGTCGTACGTGCCGGGGTCGACGCACTGGAGCCGGCTCTCGCCCGGCGGGACCGCCCCCGGCGGTCGGGGCTCGGCGTCGTGGGTGTGGGACCCGGCGGACAACGTGACCCTCCTCTACGGGGGGTTCCAGCCCGGTCCGGACGGCCCCGTTCCGCTCGGCGACACGTTCCTCCTCGACGCCAACGCGACAGACTGGTCGACGGTCCCGGGGCTCGACGGACCCCCGCCCCTCTTCGGCGCCGCCTCCGCGTTCAGCGACTACCCCGGCTGCGTCGGGATGTGGGTCCAGGGCGGGAGCCCCGCCACCGAGGGGATCGTCTACAACGTCTCGCTCCTCCAGTCCCTCAGCGCGCCCGAGCGGAACTGCTTCGGCCCGTACGGGGGCGGCACCAACAACCCCCCGCCGCCGTGCGCGAACGCGACCGCCCAGCTCTCCGTGAAGGTCGTCGACGCGCTCTCGGGCGCCCCGCTCGCGGGTGCGGACGTGGGGATGTCCGGCTCGTGCGGCACGAGCCACGGCGTGACGGACATCGACGGGCTCGTCAACCTCTCCGAGCCGGCACCGGACCTCGTCACGGTGTCGGTGAGCCGCCCGGGGTACCACAGCGCTCAGCTCGCGGTCACGTTCACTGGGGCGATCGGCGAGACGACGTTCGTCGCGCTCGACCCCGACCCGTCGCTCCACGCCCGGGTGCTGGGCGTCGGTCCGGACGGCACCGCACCGCTCGCCAACGCGTCGGTCGTCCTCGACCACGGGATCGTCCTGGGGGTCTCCGACGCGGACGGGTGGATGAACGCGACGGACCTCCCGGCCGGCCCGGGGGCGACGGAGATCGAGGCGGACCGTCCGGGCTTCTCGGAGGGGACCGCGACGGTCACGGTCCCCTACACGGGCGTCGTTTTCGCGAATCTCACGCTCTACCAGTACGGGCCGCTCGACGTCGAGGTCCGTGACGGGCTCTCCGGGCGCGGGCTGGCGGGGGCGATGCTCACCGTCTCGTACGTTGAGCCGATCGGCGCGAACGTGACGAACGTCCTCACCGGCGCCGCCGGCTGGTGGAACTCGACCGGGCTCGCCGGCAACTACTCGCTCTCCGCGATCACGCCCGGGTACTATCGGAACGGGACGGCGGCGCCGGTCTACCACGGCTGGGTCGACCCGACGGTCGCGGTCGTGAACCTCACGCCGATCTACGGCGCCGACGTGAGCGTCCACATGCGCGACAACGTGACCGGGGCGGGGATCCCGAACGCGACGGTCGCCTTCGGCGCGATCGTAACGCTCGCGTCGGGTCCCGGCGGCTGGGCGAACGCGACGAACCTCGAACCGGCGGGCCTCCTGCGGATCGACGCCCGGGCGACGGGGTACTACCCGAACGCGACGACGGTGACGATCGGCCCGTACGTGACGCTTCCGGACGTGGAGCTCCGGCTCCAGCCGGCGCCGCCGTGCACGCTCGGGGCTCCGTGCCCGGCGTCGAACTCGACCGGCGGGGGGACGCCGTTCTCCCTCCTGCCGCCGCCGGGTCCGTGGCGGACCGCGCTCCTCGCGGGGCCGCTCATCCTGCTCGCCGCCACCGCCCTCCTCCTCCTCTGGCCGGGCCGGACCGGCGCGCTCCCGCGAAGCGGTGCCGCGGCGGGGCGGCCGCTCCCGGGGCGAGGCTTATAGACGGGGCCCCCCTCCCCCCGACCCCGTCGGAGGACCCTCGGACCGTGCCGCGCTGGAGCTCGAAGGCGTCCGAACCGGCTCCCACCGTGATCGAGCGCGTCGAGCCCGTCGAGATCCCGGTCCTCACCGAGACGAAGCGACGGCTCCAGCGGGGGGAGTACGACGAGGCGATCCGGTTCGCCTGCCTCCAGGTCGTGGCCGACCTGGAGCGGGCGTTCGGCCGGCCGTTCCCCCCGGGCTGGACGCTCTCGGAGGTCGTCGAGCGCGGACGGACGGACGCGATGGGCCATCTGCCGGAGTTCCTCGAGCGGCTCGCGGCCCTCTACGGCCCCCTTAGGTTCGGCGCGCCGTCCCCGCGGCGCGACCCCGACGCGCTCCTCGCGCTCCTCCAGAGCATCTACGCCGCCGGTCCGATGTGGCGGCTCTACCTCGAGATGAAGTGGCCGGACGCGTCCCCTCCAATCGCCGCGGGCGCGTCGCCAGCGGCCGGAGCGGTCCCCCCGGGTCGGCGGGTGAGCGGCTAGTGGGCCTCGCGCTCGCGTCGGCGGGGCTCGCGGCGCCGGGCGTCGCGGCCGCCGCCGGGTTCGCCGCCGCCGGCGCGATCGGGGCCGCCGCGCTGCCGGGCCGCGATCCGACGCCGTGGCAGCGCCCAGCCCCCGTCGCGCGGCTCGCCCCCGACCTGATGTCGATGGGGGTCGCGTTCCTCCGCGGCGGATCCGCCCAACCGGTCGTCGACGGTGCCGGCCGGCGGTTCCACGCGCTCACGGTCTCCCGGCTAGGCCGGCCGCCCGCGGGCCTGCCGGGCTGGATCGCCCGCCTCCGGGGACGCGCTACGGCGACCGCGTGGGCGGCGCGCGGGACCCGTCGGCGGCTCGCCCGGCTCCGCGTGGGAGCCGTCTGGCGGGACTCGGTCCCGGCCCCGCGGCTGGACGTATGGCGATCGGAGAGCGCATCGGTCCGCCTCTTCCGGGGGCGGCTCGCCCGGTGCGTCGAGGAGATCGAATCGACGGGGCGAGCGGAGGGCGCGAGTCGATGACCGGGTCCGACGGGTCCGCGGCCGCGGAACCGGCGAAGCCCGCGCCCGGCTCCCCCGCCGGGGCCGCGGCGAACCGGCCGAGGGTCCCGGACCCGGGGCCGCCCCCGATCGCGACGGAGCTCCTCGCCCGCCTGCGCGCCCGGGTGTCGGAGACCGTCGTCGGCTACGCCGACGTCGTGCGCATGCTCGCGATCGCCCTCGTCACCCAGGGGCACGTCCTCCTCGAGGGGACGCCCGGGATCGCGAAGACGCTCCTCGTCCGGACGTTCGCCGACTCCCTCGCCCTCGGCTTCAAGCGGATCCAGTTCACGCCGGACATGCTACCGTCCGACATCGTCGGCGCCGTCGTCCTCAATCCCGTGAACCGCGAGCTCGAGTACCGCCCCGGACCGGTCTTCTCGAACGTCGTCCTCGCGGACGAGATCAACCGGGCGCCGCCCAAGGTCCAGTCGGCGCTCCTCGAGGCGATGCAGGAACGGCAGGTCACCGTCGACGGGGTCGGGCACCCGCTGCCGAACCCGTTCATCGTCATCGCGACGCAGAACCCGATCGAGCAGGAGGGGACGTACCCGCTGCCGGAGGCCGAGCTCGACCGGCTGCTGTTCCGCCTGCTGATGGGGTACCCGTCCGCCGACGAGGAACGCGCGCTGAACCGCCTCTACGCCACGCCGTTCGTTCCGCCGGCCGCCCCGGCGCTCGTCGACCCCCCGCTGCTCGAGCGGCTTCGGGCCGACGTCGGCGCGGTGAACCTTTCCGACGAAGTGCTCGCCTACACGGTGGCCCTCGTCCGGGCGACGCGCGCCGACAAGCGGATCCTGATCGGGGCCTCCCCGCGCGCCGGGGTGCAGCTCACCCGGGCCGCGAAGGCGCAGGCGATGTTCTCGGGCCGCGCGTACGTGACGCCGGACGACGTGAAGGCGGTCGCGTTCTGGGTCCTCAACCACCGGGTGACGCTGCGGCCGGAGCTCGTGGCCCAGTACTACACGGAGGGCGCCCTCGGGAGCGAGCCGGCCCTCCGGACCGTCCTCCAGGACCTGTTCGACCGGGTGCCGGCGCCGCGCTGATCGGCGGCGGGGAGCGAAGGGGCCCGGGATGATCGCGCGGCGAGGGCGCGCGGCGCTCCTCGCCTCGGCCGGCGCGACGCTCCTCGCGCTCCTCACCCTCAACCTGGTCGTCCTGTTCGTCGCCGTGGGCGCCTTCGCCTTCCTCGGGGCGACGCTCGTCGGATACGAGCTCCTCCGGCGGCCGCTCGCCGCGGGTCGGTTCCGCGTCGCCGTCGAGGAGTCGTACCCGCGGCTCCCGCTCGGCTCCGAGGCGCCGGTCCGCCTGACCGTCGTCGACCGGGACGGGGGCCGCGATCCGGTCGCGATCGTCGACACGCTCCCCCACGCCGTCGTGGTCACCGAGGGGTCGCCCGTCGCCGAGGTCGATCCCGGTCTCCCGGTGGCCCGCGCGCTCGCCTACCGGTTCCGGGCCGACGAGCGCGGGCGCCAGCCGCTCGGGCCGACGATCGCGTTCGCCCCGGGTCCCCTCGGACTCGCGTTCGACGAGCTCGAGATCGCCCCCGCCCGTCCGCTCCTCGTCACCGCGGCGAGCCTCGCGCCTCGGTCGGTGCCGAACGGGATCGGCCTCTACACGCGCGTCCGCGGACGGCTCGCCCTCCGCCACCGCGGGTATGGGAGCGAGTTCCGGTCCCTGCGCGCGTACGAGCTCTCCGACGACATCCGCCACGTCGCGTGGCGGCGATCGACGCCGGAGAACCTGTTCGTCCGGGAGTTCGAGCAGGAGGGCCGCCAGGACTACTTGGTCGCAATCGACG
This sequence comes from Thermoplasmata archaeon, assembly GCA_035502055.1. Classification (GTDB taxonomy): domain Archaea; phylum Thermoplasmatota; class Thermoplasmata; order Lutacidiplasmatales; family UBA184; genus Lutacidiplasma. The sequence goes on along the minus strand of DATJVB010000091.1, from coordinate 576 downwards.
TCTCCCCGTCGATGGCCGCCGGCGAGCGGGGGCGGACCGCCCTCGACGAGGCGTGCGAGGCGGCGGCCGTCATCGCCGGGTTCGTCGAGCGGAGCGCCGAGGACCGGATCGGTCTCGTCACGTACGCGGACGGCGTCCACCAGTACTTCCGGCCGGCGCGCGGATCCCTCCACTTCCGACGCCTCGCCGAGAACCTCGCCCTGGTCGCGACGCGGCCCGGGCGGTTCGATCTCGCGGCGCTCCTCGACGCGGCGGTCCTCCGACTGCGCGTCCACACCCATCTGTTCGTCTTCTCGACGCTCTCCGAGCCGCTCGGCGACTTCCACGGCGCCCACGCCCGGTTCGTCGGCCGCGGGCACCACCTCTATCTGTTCGCGGCCGAGGTGGCGGGCCTCTACCGGCCGCCGGCGGACGCCGATGCGGCCCGCCTCACGGGGTGGGCCGGCGGCGTGGAGAGCGAGCGGCTCGAGCGCCGGCTCGCCCTCCTCGCGGCGGAAGGGGTGCCGACGTACCGGTTCGACCGGCGCGGCGCCGCGATCAAGGTCGTGGCGGCGTACGGGCAGGTCCGCGCATGGG
>DATJVB010000090.1:0-2855 GCA_035502055.1 Thermoplasmata archaeon | reverse complement strand
CCGACGGCGTCACGCGGACGGCGACGCTCACCATCGTCGTCGTCCCGCCCGTCTCGGCCGGTGGGTCCGCCACGCCGCTCGTCGGGATCGCCCCGCTCACCGTCGAGTTCACGACGGTCCCGTCCGGCGGCGAGGCGCCGTACGAGATCGGATGGTCGTTCGGCGACGGGTCGGCGGGCTCGACGCAGAGCGTCGTGACGCACACCTACACGCTCGACGGCAACTACACGGCGGTGCTCACCGTCGTCGACAAGTTCGGCGACGAGGCCCAGACGTCGTTCGCGATCGAGTCCGCGCGCGTGCTCGCCGTCGGGCTCAGCGCGACGCCCGATCGGGCGATCGCGCCCGCCCCCGTCGCCCTCGTCGCCGGCGTCACCGGCGGGATCGCCCCGTACGCGTACTCCTGGACGTTCGGCGACGGCGGCTCGTCGTCGACCGGGCCCGAAGTCGCCCACACGTACTCCTCCCCCGGGACGTTCGCGGTCGACCTCACCGTCACCGACCGGACCGGCTCGGTCGCCCGCCAGACGACCAACGTCTCGATCGCCGTCGCGGAGTCGGTGACGGTCGTCGCGAACACCTCGTCGTCCCAAGTCGGCCGGTCGGTCGAACTCACGGCGCAGGCGAACGGCGGCTTCCCGGCGTACACCTACACGTGGACCGGGCTCCCGCCCGGGTGCTCTCCCTCGTCGACCGACATCGACGCGTGCACCCCCGCCGTCTCGGGGAGCTTCACGGTCCGCATCCAGGTGAACGATTCGGCGGGCGACGAGGCGAACGGCACCTACCTCCTCGTCGTCGGCCCGGCGCCGACGTCCGGCGGGGGGACGACGTCCTCCCCCGGTCCCATCTCCCCCGCCCTCGCGATCGCGATCTTCGCCGGCGTCGCGGCGGTCGCGCTCGTCCTCGTAGCCGTCCTTTGGATGCGCCGCCGCCGCCCTCCCCCGGCACCCGATCCGTGGGACGACGCGGAGGACGTCGGACCGTCCGGCTGAGGGGCCGTCGACCCCGGCCGATCAGGGCGGGGGCGCGCCGCACGCGGGGCACTGGGAGGCGCCGGCGGGGACCGGGTTGCCGCAGTAGCCGCAGCGGCTGGGCGGCCGGCCCGGGAGGAAGGCGGATCCCGGCCCCGACGCGGCCGCGCGCCGGCGCGAGGCGAGCTCCGCCCGGCGGGCCTCCCAGCGGGCCCGACCGGCCGGACGGGCGGCGTCGATCTCCGCGCAGACCCCGACCGGATCGTGGACGAGGTAACGCGCGGAGCCCGAGGTCTGCTCGTACTCCTCCGTGAGCCGGACGAACCGGCCGAAGGCGACCTCCGGCGGGGCGAGGTTGTAGAAGAAGAACGACGGCCCCGCCCGCCACTCGGGGGGGGCGAACAGCTCCGGGCGCGTGTGGGCGACGCCGACGCACCGCAGCGTCGTGAGGACGAGGAACCCGTCGTTCGTGCTCCAGCAGCGCAGGATCGGCTCGTCGTCCAGGAGCGAGAGCGCATCCCGGGCGCCCTTCGCGATCTGGTCCGGGCGCGTGACCTCGTCGGGCGGCGGGCCCCAGCGCCGGTCGAGCATCCGGCCGGGGCGAGCGGCCGGCCCCTCAAAATGGCTCGCGCCCCGCGGCCGACGTTAGACCGGGGCGCCGCACGACGGACAGCGGCCGTCGACCGGGACCATCTCCGTGCCGCAGTACCGGCATCGGACCGAGACCGCGGGCGGCGGAGGCGGCGGAGCGTTCACGACGACGGGCGCGACGATCGGCGGCGGGACGACGCCGGACCGGCTCGGCGGCACGTAGGTGAAGCTGCGGCGCGATGCGACGGCGAGTAGGATCCCTCCGATCAAGCCCGCGACGCCGACGAGGGCGAGCCCGAGGAGGACGCCGCACCCTTGCGGGGCGCTCCCGATCCCCGCGACGCAGCTCGAGTACGCCGCGCCTCCGATGAAGAGGAGGAACAGCCCGAGCACGGCGAGCCCGAGGCCGCCTCGCACGGTGGGCGACACGACGGGGCCGGCACGGCCCCGGCAGCCGAAAAGGTCGCCCTACGCCGGCGCGAGCGGGCCCTCGACGACGACGTCGAGGCCGAGCTCGACGTCCAGAGTCGCCCGGACCGACCAGTACGTGCGGAACAACTGCCCCTGCCACGGCCCCGTGGCGTCCGCCTCGTTGGGGACGGTGAGGGAGAGCTCCCCGGCGTACGCCGGGAGGCGGCCCCCGAGCGGGGCCGACGCGTCGAACGCCGGTCCCACGACCCGCCGGGAGTACCCGCGGACGACGTACTCGACGAGACGCTCCACGCGCAGCGAGAGGGAGCGGAGCCGCTTGCCGCCCGGATTGTCGACGCGGTACGAGAACCGGGCCGCGGTGCCGGGGACGAGGGGCGCGGGGTCCGCCGGCACGACCGAGATCGCCGGATGCCCCGGGTTCGGCTGGCTCACGAGCGGAGGCGCGACGCCGAGCACGCGACGCGGCGAGTAGACCGGAAGCGGCGTCGTGGTCACCGAATCGGTCCACCACGGCACGTCCAGGCGGGCGACGAGGGAGTACTCGACGTACAGTCCGTCCGGCCTCGACGAGAAGAGGCCCCGCGGACCCGCGTACGCCCCGGTGGCGATCGACGGCGTCGCCCCGGCGGGGACGACGAACCGGAACGGCGAGCGGTAGGTGCCCGGGGCGACGTGTTCGGGATCGACGAATCCGAGCGTCTGCCCGAGCTCGATCGTCTGGCTCAGGAGATCGGCCGTCTGCACGAGGCGCTCCGTCGACTTCCCCGCCGAGACCGTGACCTGCCCGATCTCCCGCCCGCTGAACGAGAGGGTGAGGTCCCGCGCCCGCGCGGGGCGATCGATCTCCAGGACGAGGGT
>DATJVB010000089.1:0-3041 GCA_035502055.1 Thermoplasmata archaeon | reverse complement strand
AGTGTAGGCACTTGGAGTTCCCCCATCGTGGTTTCCCACAGTGTGGAGGTTTCGCGCCTGCTGCGTCCCGTAGGACCTGGATTCGTGTCTCAGAATCCATCTCCGGGCGACTTCTCCCAAAGCCCGTACCCGTCTTCGGCTAGGGGGTCCGTAACACCCCCTACTACCTGATAGGCCGCAGACCCATCCTCGAGCCCCGCAGGGTTTCGATCGGAGGGCCTTCCATCTCCTCCGGTCTATCGGGGATTATCCCCAGTTTCCCGGGGTTATACCCGTCTCGAGGGCAGATTGTCCGCGTGTTACTGAGCAGTGCGCCGAGGGCTTACCCCTCTCGACTCGCATGGCTTAAGCGAACTCCAATAGCGGTGCCCGCCGGCAGGATCAACCGGATTTTCTGTTGCACACTTTCGATGTGCGGGTTAGTACGTCGTGAACCGTTTCTCGCTGACTGGCGGATTGGCTCTTTATTGCACGATATGAGCTGTGCGCCTTTGCTTCGCGTCTTCCCTGTCGGTCCCGAGAGGTCTCCCCCCGTCTCCGGGAGGGGTTTCTCGGGGCCCCACGCCCCTTCGGGCCATCTGTGACGCTGCCTTGGAGGAGGCCGGTTCACGCGTCCCCGGCTCGCCGTGGCGGCGTCTCCCGGCCCGGGTCCCGAAGGCACCGGGCGCGGTGCGGGTTGGGAGCGGCGGTCTCTATTTAACGGGGACGGCGTCGCGCTCGCGGAGGAGCGGAGGGAGCTCCGAGAGCGACGTGATCTCGGGCGGATCGGTCCCGTAGCCGGTCCCGGCCCGATTGAGCCAGATCGCCTCGAGCCCGGCGGCCCGGGCGGCGAGCGCGTCCCGCCGCCGCTGGTCCCCGACGTGGGCGACACGGCCAGGGGGGAGCCCGAGCCGCGCCACCGCCCGGCGGAAGATCTCCGGATTGGGCTTCGCGATCCCCTCGGTCCCCGAGGAGACGACGAGCTCGAACGTCTCATTGAGCCGTCCTTGGGCGAGCACCGCCCGCACGTGGGCCTCGGATCGGGAGTTCGAGACGATCCCAAGCCGGCGGCCGTCGCGCCCCAGCGCCTCAAGGCACGCGGGCACGTCCGAGAAGACGAGCGGAGCGGCCGCGGAGCCGCGGAGCTCCTCGACGAACGTCGCGACGCGGGCCGCGTCGACGGGAGCTCCCGCCGCGGCCGCGAGGACGTCGGTCCACAGCCGTTCGGACGTCGGCGGCGTGTCGGCTTCGTCGGCGGCCGCCTCGGCCGCCTCGTAGGCGTGGACGATCGCCTCGGGCTCGATCCGGAGGCCCAGGCGTTCGGCGACCGCCGCCCAGGCGATCGGATCGCGCTCGTCGATCAGCGTCCCGCCGAGGTCGAACAGGACGGCGGCGATGGCGGGCCGGTCGTCCGACCCCCTGGCCCACGCCTGCGCCGATCGGTCCCGCGTCACGTCCCGGCCCGAGGCGCGAGACTCCCATCTCTTAAGCCTCCGCCGAGCGCCCTTGCGAACCTTTTTTCCATGGTGGCGTCTGGGGGAGGCTCGTGCAGCAGGTGGACCCCCCGCGTCCGGGCATGCGGGGCCGTGTCGCGACCGTCGCCGTCATCGCCGTCATGGTGCTGAGCGGGATCGCCCTCGTCGGGGCGGCGCTCATCCATCCGGGGGCCGCGGTCGCCCCACCGAAGGAGGCGTCGGGTCTCCCGGCCTCCCCCTCCGCGGCGTCGCACGCTTCCCCGTACGTCGCCTCCGGGGCGGTCTCGCCCCTCACGTTCACGCCGAGCTGGTGGCAGCTCCCGAAGGTCCCCGCCCAGCTGAGCTCGCGGTGCTGCGTCGCATTCGCCTACGACCCTGTTTGGGGAGGCGACATCCTCTTCGGAGGAAACACCGGGGCGGCCCAGAAGGATACGTGGCTCTTCAACAACAGCCAGTGGACCTCCCTCACCAGTTCGTTGTCGACCGCCCCGTCGGCCCGCTGGGGCGCGGTGATGGTCTGGGACGCCTACGACAACTACCTCGTCCTGTTCGGCGGCCGCAGCCCCACGAGCTTCTTCAGCGACACTTGGATCTTCAACGCCACAGGCTGGCACGCGCTCACCCCCTCCAGCGCGCCGTCGGCGCGGGCGTTCACGCAGGCGTTCTACGACCCGACCCTTCACGAGGTGGTCCTGTTCGGGGGGTCGAACGAGGTGTCGACCAAACCGGTCACGTGGGCCGACTACGGGGACACCTGGACGTTCCAGAGCGGGACGTGGACGAACATCACGAGTTCGCTCTCGGTATCGCCTCCGAAGACCGCTTCCGCCTACATGGACTGGGACCCAACGGACAGCGTCGGGATCATGTTCGGCGGGACGGCGACGAGCGCCGGCTGCGCGAACTACAACACGACGTGGGCGTTCGGATCGAGCGGGTGGACGAACATCACGAGCGCGGTCACCGGCGACCCGGGCTACTACGAGAACGGCGCGGGCGTTTGGGACGGGATCGACCACTACCTCGTCGCGTTCGGGGGAATCGAACCCACGGGGAGCGGGACCACGTGCACGAAGCCGATGGCCGAGTCGTGGGAGTACACGACCGACGTCTGGACCAACCAGACGGCGGCGATGGGCTCGAACATCCCCAAGGCGCGGTCTAGCATGGAGATGACCTACGATCCTCTCCTCAAGACCGTCATCATGTTCGGAGGGGACACCACCGGCAAGGGGAACTTCGTCAACGAGGTCTGGTCCTACCCGGTCGCCCCCATCGTCCCGACGATCACCGTCGTGAACACCGTGATCCCGATCAACACCGCGATCAACTACAATCTCACTATGACGGGCGGCGCGGGCCCGTTCACGTTCACGTGGACGTTCGACGACGGATCTTCCTCCGTGGCTACCGAGAACACGACCCACACGTTCACCAACCTCGGGACCTACACGGTGAACGTCGAGATCCAGGACGCCCAGAGCCGGTACGCAAACGCCACTGTGCAAATGACGGTCGTCGCGCATCTTTCAGCGGCGGCGACCACCTCCTCGGTCGCGGGCGAGAAGCCGTTCAAGGTCACGTTCA
>DATJVB010000088.1:0-2968 GCA_035502055.1 Thermoplasmata archaeon | reverse complement strand
TCGATCCCGCCTCCTCCTCCACCGCCCCCGCCGCCGCCTCCACCGCCGCCGCCCCCGCCGCCACCGGACGAGCCGCCGGGCGAGCTCACGCCGACGCAGGTCTCCGTCGACGTCTGCGGGGTACTCGACAACGATCCGTTCACGGCGTTGACCGAAGCGCTGAAGTCCGCGGCGGTGCTGGCCGACGTGGGATTGATCGGACAGGCGGAGTAGCTCACGGTCCACGTCGGGGGCTCGGTCGACCCGAACGCGGTGAACCCGCCGGAGAGCGAGTACGTCGCGAACGCTCCCGAGTGCGCGGAGAGGAACGTCGAGCCGCCGTTCGAGTTCGCGGTCGACGCCGCCGCTCCCGAGTCGATGACCGTCGACGGGATCGCGGTCAGAAGCCCGAGACCGGTGGTGCAGGCGGAGCCGCTCAAGGTGCCCCAGACGACTGGGCTCGCCCCGAACTGCCCGACGACGAGGAGCGACGGACCGGCCGAGTTCTTGAAGATGAACATCCAGTCGCCCGCCGCGCCGGTGGAGACGTCGGAGACCGTCACGAGGGTGAGGGTCGTCGGCAGGCCCGACGCGGCCGCGAACGCGCAGCCGGACGCGGAGAAGCTGTCCGTGATGTTGGCGGAAGGTTCCGAGGCGGAGGTCTTGGAGGCGATCCCGAACGCCTCGACGGGGGACCAGCCGGCGCTCGAGTAGCTATTGGCGGCCGACTGCGCCGAGCCCCGGGCGCTCGAGAACGACGTCGCGCCCCCGGACCCTCCGCCCCCGCCGCCGTTGAGGTTCACGGCGCCGGAAAGGAAGATCGCGAGCACGACCACGACCACCACCACGACGACGGCGATGGCAATCCACAGCGCCATCGAGCCGCGCCGAGGGGGGGGCATCGGTGCCGGCGCCATCCCGGGGGGAGGCATCGCGCCGGGGGGCGGAGGAGCGTTCGGGTCGGCCATCGGAGGGGGGGCTGGGGTCGCCATGGGCGGGCGGCGCAGCACAGGCGGAGTAGAAGAAGCTTCGCGGCGGCCCGGCTCGCCCGGCCCCGGGCCGGGTACGGAAGGAGATAGAGGAAAAGGTTGGCCCGACGCCGCCGCTCGGTCCTAGCAGCAGCCGCCGGAGCCGCAGCCGCCCCCCGCACCGCACCCGCAGCCGCCCCCGCCTTCGGCGTGGGGCTGGGCCGGGGGTGAGTTCGGCGAGACGACCGTGAATCCCGACGCGTCCAAGCCCTCGACGAAGTCGATCTTCGCCCCGTTGAGGAACTCGGCGCTCATCGTGTCGACGACGACGGAGAAGCCGTCCACGGGGACGACCTCGTCGCCGTTGCGAGGCCGGTCGAACGCGAGCCCGTAGGAGGTGCTCGCCCCGCCGCACCCGCAGCCGCCGCTGCCGCAGCCCCCGCCCCCGCCCGGCTGGACGAAGACGCGGACCGCGGTCCCGGGCTTCTGGCCCTGGATGAGCTGTCGGACCTGATCCTGTGCCGCCTTGGTGACTTCCAACTTCACTGACATCGCTGGGGCCCTCCTTGACTCCCCGTCTCTTCGACCGGTCGGATGGTATATAACGGTCGCGTTGTCGGCGGCGCGACGGGCTAGGTCGAGAACGACTTGCCGCACGAGCAGGTCGACTTCGCGTTCGGGTTCGTGATCTTGAAGCCCGACGCGTCGAGCCCCATGAGGTAGTCGACCTTGAGCCCGTCGAGGAGCGGCGCGCTCGCCCGGTCGACGACGACGCGCAGCGGGCCGTCCGAGAACGCCACCTCGTCGCCCGACTCGGCCCGGTCGAAGACCATCCCGTAGGTGAGCCCCGAGCAGCCGCCGCCCTGGACGAACAGGCGGAGCGCCTGCGCGTCCTTCCCGTCGCGGGACATGATCTTGCGGACCTGATCGGCCGCCGCCGGCGTGACGTCCACGTGAACCATGGGGAACTCCTGCCTAGAAAACCGTCCCCCGGGTAGATATCCTTGACTCCCGGGCCGGCTCTCGGCTTGCACACCCCTCATGAGGCCCTCGGGAGGCTCGCCTGATCGTCGCGGGACCCGGACAGCGGCTCCGCCCCCGGGAAACCGACCGGAGCGCTCCGCGGTTGTAGATCCGGCCCGGGGGGGAGGCCGATGACCGATCGGGCCGAGATCCTCGCCCTCTACGACCGGGAGATGCGGAGGGACCCGGTGGCCCCCGCCGGGTCGCGGGTCGAGCGGCTCGACCGGATCGTTCGGCTCGTGGGCGAGGAAGATGGCATCCTCTGGTCCGACCTCTCCGAGGCCGACGCCCCAGCGGTCGTCGCGGAGCAGCTCCGCTTCTTCGGCCTGCGGCCCGGGCCGCTCGAGTGGAAGGTGTTCGGCCACGACCGGCCCGCTGAACTCGAGGCGCTCCTCGCCCGGGCGGGATTCGTCCCGGGGGAGCCCGAGACCCTGGTCGTCTTCGATCTCCGCGACGGCCCGCCGAGCGGCGAGATGCCCGACGGGGTGGAGGTCCGGCGGGCGACGGACGCTATCGGTCTTCGCGACGCGGTCCGAGCGGGCGAGGCCGCGTTCGGAGCGGACGGCGGGGCGACGGCGAGCCGGTATGCGAAGGCGCTCCGGGATCCGCGCCAGGCGCTGCTCGTCGCGTACACGGACGGGGCTCCCGTCGCGGCCGGGCGGCTCGAGATGCCCCCCGGGCGGTCGTTCGCGTCGTTGTGGGGCGGGGGGACGGACCCCCGGCACCGCCATCGCGGCCTCTACCGCGGGCTCGTCCGCGCGCGAGGCGCGATCGCGCGCGCCGCGGGGTACCGGTTCCTCACGGTCGACGCGGAGGAGACGAGCCGTCCGATCCTCCTCCGGCTCGGCTTCGTCCCGTTGACCACGACCCGGGCCTGGACCCGGCCTCCCTCGTCCGGAGCCGGCCCGCTCGACTGACCGCTTCGAAGGGTGGAGCGAAAGCTGGAAACTGGCCCCGGCCCCCAGCCCCACCCGCCCGCATCGCATCCACGGTGCGGG
>DATJVB010000087.1:0-10761 GCA_035502055.1 Thermoplasmata archaeon | reverse complement strand
GCGTCGAGGTCCGCGAACGCGCTCCCCTTCATCCGGGCCTCGAGCGCCTGCGCGATCGGCTCGGGGATGCGGATCCGGCGCTCCGCGCTCGCCGCCCCGCCGCGCGACGTCTCGGGCACCGTCACTCCCACTCGATCGTCGCGGGCGGCTTGTCGGTCACGTCGAACAGCACCCGGGTCACCCGGCCCGCGAGCGAGCGGGTGATCCGCTCGGCGATGCCACGGAGGAGCTCCGGGGGGACCGCGACGGCCGTCGCGGTCATCGCGTCGACCGAGTCGACGACGCGGACGACGACCGCCTCGCCGAACACGCGGTTGTCGCCGGTCACGCCGACCGCGCGGACCGGCAGGAGGACCGCGAAGTACTGCCACGGCCGCGGGACGGTCCCCGCCGCGATCGCGCGGTCGACCTCCTCCTCGACGATCGCGCTGGCGGTCCGTGCGATCGCGACGCGCTCGGCGGTCACCGGCCCGTTCACGCGGACCGCGAGGCCGGGTCCGGGGAACGGCTGCCGGTGGGCCTCGGGGACGCGGAGGAGCTCGGCGAGCGCGCGGACCTCGTCCTTGTAGAGGTCGCGGAGCGGCTCGACGAGCGTGAGGCGGCTGTCGGTCGGCACGCCGCCCACGTTGTGGTGGGTCTTGATCGTGTCCCGGAGGGCGCCGCCGCTCTCGATCCAGTCCGGGGCGATCGTCCCCTGGACCAGCCGGTCCGTTCCCCGCCTATCGGCCTCCTCCTCGAAGACCCGGATGAACGTGCGCCCGATCCGCCGGCGCTTCTCCTCGGGGTCGGTGACGCCGTCGAGCGCGCCCAGGAACCGGTCGGCCGCCGGGACGACGGTGAGCGGCACCCCGAGGGTCCGGAACGTCGCCTCGACGGCCGCGACCTCCCCCGCCCGGAGGAGTCCGGTGTCGACGAGCAGCGGATGCGACCGGTCGCCGAGCGCCTCGTGGGCGAGCACGGCGGCGACGGTCGAGTCGATCCCGCCGCTGGCGGCGACGATCGCGGGGCCGGGCACCGCGTCGCGCAGCCGGGCGACGGCGTCGTTCCGGAACCGGGCCGGGTCGTTCACCGCGTCTCCGGCGCGGACGGCGTCGGCTCCTCCCGCCACTTCGCCCGGTACCGGCGGAGCGCCTCCGTGAGCTCGGGGTACCGGAGCGCGAGGATCTCGGTCGCGAGGAGGGCGGCGTTCTCGGCCGCGTCGAGCCCGACGGCGGCGACGGGGACGCCCGGCGGCATCTGCACGACGGAGAGGAGGCTGTCGAGCCCGAGCCCCCGGTGCAGGGGGACGCCGATGACGGGCTTCACCGTCCGGGCGGCGACGGCGCCCGGCAGCGCGGCGGAGAGCCCCGCCATCGCGACGAAGACGTCCGTCTCCGGGTCGGCGACGAGCCGGTCGACCTTCTCCGGCGTCCGGTGCGCGGACGCGACGTGGACCTCGCAGGCGACGCCCAGGTCGACGAGGCGGCTCCGCACCTTCTCGGCCGTCTCGAGGTCCGACCGGCTGCCGACCAGCACCGTGACCTTCACGGCCGTTGGGAAACCCGCCGGCAGAAAAGGGTGCGCCGCCCGCCCTCCCACCGACGCGAAACCGAGATAGCGCCGGGCGTCCCCCGGGAGCGTGCCCTGGCGCCTCCACCGGTCCGGTCGGCTGCGCGCCTGGCTCGGGCGCCGGTTCGGGGGGGACGCCGAGCTCGGCGACCGGGTCCTCCGTCGGCTCCTCCACGGCGCCGGCGTCGCGGTCCTCCTGTACTTCCTCCTCCCGGCGGGCATCTTCCTCGTCCTTCCGACGTCGGCGGTCCTCCTCCTCGCCCTCGCGACCGTCCTCGCGGTCGAGGGTCTGCGCCTCGCGGGGGCGATCGAGATGCCGACGATCCGGCCGTACGAGCGGCACCGGATCGCGAGCTACGCCTGGTACGCGATCGCCCTCACCGCGGCGGTCCTCCTGTTCCCCGCCCCCGTCGCCGTCGTCGCGGTCCTCGGGGTCGCGGCCGTCGACCCCCTCATCGGGGAGCTCCGGACGCTCGGGGCCCGCCGGTGGTACCCGGCCGGCCCGATCGCCGCCTACGCGGGGATCGCCGTCGCGGTGCTCCTCGGGGCCGGTTGGGACCCCGCCCGCGCGGTCGGCGGCGCGCTCGTCGCCGCCGCCGTCGCGGTCGCCGCCGAGCGCCCGCGCGTCGCGGGGCTGGACGACGACCTCGCCATGACCGTGCTGCCGGCGATCGCGCTGTGGGCCGTCGGCCTCCTCGGGCCCAACCCGCCGCTCGCGCCGCCGTAACGGCGCCCGCGGCCCGGCGCTAGACGACCGGGGTGAGCTTGGCGGACGGGGGACCCTTCTCGGGGTCGATCGAGATCGAGTAGATCGTCGTGCGCGGCCGGATGCCGTAGATGCACGGCGCGTTGTCGATGTTAATCACCCGGAAGTACGTGTCCATCATGTTGAGGATCTCGCTCGACACGAGGAGGCCGGGCTTGAGAAGCCCGATGCCGAGGTTCCCGACGAGCTTCGTCCGCTGGACGCCGAAGAAGTACATCCGGATCGCGACCTGGTCGCCCATCAGGCTCTCGAGCGTGTCGAACGCGGTGTACTCGAGGAACGGCTTCTGGTCGGCGCCGCGCGCCGCCTTCTCGGCCGTCACCATCGCCCGCATCGCCTCGTCGCGGCCGTACCGCGCCATCGGGACGATGTAGACCTGGTCGGTCTCGTTCGCCGTGTAGTCGGCGATCCGCACGCGCGTGTCGAAGACGTTGGGCGGCGTGTGGCGGGTGAGGGTCTCGCGGAGCTTCTCGTGGGACTCGCCCGCGGCGAGCACCGCGATGATCCCGCGGCCCTGCGTGAGGAAGTTGAGGAAGGTCGGCGTGAACAGCATGTAGTAGTCGTCGATGCCGACGTTGACGTCGACCTCGAACGCGTTGAAGCTGCCGCGGCGGAACCCGCCCCCCAAGAGCGCGTCGAAGTCCGGGATCCCGGTCGAGTAGTACCGCTCCGGGTCGGCGGTCGGCTTCCACATCGGGGGGGCCGCGGCGGCGTGGTTCCGCGGCGCGAAGCCGAGCGCCTCGAACCGGCCGCCGTTGAGGGTGACCGCGTACCGCGGGCGGCTGATGTTCGTCGCGCGGAGCTTCTCGAGCCGCATGTGGCGGACCCGCCGCTCGTCGAGCTCCTCGCGCTGGATCGAGATGAGGCCGTCGACGAGGTACTCGATCCCGCCCGCCTCGGGCTTCTCGAGGATCATGACGACGTTCGAGTTGGACCCCTCGACGAGGTCCTTCTGGAGCGCCATCACGAACTCTTCCATCTCGAGACCGTACTTGTGGGTGATTCCCTCGAGGGAGTCGATGACGAGGAGGGACTTCTCCGGCAGCGCCTGCTCGATCCGGTTGTAGACGTTCTCGACCTCCGGCATCGGCGTGCGCTTCAGGAGCGCGGTGAGGTGGGTCCGGTCGACGCGCGTCGGCGGGCCCCGCTCCTCCGCGAACGTCCGCATCACCTCGCGGGCCGCCTGGATCTTCTTGCGCTCCGACTCCGGGAGCTCCGTGGACGCCGCCTTGGGGCCGGCGTTGATCGCGTCGAGGAACAGTTTGCCGGCGTCGAGAATGCGGGCGCGCAGTTCCGTCGCCTTGAGCCACGGGAACTGGCGGTACAGCGCCTCGTCGCCGACGCGCGTCGACAGGTAGTACGACTGCTGGGGGCGTCCGATCTGCTCGAGCAGCTCGAGCCCGAACGTCGTCTTCCCGGTACCGGCCCCGCCCTTCACGATGAGCGACCGGCCGCCGCGTCCGCCGAGGAACGTGATCACCTCCGGCGGTACCCCCACGGGCGACCCGCCGTTCTCGTTCGCCACCCGACCCCACCTGTCCACGAGGCCGCCGCCGCGGAGACCGCGGCGCCGGATTCGTTCGACTAATGGATGATGGGGGAAGGTAAACCTTTCGTAGCACATCGGGCGGAGGGCGGACGCGCGGCCGCCCCGACGCCCGGGCGACGCCCCGGGCGCCCCGGAGCGGGGCCGTTCTACGGCGCGACCGACGGGGGCGCGAGCGCGCGGGCCGCCGCGGCCTCCCGGGCCTTCTGGAGCGGCTCTCCGGGCTCTCCCACCGCGGTCGCGGCGCCGGGGTTGCCGCCGCCCTTCCCGTCGAAGATCGCCCGGACCGCCTCGAGGAGCGCGTTCGCGGGGACGGCGCCCGCCGTGGAGCCGATGAACAGGATCCCCCGCCCCTCCGCCTCGCCGGAGAGGACGGCCACGCGGTCGTCGCCCTGCGTGACGAACCGGGCGATCGCCATGAGCGTCGATCGGTCCCCGGCGACGTGGGCCTCGGTCACCGCGACCCCGCCGGCCGACCGGGTCCGCGCGGGATCGTTCCTCAGCGTCTCGGCGAGCGCCTTGAGGTCCCCCGTCCGCTCGGACCGGTCCCGCCGGCGGACCTCGGCCGCGTCGGCGAGGAGCCGGTCGATGGCGTCGGACACCTTCTCCCGGGGCACGCCGAGGCGGTGGGCGGCGTCGGCGAGCAGGCGGTCGGTCGACTCCATCACGTCGAGGGCGCGCTCGCCGGCGGCGTAGTGGAGCCGGACGATCCCGTCCTGGATCCGCTCGGTGCCGAGGATCGTGACGAGGCCGACCTCCCCCGTCCGGGTGCAGTGGGTGCCTCCGCAGGCCTCGGTGTCGAACCCCTCGATCTCGACGATCCGGAGCTCCCGGCCGGGGACGGCGCCCCCCTGGTACAGCGTGAACCCGAACCGGCGCTCCGCCTCCGTCCGGGACTCGAAGTAGCTCTTCACCGGCCGGTTCTCCCGGATCAGGCGGTTCACCCGCCGCTCCACGGCGCGGACCTCCGACGGCGCGAGGGGCTTGAAGTGCGTGATGTCGATCCGGGCGCTCTCGGTCCCCTTGTACGCGCCCGCCTGCCAGACATGCGGACCGAGCGCCTCCCGGAGCGCCCCGTTGAGGAGGTGCGTCGCGGTATGGTGCTGCATCAGCTGGGTCCGACGGGCCCCGTCGATCGTCGCGCGGACCCGTTCCCCCGCCCCGAACGGGGCCGGCCGGTCGAGGCGGTGGACGATCCACCGTCCGGTCCGCATCACGTCGACGACCGGCACCCCGCCGAGCTCGCCCAGGTCGGCGATCTGGCCCCCGCCGGTGGGGTAGAAGTAGGTACGGTCCAGCACCACGTCGGGCCCTGCGACGTGGACGACGTGTGCCTCGAACGTGCGGGTGTACGGATCGAGGTAGTACTCGACGCGCGTCTCGGGCGTCTCGGGGGGGACGGCGGCCGGGCCGCCGCCCGGTCGGTCGGCGGCCGGCTCCTCGCGGGCCTCCGACTCGTGCCGGGCGGCGACGCGCGCGTAGAAGTCGTCCGGGACGGCCGGCGGGTGGGCGAGCTCCTTCACCGCGACGTCCGGCGGGAGGCCGAGCGAGTCGTACCAGGCGATGAGGTCGTCCGGGCCGATCGCGCCGCCCTCGCGGGCGACCCGCTCCTCCTGGCGACGGACGATCGACCGCGCCCGGCCGATCGCCTCCTCGTACCGCTCGATCTCGGCCGCGACGACGGCGTGGAGGTCGTCCCGGTGCTCGCCGAGCTCCGGGAAGTCGTGGACGAGCTCGCGCGCGGCCCGGTCGAGGACCGCGACGAGGGTCGGCGGCTCGGGGACCGAGGCGAGCACCCGGAGCATGCGGCGGATGGCGAGCCGGGCGAAGTAGCCGTCCTTGCTGTTCGACGGGACGACGCCGTCGGTGAGGAGGAAGTTGACCGTCCGCGCGTGGTCGGCGAGGATCGCCGCCTCGCGCGGCGGGAACGTCCGGCGCAGCTCCTCGAGCGCCCCGCCGAACACCGGCTCGTAGGCGTTCTTCGTCCCCTGGGAGATCCAGACGGTCCGCTCGAGCCCGTAGCCGGTATCGACGACGGTGAGGGGCATGGGCGCGAGGCGCGCGCCGTCGCGGACGTACTCCATGAAGACGAGCGTCGCGACCTCGAGGCCGCGGAGGCCGACGCTCAGCGAGGGGCCGAGGTTCCCCCCGCCCTCCCAGGACTCCTCCTTGTACGAGAGGGCCGTCGGGTCGGCGCCGAACTCGTCGACGTACAGCTCGTGGCAGTACTCCACGGTCCGGTCCTTGAAGTAGACCTCGTGGTCGGGCCGGTTGAACGCGTGGTGCGCCATCATCTCGAACGTCGTGAAGTGCCGGCCGCTCCGACCGACCTCGTCGACGTCGATGAACCGGACGCTCGGCTGCGAGATCGTGAGGGGGTTCGCGGGCGGGGGGATCGTGCCGCTCGTGACCCAAGGCTGGAAGTCGTAGATGCTCGCCTGCGTGAAGAAGACGTCGTTCCGCCACCGGGCGACGGTGGGGTACCGGCGGATCCGGGTGTGCCCGCGCCGCTCGAAGAACCCGAGGAACGCCTCGCGCATCTCGCGCGGCGTGTACGGCCGCTTGAGCGCCGGGTGCCCGATGAAGCCGTACGGCGTGCACGGCTCCTCCTGGCACCGGTCGTGGTCCCCGAGGGTCCAGAACGCCTCTCCGCACCCCGCGCAGGCGCGCCGGTGGAACCCGGCCCGGCGGAAGAACGGGATGTCGTACTCCGCCGGGTCCATCATCGGCGCCCCCGGGACCCGGCGGGCCCTAAAATGTTGGCCCGTCGCCCCGCCCGGGCCGACGGACGGGGCGAAGGCGCATCCTCGGCCCGGGGCGGTCGGCGACCGTCCGAGAGCGCGCGCCCGGTCGCGCAGTCGTCGCGGATCGGGCAGGCCGGGCACCGGGGCCGGTGCGGGCCGCACAGGTTCTGCCCGTGCTGCACCAGGAGCGGGTTGATCGGGATCCAGTACCGCTCCGGTACTCGTCGGCGGAGCGCCGCCTCGGTCTCCTCCGGGGTCCGGGTGCGGACCCAGCCGAGCCGGTTCGCGATCCGGTGGACGTGGGTGTCGACCGGCATCCCCGGGATCCCATATCCGAACACCAGGACGCAGTTCGCCGTCTTCGGGCCGACCCCCGGCAGGGTCGTGAGCGCTTCGAGCTCCCTCGGGACTACGCCCCCGAAGCGGTCGAGGAGCTCCCGCGCGCAGGCGCGGATGAGCCGGGCCTTCGTCCGGTAGAAGCCCGTCGCGTGGATGAGCCGCTCGAGCCGCGGCAGCGGGGCGCGGGCGAGGCGCACGGCGTCCGGGTACGCCGCGAACAGCGCCGCGGAGGCCCGGTCGGTGTTCTCGTCCCGGGTCCGCTGCGACAGGATCGTCCCGATCAGGACCTGGAACGGGTCCTCGGCGTGGTCCCGCAGGTACGGGACGCGGAAGTCGCCGGCGTGATAGTACGCTGCGAGCCGGTCGAGGATCCCCTCCCAGTCGACGGCCCCGGACGGGCCGCTCACGGTGCGCTCCGCGGCGGCGGCGCGCGACCGGGGTCGGAGAGGTCGGGCTCGTCGGCGGGGGACCCCTCGAGCACGTCGAGGATCGCGCCGACCAAGTAGTCGCTCCCGGCGGCGACGGTGAGCCCGTCCGCCGCGGTCGCCGCCCGGGCGACCGAAAGGCCGCGGGCGACGTCGGGCGCCACGACGATCCGGCGGAACCGGCCGAGGGCGACGCGGCGCATCTCCTCCACCGGCGCCGCCCGGTCCGACGGGACGGGAACCAGGACGACGGTATGGGCGAGCGGCGCGAGCGCGTCGAGCATCGGAGCGAGCCGCTTCTCGGCGAGGCAGCCGAACAGGACCACGTTCCCCTCCGGCGCCGCGAACGGGGCGACCTCGGCGAGGCTCTGGGCGAGCGCGACGGCGGAGTCGGGCGTGTGGGCGGCGTCGACGTAGAGGTCCGGACGTCGGGCGACGCGTTCGACCCGCCCGCGCCACCGGACGTTCGCGAGCCCCCGTCGCACGGCCCGGTCCGGGACGGGCCGGCCGGTCGCGTGCGCGAACCGGTCGACGGCGGCGACCGCGAGCGCGGCGTTGCCGGGCTGGAAGGTGCCGAGGAGCGGCAGCCGAAGCCGCGCGAGGCGGCGCGTCGGGAACTCGACATCGAACGTCTGGCCCCTCGGGGAGAGCGTTCGGTCGCCGACGCGGATCTCCGTGTCCAGGTGCCAGATCGGGGCGCCGACCTCCCGCGCGACGCGGTCGACCTCCGTGCGGGCCTCGTCGGGGAGCGCTCCGGCGATCGCGTGCATCCCCGCGTGGAGGATGCCGGCCTTCTCCCGGGCGATGGCGGCGCGCGTGGGTCCGAGGAGGTCGGTGTGCTCGAGCTCGACGGTGGTGACGACGCCGACCGGTCCGGCGAGGACGTTCGTCGAGTCGAGCCGTCCGCCGATGCCGACCTCGACGACCGCGGCGTCGACCGACTCCCGTCGGAACCAGTCGAAGGCGACGGCCGTCGTCACCTCGAAGAACGTCGGGGCCCGGTCGATCGCCCCCGTCCGCTCGAGCTCCGCGGCGGCGTGCTCGACGCGGTCGAGCCCCACGACGAGGGCGTCCGGCGGGATCGGCTCCCGCCCGATCCGGATCCGCTCGCGGAAGCTCTGGAGGTGCGGGGAGGTGAAGAGGCCCGTCTTCAACCCGGACGCCGAGAGGATCGCCTCCGCCATCGCGGCGACGGAACCCTTGCCCTTGCTGCCGGTCACGTGGATCGCCGGGAACGTCCGCTCGGGATGGTCGAGCGCGCCGAGGAGCGCGCGGACCACGTCGAGGCCGGGCCGCAGGCCGAACCGGCGGCGCTGGTAGAGCCGGTCGAGCGCGGCGCGCAGCGTCGCCATCGTCGGAAGGCGGGAACGAGTCCGCCGGGGTCTTAACGCCGCCGAGCCGGTCAGTACATCGACCGCTCGCGGTACGCGCCGAAGACGTCCTGGAAGGCGCGGACGATCTCGCCGAGCGTCGCGCGGGCCCGGAGCGCGTAGAGGAGGGCGGGCATCGTGTTGCCGTCCGGCGTCGCGGCGACCGACCGCAGCGCGTCCAGCGCCGCCGCGTGCCGACGGGGATCGCGACGCGCGCGCAGCGTCTTCAGCCGGGCGGCCTGCGCGCGGCGGGCCGACTCGGCGATGCGCAGCCGCGGCACCTTGACCGGCGCGTCGGCGGCGTACGCGTTCACCCCGACCACCTTCTCCGCGCCCGATTCGACGGCCCGCTGGTAGCGGAACGACGCCTCCTGGATCTCCCGCTGGAAGAACCCCTGCTCGATGGCGGGGACGACGCCCCCGAGGGCGTCGATCCGGTCGAAGTACCGCCGGGCCTCCTCCTCGAGCGCGTCGGTGAGCCACTCGACGTAGTAGCTGCCGCCGAACGGGTCGATCGCGTCGGCGACGCCGGTCTCGTGCGCGATGATCTGCTGCGTGCGCAGCGCGATCCGGACGGCGTCCTCGGACGGGAGCTGGAGCGCCTCGTCGTACGAGTTCGTGTGGAGCGACTGGGTGCCTCCGAGCACCCCCGCCATCGCCTGGACGGCCGTCCGGACGATGTTGAGCTCGGGCTGCTGCGCGGTGCACGAGCAGCCGGCGGTCTGGGTGTGGAACCGGAGCCACAGCGACCGCTCGCTCTTCGCGTGGTACTTCTCCCGCAGGATCTCCGACCAGAGCCGCCGGGCGGCCCGGAACTTCGCGATCTCCTCGAAGAAGTCGTTGTGCGAGTTGAAGAAGAACGACAGCCGGGGAGCGAACGCGTCGACGTCGAGGCCGCGCCGCCGGGTCTCCTCGACGTAGGCGAACCCGTCGGCGAGGGTGAAGGCGAGCTCCTGGGCGGCCGTCGAGCCGGCCTCTCGGATGTGGTAACCCGAGATCGAGACCGGGTTCCACCGCGGAAGGTGCTTCGCCGCGTACTCGATCGTGTCGACGACGAGGCGGAGGGCCGGGCGCGGCGGGTAGAGGAACTCCTTCTGCGCGATGTACTCCTTCAGGATGTCGTTCTGCGTCGTCCCCCCGAGCGCCGCGGGGTCGGTTCCCCCCGCCTCGGCGGTGAGGATGTACATGCCCCAGACGACGTTCGCGGGGCCGTTGATGGTCATGCTCGTGGTCACCTCGCCGAGCGGGATGCCCCGGAGGAGCCGTTGCATGTCGTCGAGCGACGAGACGTTCACGCCGCACTTGCCGACCTCCCCGAGCGCCTCGGGATCGTCGGCGTCGATCCCGTAGAGGGTGGGGTCGTCGAACGCGATCGAGAGGCCGCTCTCGCCGTGCTTGAGGAGGTAGTGGAACCGAGCGTTCGTGTCCTCGGGGGTCCCGAACCCCGAGAACATCCGCATCGACCAGACCCGTCCCCGGTACATCGTGGGGTGGACCCCGCGGGTGTACGGGAACGCGCCGGGGTAGCCGAGGCGAACGTCGGGGTCCCACCCCTCCCGGGGCGTGTAGAGCCGGTCGACCGGGATACCGCCGAGGGTCGTGAACGCCGACTTCCGCTCGGGGGACCGGGCGAGGTACGGGCCGAGGGTCTCCTCTTCCCAACGCCGGCGGGCGTCGGCGACGGGTCCCGCCGACGGCGGGCCCCCCTCGCCGCCGGGCCGTTCCTTCGGCTCGGAGGCGCGGCTCGAGGCCATCGGCGCGCCGAGGCGGACGCGCCTTAAGGGATTGCCGCCCGTCCCGCGGCCGGAGCGGCCGCCTCGATGGACCGGGCCGACGTGGCGATCATCGGAGCCGGCGCGGTCGGGCTCGCCGTCGCCCGCGCGCTCCAGGGCGACGGGGCGCGGGTCACCGTGCTCGAGCGGCATCCGGCCCCGGGTCGGGAGCAGTCGACGCACAACAGCGGCGTCGTGCATTCCGGCGCGTTCCTCCCCCCGGGATCGCTCCGGGCGGAGCTCGTGCGGTC
>DATJVB010000086.1:0-30228 GCA_035502055.1 Thermoplasmata archaeon | reverse complement strand
TCGACTGCCTCACCGCGCTCGGGTACGGGGAGGACCGCCGCCTCGGGTTCGCCCTCGACCTGCTGCGAAGCAAGCGGCGACCGGACGGCCGGTGGAACCTCGATGCGCACCAGGTCGACCCCGATCCCGAATCGGCCCGCTGGTTCGAGGAGCACCCGGATCGTCGTCCGATCCCGCTCGTGTTCGAGACGCCCGGTCGGCCGAGCAAGATGGTCACCCTGCGGGCGCTCACCGTGCTCTCCCGGGTCGGCTGAGTCCCCCGGACCCCCGATCGCCGGCCGTCGCGCGGGGCCGGCCCGGGACCGAGCGCGGGTCAGCGGGGAGGCGGGGGCGTTCGACGCCCCCGTCGCCCGACCGCGAACCCGGCGAGGCCGGCGACCGCTCCGACGACGACCAACGCCACGAGGAGGTACGCGAGCGGCACACCGGGCGGGCTGCTGGAGGCATTGGATACGAGCGGGGCGGCGGCGAAGATCCACGTGTCGCCCAGGTACGCCCCTTCTCCGTTCCCTCCGAACAACAGAACCTCGTTCAGGACGGGATCGAAGGCGATCCCCGAGAGGTACCGGGCCGACGGGGCCACGGCCAGCTCACCGGAGATGTTCGTCCAGTTCCCCTGCCAGCGGATCCACGTCGCACCGAGCTGGATGCAGGTCGGCGGCGTGCCGCTGCCGGTCTGACCGTACCCCCCGAAGAGCAGCAGGTAGTCTCCGGCCGCGTCGTAGGTCATCATCTCTTGGCTGACCCCGGGCGGCCCGACCGAGCTCGGCGACTCGGTCCAGCGTCCCCCCGCGTAGGCCTGGATCGGGTCGATGGGGGTGCACCCGAGCGTCCAGTTCGACGTGCTTCCGCCCCCGACGAACACGACCGAGTTGCTCCAGGGATCGAACGCGGCCTGCCCGGCGGCCCGGTCGAGGGCGCCCCCGGGAGGCGGCTGGGAGACATTCGTCCAGGTTCCCCCGGCGTACGCCCAGGTGTCGTCGATCGTCCCCCAGACGCCGGTCGAGAAGTTGAGCCGGGCCCCGCCGTCGACGAGGACCTGACCGCTCACCGGATCGTACGCCATTTCGAACAGCGACCGCGCGGGCGGGGCGACCGGCCGGGTCACGTTCGACCACGCCGTTCCGGAAAACGTCCAGGTGTCGTTGAAGTAGCCGGTGAGGGTCCGGCCGCCGAACATCACGAGGTTTCCGGCCGCCGCATCCCACACCATCGACGCCCCCCACCGCGCCGGCGGCGAGACCGACAGCGAGGCTGAGATCGGGGTCCACGCGTTGTTCGCGAAGAGCCAGGTGTCCCCGATCGCGCCGAAGCCTGAACTGTAGCCGCCGAACATCACGACCGCCTGGATCGACGGATCGTAGGCGATCGCCGGCTGGCTCCGGGCGCTCGGCCCCAAGATCTGGAGCTGGGTCCAGCCCCCACTTGGAGGGAGAGCCGTGGTCGCGGGCCGGCCGCCGTCGGCCGTCGTCACGCACGTCGGGTCGTCTCCGGCTCCGCACCGGTTGCGGGCGAGCGTCGCGACGGCGCCCCGCGCGCCGGCCACCCCGGTCGGGACCGCGACGAGCAGCGCGATCGCGACGACCCATCCAGCGCCGAGCGACCGTGGCCGAGGGAACCGCTCCGCGGGCATGGCCGGAAGGAGGCGCATGGCGGTATCAACGGGCTTCGTGCATTCCCGTTGACGGGCGGCCGTGCCAGGGCGAACGCCTGACAGCACGGCTCCGGCGATCTCGTCGAACCACCGGCGGCGCGGGCTCGCACGGGCCCGTGACCCCTCTTCAGCGACGACGAGGAGCCTTGCCTCGGGGTTCGGGGGGCTAGCTCCACGCGCGCGACGACCGTGCGTCCCTCACGCCGGCTCGCTCGGGGGCTCCGTTCGGAGCCCGTCCCGTCGTAGACATCACCTGGGCCCAACGTCGCACCCCCGGCGTAACGACGTGGGCCGTCGGGTCGGCCGGCTGCGTTCCCTACACCGCGCGGAGCGTGCCGGAACCTGTGACGGACACGTTCGTCGACGTCCCCGTCGACGGATCGACCTTCAGGTTCGAGGTTGCGAACCGCCTGGCCCCGGCGAACGTTCCCCCGCCAACGATCAGGGCGTTCTCGCCGGGTAATCGGTGAGCACCGGAGGGCTCCTTGAGGGAGGCTCTCTGCCGCCGGGTAACGCTCACCGGGTTTGGAGACGCCTTGCCCCCCCCGGGTGTTTTACATACATACACAACATCTAAGTATTCGTTTATTTCTGTAAAACCAAGTGACTCCTGCCGAAGGCCGCGCGACCGTGAGCCGATTCCTCGGGGTGCGACTCTCCGAGGACGAGCTCGCGGCCCTCGATCAGTGGCGCGAGCGACTCGGGAGCCCGACTCGGTCCGACGCGGTGCGCGCGCTCGTGCGCCTCGCGGCCGAACGGACACCCGAGGGGCCGCGCCTGCCGGTGACGGTGCACACCGAGATCGAGGAGCTGGTCGAGGACGGGTACGCGCGCGACTCTTCGGCGGCGCTCGAGACCCTCCTCGCCCTCGGCCTGAGGGAGTTCGCCCGGCTC
Source organism: Thermoplasmata archaeon (assembly GCA_035502055.1). Classification (GTDB taxonomy): domain Archaea; phylum Thermoplasmatota; class Thermoplasmata; order Lutacidiplasmatales; family UBA184; genus Lutacidiplasma. Next base: position 27,680 of record DATJVB010000086.1, on the reverse strand, counting down.
CACACGGAGCGCGTCCCCGGCCTTCGCCGGGCCGCGCGCGACGCGGCGGAGCGCCGGGCGAACCGACGGCGGGCGGATCGCGAGGGACGGGGACTCCTCGACCGCTAGGTCCCCACCGCGGGAGTGGTTGCAAACATGCAAACGATGGGGGTCGCCTGGAGCGAGCGAAGTGGGTTCATCTGCCGTCTCTGCCGTCAGGACGCGAAGCATAATGAGGTGCTGCACATCTCGTTCTGCCCGGTCCACGGCCTCGGCGCGCCGCTCGATGCGCTGCCGTGGAGAACGGAGGTCCGAGGCCCACGCGGGTATACACCCGTACCGGTGACGAGGGCGAAACCGGCCTCGTTGGCGGTCACCGCCTAAGGAAGGCCTCCCCCCGGATCCAGGCGTTCGGCGACCTCGACGAGCTCGGGGCCCACCTCGGGCTCGTCGCGTCGACCCTGGATCCCCAGGACGACCAACTCGTTCCCCTCCTTGGGCGCCTCCAGCACGAGCTGTTCATCGCCCAGAGCGAGCTCGCCGTCGCCCCGGGCGCCGCGCCCCCGACCCATCGGCTCGGAGAGCGGCATGTCCGCGCCGCGGAGGAGGCGATCGACCGGCTCTCCGCCGACCTCGATCCGGTCCGCTCGTTCGTTCTCCCTCGGGGAGGACGCACGGGAGCCGAGCTCCACGTCGCCCGGGCCGTCGCCCGCCGGGCGGAGCGGTCCGTCCTCGCCCTCCACGCCGTCGAGCCGGTGGCGCGCGATCTCCGGGTCTGGCTCAACCGCGTGAGCGACCTGCTGTTCGTCGCGGCGCTGTGGGCGAACCGGCGCGACGGGTTCGCGGAGACCCCGCCGGACTACACCACCTAGATAGGCGCGGGGAGCGATGGAGGTCGGCGTCGTCGGGAAGCCGAACGTCGGGAAGTCGACGTTCTTCAACGCGGCGACGCTGCTCGACGTCCCGATCGCGCCGTACCCGTTCACCACCCTCGAGCCGAACCGGGGCGTCGGCGCGGTGCGGGTGCCGTGCCCGCACGCCGAGCGGGGCGTGGCGTGCACCCCCGGGAACGCCGCGTGCGTGCGCGGCACGCGGTGGGTCCCGGTGAACCTCGTCGACGTGCCCGGGCTCGTCCCGGGGGCCCACGAGGGGAAGGGGCTCGGTCACCGGTTCCTGGACGACCTCCGGGCGGCCGACGGGTTCCTCCAGATCGTCGACGTCACCGGCACGACCGGGCCCGATGGGGCGATCGGCGCGCCGGGGTCGTCGGACCCGGCCGAGGAGGTCCGGTGGCTGGCCGACGAGCTCGTCGCCTGGATCGCCGAGATCCTGTCCCGGGACTTCCTCCGCCACGCGCGGGCCGTCGAGCTCGACGGAACCAAGCCCGAGGTGTTCCTCTCCGGCCGGCTCACCGGCCTCTCGATCGACACGGCGGCGATCCTGCGCGCGGTCCGCGGGACCGGCATCGACACGACGCATCCGTCCCGGTGGACGGACGAGGAACGGTCCCGGCTCGCGCGGGCGCTCCTCGATTCGGCGAAGCCCCGGCTCGTCGTCGCCAACAAGTGCGACCGGGTCGGCCCCGACGTCCCGGAGCGGCTCGCCGGCGCGATCGACCCGATCCCCGTCGTGGCGACCTCGGCTGAGGCGGAGCTCACGCTCCGGCGCGCGGCGCGCGCCGGCCTCGTCGACTACGCCCCCGGCGACCCCGCGTTCACCGTCCCCGACCCGGCCCGCCTCTCGGGCCCGCAGACGAAGGCGCTCGACGGGATCCGCCACCTCCTCGCCGCGTGGGGGTCGACCGGCGTCCAGCGGGCGCTCGAGACGATGGTGTTCGACCGGCTCGGGTTCATGGTCGTCTTCCCCGTCGAGGACGAGACCCATTGGACCGATTCGCGGGGCCGCGTCCTCCCGGACGCGCTCCTCGTCCCGGCGGCCCTGCCCGCGAAGGCGCTCGCGTACCGGGTGCATTCGGACCTCGGGGACCACTTCATCCGCGCCGTCGACGGACGGACCCATCGGGCCCTCGCGGCCGACCAGCCGCTCACGCCGGGGGCGGTGGTCCGGATCGTGGCGCGCCGGTGAGCGCCCCCGCGCCGGGCGAGAGGCCGACGAGCCCGGTCCCCTCCGACGCCACCCGGACGACGAACGCGAGCCCCCCGGCCCGCTGCACCCGCCGGGCCGCCTCCGTCTCCCGACCGGGCGCGACGAGGGCGACGACCGATCCCCCGGCCCCCGCCCCGGTCACCTTCGATCCCTCGGCGACGGGACGCAGGGCGTCGCGCATTGCCTCGAGGCGGGGATGCGAGACCCCGACCGCCCGCAGGAGGGCGTGGTTCCTTTCGAGGAGCGGACCGACCGCCTCCCGGTCCTCGGCCTCGACGGCGGCGATCCCCTCCTCCGCGACGCGCGCGAACTCGTCGAGGAGCGCGGGGCCGTCGGGGCCGTCGAACCGGGTGCCGACGGCGCGGACCGCCTCGGCGGTGCTTCGCGGCACCCCGGAGTAGGCGACGATCCACACCCAGCCGGGGTCGGTCGCCCGGCGGAACCGCCAGCGGACGTCGCCGTCGGGGAGCTCCCACAGGAGGGGCCCGCGGCCGCCGTTCACCGCGACGACGCCGCCGGCGACGATCGCCGAGGTATCGCCCGGGCTCCCGACGCCCTGGGCGCGGCGCTCGACGAGGAAGCTCCGTTCGGCGAGCATCGACCGGTCGATGCCGCCCTGCGCCGAGGCGAGGCCGGCGCCGAGCGCCGTCGCGAGCGCGGCCGACGACCCGAGTCCGGCGCCGCGCGGGATCCGCGACGCGATCCGCACGTCGAGGGGGCCGAGCGCGTCGGCGTGGAACACCGACCGCGCGGCGAGGAGGTGTGGGTGGCGGCGGGCGGCGGCGGGGTCGCCGTCGAGCCGGTCCTCCGACGCGGGCGAGAGGCCCACCTGGAGGTGCAGGTCGATCGCCAGCACCAGCTCCGGCCGACCGCGGACCACGGCGTGCTCGCCGAACAGGATCGCCTTCGCGGGCGATCGGACGGCGAGCGGGAGCGACGCGGCGGGGATCGAGGGGCTCCTCATCCGCCCTCCGAGCGACCGGCCGGGGCCCGCATGCGCTTCCCGTGCGCCGTGGGAACGATCCGGTGGCGCGCGCCCGCGAACGAGGCGGGAGGCGGGATCCCGCCGAGCCGGTCGAGCAGCACGGCGAGCGCCGCGACCTCGCTGTGCGGCTGGGCGCCGACGGCGACGTTGTACGTCGCGAGCCGGTAGAGGTCCGGCGGCACCTTCGCCCCTCCAACCACGACGAGGAGGTCGCGGGCCCGCCGGAGCCTCGGCAGGACCCGGTCGAGCGGGAGGCCGTACATCGTGAGGTGGACGACCGGCCCGGGAGCCGCGCGGAGCGCCGCCCGCCAGTCCCGCACCCCCTCGAGCCGGAACCCGCCGCCCCACGCGGCCGCGATCCCCTGGACGCGATCGGCGAGCTCCCGGTCGGGCGGCTCGACCATCAACCGCTCCGCCCCGAACGCCCGGGCCGTGAGGGCGAGATGCGTCGTCAGCCGGGGGTCCCGCCCTGCCCGGTGGCCGAGCCGGAGGACCGCGATGCGCGGGCGGGACCGGCTAGGCGCCCGGCGGGGCATGGAACCGTTCGATCCGGTGGCCGCGGTACTCGAGCTTGTCGGACCGCTTCACGAGCCCCTTCAGCCGCGTCGCGGTCATGCCGAGCTCCTCCGCGATGTCGGAGAAGAACCGGCCCGAGTCGCCCGCGGCGTCGAAGATCCGCTTCTCGAGGCGCTCGTACTCCTTGGGATTCATGCTCGCGATCGCGAGGATCTCGCTCACCTCCTGAAGCGGGGCGGTCGTGTTGATGTTGATCGTCGAGTAGTAGAAGTGGTAGCTCTTGTCCGGCGTCCGGCGGCCCTCCCGGGCGACCCACCGGGTGTCGATCAGCTTGAGCTTCTCGAAGAACGAGAGCGCCTTCATCCCCTCGCGGCCGAACTCGTGTTCGACGTCCTCCGCGGTGAGCCAGCTGTCGGCGAGACGCTGGACGAGACGGAGCTTCACCGGCGTGTCGACGGCCCGGAGGATCGGGACGAGCTCACTGATGTCGTTGACGACCTTGATGCGGTGCACGGCTCCTCGCTACTCCCCCGCCGGCGACGTCGCGGACCCGCCGGCGAGGAGCGCCCGCCGGTAGCGCCCGTACCGGTCCTGCGGCGAGAACCGGGCCGGGTGCGGCGTGCGAACCGCCTCGCCGCATCCGGGGCAGCTCTCCCCGAGCGTGTACCGGTGGCACGCGGGGCAGATCCGAAGTCGAGCGTCCGTCATGCGCGGGTGAACGACCCCTCCCCGCCCTGCCGCTTGATCGCGGCGAGCGCGGCCTCGGTCGCCCGCTTGAGAAGCTCCTCCGCGTGCTTGTACTGGCTCCCGCTCACGACGACCCGGTACCGCGGGGCGCCGACGTACTGGACGGCGATCGACTCGGGGTCGACGGCCTCGGCGGCCGCGAGCGCGGCGCGCACGTGCTCGAGCCCGTCGGGGCCGGGATCCGAGACCTCGAGGGTCCCGCGGATCGTCACGTGCGGCGGGACGAGATTCTCCTGCGCGACCTTCGCGAACGCGCCCACCCACGCGCCGCGCCCGGACTCCTTCTGGAACTTCTTCGGGTCCGCGACGGCCGCCTCGAACGCGGCGAACAGGCTCCCGTACTTCTCGACGAGCCCGTCGCCGAACTGCTTCTCGGCCCCGGCGACGTCGAGCTTGAGGGCCTGGGCGACGACCTCGAGGAGCTTCAGCGCCCGCTGCTCGCTCTTCCATCCCTGGATCTTCTCGCGACGCTGGTGGTCGTTGATCCGCTTGAGCGAGAGGTCGATCTGGCTCTTCGCCGGATCCACCCGCAGCACGCGGGCGACGATCTTCTGGCCCTCGCGGATGTGGTCCCGGATGTACTTTACCCACCCCGTCGCGACCTCGGAGAGGTGGATGAACGCCTCCCGGTTCCCGAACTCGTCGAGCGTGACGAACGCCCCGAAGTTCCGGATCGACGTGACGGTCCCGACCACGAGCTCCCCTTCTTCCGGGAGCTCCCCCCGGAGCGGCATCGGAGCGCTCCCTAGCCCGAGGCGACCCGGACGAGCTCGCCGCGCAGCGCCGCCTTCCCGCCGGTCGGCGTCGCGAGCGTCGCCCCGCACACGGAGCAGCTCACCGCCGTCGCGGGTCGGCTGAAGATCGTCTGCTCACCGGAACAGTCCGGACACTTCACGACCCAGAACGGCGCCGGCGGCATCGATCCCCTCACCGGTGCTCGACCAGCTCGAGCTGGCTCGCGCGCCAGCTCCGGGGCTGCACCGTGTACTTGCACTTCTTGCACCGGTACTTGAGGTAGACCCGTCGGACCGCCTTCGCCCGGCCCTCGGGCTTCGGCCGCGGGAACCCGCCGTACCCGGACGTCGCCCGCCGGAAACGCCGCTGACCCCACTTGAGCTCCGAGGCGGGGCGCTTCTTGCCCTTCTCGACGTCGTGGTCCGTGTGCACCTTGCACTTGGGACAGTACGTCGAGACGGTCTTGGGATAGTGCATCGGGCGCCGCGGAGGCGGGTTTCCTATATAGGATTAGGGGCGCCCCGGGGGCGCCGTCGGCCGTCGGCGCCGCCGGCCCCGCGCCGGCGGCCGGGGCCGAGGGACGCCCCCCGCCTCGGGCGACTGCGCGAACTCCGCCAATCTTTATGTAGGGATGCCTGCTCGGCGGCGCCGCCTCGGGAGGAATCGATGGCCGACCGCACCGCGCTCGACGCTGTCAATGAGGTCCTCCAGAAGGCCCCCGCGCGCAACTTCGCCGAAAGCATCGAGCTCGCCATCAACCTCAAGGACCTCGATCTCACCGTACCGAAGAACCGGATCGAGGACGAGGTTCCGCTCCCGAACGGGCGGGGTCGGGACGTGCGCGTCGCGCTGTTCGGCTCGCCCGAGATGTGCCAGAAGGTGAAGGGGGTCGTCGACGTCGCGATCGATCCGCCCGCGCTCGAGGAGCTCCTCAAGGACAAGCCCCGGGCGAAGAAGCTTGTCGAGGAGACCGACTTCTTCCTCGCGGAGGCCCCGATGATGCCGACGATCGGGCGCCGGCTCGGCGTCGTCCTCGGCCCGCGGGGCAAGATGCCCCGGCCGATCCCGCCGGGCGGGGACCCGTCGAACCTCGTGACCGCCCTCAAGCGGTCGATCCGCGTCCGGTCGAAGGGCAACCGCACGTTCCACGCCGCCGTCGGCATCCGGACGATGCCCCCCGAGAAGCTCGCGCAGAACGTCGACGCGGTGCTCCAGCGGATCGTCGGGAAGCTCGAGCGGGGCCGCACGAACATCGAGTCGGTCTACGTCAAGACGTCGATGGGTCCGGCCGTCCGACTCTGGTAGGTGGGGTTCGCGCGCATGCCGGGACGGAGCGGGGTGCGGCCCGAGAAGACCGCGCGCGTCGACCGGCTCGCGGCGCAGCTCGTCGCCCGGCCGATGACGGCCCTCGTCGGGGTCCGCGGCGTGCCGGCGAGCGCGCTCCAGACGATGCGCCGCGCGCTGCGCGCCCGCGGCCACCCGATCCTCGTCGCGCCGAACAGCGCCCTCCGGCATGCCCTCGAGGTCGCCGCCCGGACCCGGCCGTCGCTCGCCCCGCTCGCGGAGGCGCTCCACGACCAGACCGCGCTCATGACTGCGGAGGGGAACCCGTTCTCGCTCTCCGTCGAGCTCGCCGGCACCCGCTCGCCGACCCCCGCGCGGGGCGGCGAGATCGCGCCCGACGACATCGTCGTCCCGGCCGGTACGACGTCGTTCAAGCCGGGACCGATCGTCGGGGAGCTCCAGCACGCCGGGTTCCCCGCCGCGATCGAGAAGGGGAAGGTCGTCCTCAAGAAGGACACGCGCATCGTCGTGGCCGGCGCCCCGATCTCCCGCGAGGTCGCGGGACTGCTCACGCGGCTCGATATCTTCCCGCTTCAGGTGGGGCTCGAGCTCCGCGCGGTCGTCGACGGCGACACGTTCTACGGCCCGGGGACCCTCGTGGTCGACATCGAGGCGCGACGGGCGGAGCTCGCCGCCGCCCACCGGCGCGCCCTCGGCGTCGCCGTCGAGCTCGCCTACCCGACGGCCGCCACGATCCCGATCCTCGTCTCGCGCGCCCACCGGCGCGCCCTCGCGCTCGCCGTCGCGGCCGCGTACCCGACGCCCGCGACGATCGGGCCGATCGTCTCCCGCGCCGCGCGCGAGGCGCGCGCGGTCGCCGCCCTCGGCGGCGCGTCCTAGATCGAGGTCCACTACGGAACCACCCCAAGGAGAACGAAGATGGAGTACGTCTACGGGGCGTTGCTGCTCAACGCCGCAGGCAAGCCGATCGACGAACAGCACCTGAGCGCGGTCCTCACCGCGGCCGGCGTGAGCCCCGACACCGCCCGGGTGAAGGCGCTCCTCGCCTCGCTGGAGGGGGTCAACCTCTCCGACGTCCTGGCGAAGGCGGAGACGTTCGCGGCCCCGGCCGCGGCGCCCGCCGCCTCCGACAAGAAGGACGGCAAGGGCGAGAAGAAGGAAGAGGAGAAGAAGGAGGAGAAGGGCGTCTCCGAAGAGGAGGCGGCCGAGGGCCTCTCCGCGCTGTTCGGCTAGTCCGGGGCCAGCGGCCTTAAGACCCGAGCCCGGCTCCCTCGGGACCGGGAGAGCCCCCTCCCGGTCCCCTCGGGCGATGACGGTGCGCGAGTTCTGCGGCGTCGTCGGGGTGTCGCTCCCGGGAAAGGGGGCGGCGCCGACGCTCTACCGGGGGTTGCGGGCGCTCCAGCACCGGGGCCAGGAGTCGGCCGGGATCGCCACCACGGCCCACGGGGTCCTCCACATCCGCAAGGGGGCCGGGCTCGTCCACGAGATCTTCTCCCAGGAGCTGCTCGAGTCCCTGCGGGGCCCGATCGGCATCGGGCACGTGCGCTACCCGACGATCGGGCACACCGACCTCGAGAACGCCCAGCCGCTGTTCGTGAAGCTGCGCGACGAGGACGCCGCCGTCGCGCACAACGGCGAGATCGTGAACTACGAGCGGGTCCGCCGCCGCCTCCAGGCGCAGGGCGTCGAGTTCCTCGGTAGCGCCGACAGCGAGACGATCGCCCAGATGATCGCGGTCGAGTACGGCCGCACCCGCGACCTCGACGGCGCGATCCGCCGCGCCTGCCGGGAGCTGATCGGGGGGTTCTCGGTGGTGATGCTCGTCGGGGCGAAGCTCATCGCGTTCCGCGACCCGCTCGGGATCCGACCGCTCGTCCTCGGCAAGCTCGACGGGGGGCACGCCGTCGCGAGCGAATCGGTCGCGATCGAGCTCATGGGCGGCCAGCTCGTCCGCGACCTCCTGCCGGGCGAGGTCGTCGTCATCGAGCGCAACCAGGTCCGGTCGAGCCGGATGCCGACGAGCGGCGAGCGGGCCCACTGCATGTTCGAGTGGGTCTACTTCTCGCGCCCGGACTCCGTAATGGAGAGTAGGCCGGTCTACGACGTGCGGCACCGGATCGGCCAGCGCCTCGCGCGCGAGGCGCCGGTCGAGTCCGACGTCGTGATGCCCGTCCCCGACTCGTCGCGGCCCCAGGCGCTCGGCTACGCGGAGACGTCCGGGATCCCGTACGCGGAGGGCCTCATCAAGAACCGGTTCGTCGAGCGGACGTTCATCCTCCCGGACCAGAAGCGGCGCGAGGAGGAGGTCCGCATCAAGCTCCACCCGGTGCCGGGCATCCTGCGGGGACGCCGCGTCGTGCTCCTCGACGACTCGATCGTCCGGGGGACGACGCTCAAGGAGATCGTCGGGATGGTCCGCGGCGCCGGGGCGACGCGGGTCGACGTGCGGATCGGCTGCCCGCCGATCATCGCGCCGTGCTACTTCGGCATCGACATGAAGAGCCGCAAGGAGCTCGTCGCGTCGGGCCGCACGTCGGCCCAGGTCGCGGAGATCATCGGCGCGGACTCGGTCCACTACCTGTCGCTCCCCGGGCTCGTCGAGTCGATCAGACTTCCCGAGGAGAGCCTCTGCCTCGGCTGCCTCCAGGGTCGGTATCCGGTCGAGGTCCCCGAGGAGCGCCGCCGGTTCCAGAAGTCGCTCGAGGAGTTCTAGCCGGTGCGGCGCGCCGTGCTCGTGCGGCGCGGGGCGTCGCTCGTCCTGGTCCCGCCGTCCGGCGGGCCGATCCCCGTCGGGACGGCCGCCGCCGACCCGGCCGCCGCGGCGGAGGCGATCGCCCGGGGGTTCCCGGGCGGCCTCCCGGGGCCGGTCCGGGAGGCGATCGCCCGGGCGGCGGGGGGTCCCGTCGCCGTCGACGACCCCGTCCTCGGACCGCCGCTCGCGCGGGCCGGGCTCGCGGTCGCGGCCGCGACCCCCGAGGAAGGTAGGGGCGCGCGGGAGGCCGCCGGCCCCGCGCCCACCGCCGAGCTTCGCCCGTTCGTCCTCGCCGACGCCCGGCGGGCGCTCGCCGAGGCGTTCGCCGACCCGGAGACCGAGCTCATCGCCCTCGCGCGAGAGGAGGCGCGCCTCGAGCGCGCGCTCGGACGCGAACGGTCCGCGGCCGGTGAGTTCCCGCCGAGCGGCACCGACGCGGCGGAGAGTTACCGGCGGTCCGCCGAAGCGCTCGCGCGGGCCCTCGAACGGCACGTCGCCGAGGTCCGCGGGACGGTGGGCGACCTGGCGGCGCGGGTGGCGCCGAACCTGACCGCGCTCGTCGGCCCGATCGTCACCGGCCGCCTCGTCGCCGCCGCGGGAGGACTCGCACCGCTCGCCCGGATGCCGTCGAGCCGCCTCCAGCTCCTCGGGTCGCGGCGGCGTCCGTCGCCGACGCACGGGCCGAAGTATGGGCTCCTCTACCGGGCCCCCCGCCTCGCGGAACTTCCCGCGTCGGCGTGGGGCGCGTACGCCCGGTCGCTCGCCGCGCTCGCGGTGATCGCGGCGCGGGCCGACCGGACCACCCGGCGGGAGCTCGCCGCGGAGCTCGTGCGACGCCGGGACCGGCGCATCGAGGCGCTCCGGAGGCGCCGATGAGGGGGCGGACGCCGATCCGCGCGGTCGACCCGGGGGGGACGCTCTGGCGGCGGGTCGTCGACGGCCGGGACGAGTGGTTCACGGCGGGCCTCGGCGACCCCCCGCTCGTCGGCACCGAGCGGTTCGTCCCGGCGGAGGGCCGGCTCCTCCGCCACTGGGACCCGACGCGCAGCAAGCTCGGGGCCGCGCTGTACCGGGGGTACGACGGGCGGCGCCCGGCGCGCGGGGAACGGTGGCTCTACCTCGGGGCCGCCGCCGGGACGACGGCGACGCACGTGGCCGACCTCGTCGGTCCGGAGGGCGCGGTGTTCGCGGTCGAGAAGAGCGTCCGGCCGTTCGCCCGGCTCCTCCGCGTCGCCGAGCGGTACCCGAACCTCCTCCCGATCCTCGCCGATGCGCGGACGCCGGACGCCTACTCGGGCGTGGTGCCGCCGGTCGACGGACTGTATGCCGACGTGGCGCAGCCGGACCAGGTCGCGATCGTCCTCGAGAACGCGCGGCGCTTCCTTCGGATCGACGGGATCGCCCTCGTCGCGCTCAAGACGTCGAGCATGGGGCGCCACGAATCGGCGCGGGGCCACCTCGAACAGGCGTCGGCCTCCCTCGCCCGGACGGGCGTCGTGGGGGAGGCGGTCCGGCTTGACCCGTTTCACCGGCAGCACTACCTCCTCCCCTGGAGCCCCTCCGCCGGCCGACGCCTCGCCGACCCCGCACCGTCCCGAGACCCCCTGCGGGTTCCCCGGTCCGGACCGCGGGGCGGACGTGGGAGAGTCCGCCGGTAAGGGGGCCTACGCGCCGGGCGGGGCCCCGCGCTGGACGAGAATCGTCACGACGTCCTCGTCGGCGAGGGGATGGTCCCGGCCGACGGTCTGGCCGGGGAACCGGGCGCTCGGGCCCCAGACCTGCGCCGCCCGGAACGTTCGGTCGAGCTCCGACGGGAGCCGGTGGAGGAGCTCCCCGATCCGGTCGCCGCGCCGGAGGATCACGGGCTCGTCCCGGTCCGGAGGACGTCCCGGCGGCTTCACGTAGATCCGGATGAACGCGAGGGAGCCGCCGATCGCCTCGAGGATCTCGGGCACGCCGTCCCCCGTCTTCGCGGAGACGAAGTGCGCGGTGAACGGGCGGACCCGGTCGACGAGCGCGCTCCGCTGGGCGGGGCCGAGGAGCTCGGCCTTGTTCACCGCGAGGATCGCCCGGATGTACACCCGGTTCCCCGCGAAGACGTCGATCAGCTGGTCCGCCGTCGCGTCCTCCCGGAGCACGATCGACCCGTTGTGCACGCCGAACTCCCGGGCGATCCCGAGCGCGAGCCCGCCCCCGAGATGCGAGAGGCGCACCGTGCTCGAGACAGTGAGCCCCCCGCGGTCGGCCGGGGTGACGACGATCCGCGGCGGGCGCCCGTTGACCCGGACGCCGGCCGACTCGAGCTCGTTCACCAGCGCCCGGAAGTCGGGGTGGTCCGGGTCGATGAGGAACAGGATGAGGTCGACGGACCGGACGACGGAGAGCACCTCGCGGCCCCGGCCTCGGCCCTTCGCCGCGCCGGGGACGAGCCCGGGCATGTCGAGCACTTGGATCGAGGCGCCGCCCCATCGGAGCATCCCCGGGATGATCGTGAGCGTCGTGAAGTCGTACGCCCCGATGGCGCTCGCGGCCCCGGTGAGCCGGGTGAGCAGCGTCGACTTCCCGACCGACGGATAGCCGACGAGGCCGACCGTGGCGTGGCCGGACTTGCGGACCGAGTACCCGACCCCGCCGCCGCGGGACTGCGAGCGCTTCTCGCGTTCGAGCCGAAGGAACGCAAGCTTCGCCCGGAGCCGCCCGATGTGGTGTTGGGTCGCCTTGTTGTACTGAGTGTTTCGGATCTCGTCCTCGACCTCGGTGATCTGCTCCTCGAGGGACGACATCGGTGCGGGCCGGAGGGGGTGGGAGAGCCCTCGCTACTTGAGCCCTTTCCGGGGCCTCCCATCAGCTCCCACGCCTCGGACCGGCCCCAATCGGCATCGCCGGGGCCGCCTCCCCGGCCCGCGTGCGGCAACGGTCCGGGGAAGGATCGCCCGTGCGACTTGCGTACCGGCCTTCGGCGGTCCGACGGGATCTCGAGACCCTCCGGGCGCACCGCGCGGAGCTCGAGCACGCGATCGCCTGCGCGCGCGGTCTCGGCACGCGGTTCGCCCTCGAATGGCGGGCCGGTCCGAGGGCAGGCATCGCCCTCCTGCTCCCCCCGGGCGACGCGGGGTCGGCGTTTGCGCGGGCTGTTAGGCGGGCGTATCCGCCGGGTGCCTGGGAGCGCGCGTTCGACGATGGGTTCCCCGAGGGGCGGGCGGACCCCGGGTCCCGACGGTTCGTCCGCCTCGGGAGGGGCGCCCTCCTCCCCCTCCTGCCCGACGACCACGCGCGCCCCTGGACGGCCGGGCTCGCGTGGACCCTCCCGCCGACCGCTGCGGACGGCCGCGTCGTCTGGCGTTTCTCCCCGGGCGAGGGGGGACCGCCCGCCGGGCCCCGTCCGCCGCCCGTCGAGGGGGGGCTCCTCCCGATGGGCGCCCGGCTCGCACCGCTCACGCGGGGCGAACGATCGCTCCGCGACCGCCTCGACGACCGGGAGCGGGGTCCCTTGTGGACCGCCGAGGGGATCGCCGAGGCCGTCACCGGGTCCCCCGCCGACTGGCCCGGAGCCGCCGTCGCTTCGATCCGTGCCCGGTCCCGCGGGACCGCGGGCGGGGGGCTCGAGTCGTGCCGGCCGATCCCGATCCTGCGGCCCGGCCCGCCCGTCCTCTGGTTGACCGAGACGGAGGTCGCGGCGTTCCTGCCCGAGCCGGACGACGCGTCGCCCGCGCCCCGCCCGATCGACGGGACCGTCCCGGGGATCCCGCTGGGGCGGGACGAGTCGGGGGCCCTCGTCCGCCTCCCCGTCCCGGAGCGGGAGGGGCGGCACCTCGTCCTGCTCGGCGAGACCGGGATGGGCAAGAGCACGGCCCTCGTCCAGCTCGCCCTCGGCGCGGCCCGTCGGGGCGGCGTGGTGCTGTTCGACCCGGTGGGCGACACCGTGGACGCCCTCGTGGAGCGCGTCCCGGCGGCGCTCTCGGATCGGATCGTCCGGATCGCGGCCCACCGATGGCCGGTGCCGATGAACGCGCTCGCCGCGCTCGCCCCCGCCGCCGGGCCCACCCGGGAGCGCTCGCTCCGAGATCTCGTCCTCGCGCTCCGTCGGGTCCGATCGACGCGATTCCCCGAGTCGGCGTTCTGGGGACCGCGGCTCGAGGAGGTCCTCACGCGGGCGGTCGGCGTCGCCGCGGAGCTCCCAGGCGGCACGCTCGTCGACGCGGAGCGGATCCTCTCCGGAGAGGCGGTCCCGCCCCGCTCCCAGCTCCCGGGCGCCGCCGGGGACCGGCTCTCGGCGCTTCGCCGCTCGCTGGAGGAGCGGCCCGACGACGCCGAGGGGGCGCGACGGCTGCTCGCGGAGGTGACCCGATCCGAGCCGCTCCGCACCACCCTGTGCACCCCCGGCGCACCGCCGCCCGTCCGGTGGCTCGACCGCGCCGACCGGATCGTGGTGATCTCCGGGGATGCGGCCGACGTCGGCGAGACGGCGGCCCAGTACGTCCTCTCCGTGCTCCTCGCGCTCCTCTGGTCCGCGATCGCCTCCCGGACAGGCGCCGCGAAGCGGTTCATCGTCCTCGACGAAGCCCAGTGGTATGCGAACGACGTCGTCGCCGAGCTCCTTCGGCTCGGGCGAAGGACCAACGCCCACCTCTGGCTCGCGACGCAGGCCCTGGACTCTCTGCCCGACCCCGTGGCGGACGCGGCGCGGACGAACGCGGCCGACTTCCTCCTGTTCCGCGGGTCGCCTGTCGATGCGCGGGAGTTCGCGCGCTTTCGGCCCGACCTCGACCCGGCGGGGATCCTCGCCCTCGAGCGGGGGACGCTGCTCGCCCTCCTGGGAAAGGGCCGGACGGTGATCCGGATCCGGCTCCCGTCGCCCCTCCCCAGACCCGCTCGCGGGGGGGTCGACCGGCGGCCGGCGGGAGACGCGCCGGCGGGCCCGTCGACCGACGCCTCGGCGACCCCCGCCGCGCGGGGGATTGAGCCCCGTCTCCTCGAGCGACTCGGAGCGGCGCTCCTCCTCGACCCGCACGCCGACCCGGTCGCGGTCCCGCTCGGCGACCTGCGCGCGGCGGATCCCGCCGGCGGCGGATCGGTGCGGTCGCTCGGGACGGTCCTGCACGCGGAGGGCGTCCTCGTCGGACGGCAGCCCGGGTCCGCCGGCCCCGAATGGCGGCTCCGCCGCGAGCCGCTTCGGCGGTTCCTCGAGTCCGCCCGGACCGGCCGGCCCGCCCCCGGCCGCCCGGAATCGGCCCCGCTCCGAGGGGTTCCGCTGAGCGACAATCAATAAGGACGGGGGGCGTGGTCCGGACCGGGATGGCGACCGCGGGTCCCCCGCCGACGGCCCCCGGTCCGGCCCGCGACCGGTGCGCGACCGGCATCCACGGTCTCGACGACATCCTCGGGGGAGGCATCCCGCGCGGGAACGCGGTGCTCGTCTCGGGGACCGTCGGTTCGGGGAAGACGACGCTCACGCTCGAGTTCCTGGTCCGGGGGGCGGAGAGCGGCGAGACGTCGCTCTTCCTCTCGGTCACCGAGGCGTCGGAGAAGCTCCTCGAGAACCTCGCGACGTTCGAGTTCTTCCGCCCGGAGCTCGTCGCCGAGGGGCGGCTCAACTTCCTCGACGTCCCGGTCATCTACGACCAGCTCGGCCTCGACAGCGAGGAGATGACCGGCGAGGAGGTGGACCTCCTCATCCGCACGATCGTCGACCTGGTCCGGGAGCTCGGCGCGAAGCGCCTCGTCCTCGATTCGCTCACCTCGGTCTGCTACCGGATCCGCCGGGAGGAGCGGATCCGCGACTTCATGCTGAAGCTGGGGCAGGCGCTGTTCGCCCTCGGCTGCACGACGCTCCTGGTCTCGGAGGTGGGGCAGACGCCGGGCCGGCTCTCCCTGTACGGCGTCGAGGAAGCGATTGTGGACGGCGTCATCCTCCTCGGCAACACCCGCCGGCAGGGCGACATCCTCCGCGTGCTGCAGATCGTGAAGATGCGCGGCACCTCCCACTCGCGGGCGCAGTACGTGATCGAGCTCACCCCGATCGGCCTCCTGATGGCCCCGCACCTCAAGGGCGGCCGGCCCGAGGAGCCGTGACGATGGTCGGCGTCGACCTCGCCGAGAAGCTCCGGTCGCTCCAGGGCGGGGCCGCGGTGGCGATCCGGCTCGACCCGAGGGAGTACGCGGACCAGTACTTCGCCGTGATGAGCGCCGCGCTCCGCGACGTCGGGAGCGAGTCGAACGCGCACACCATCTACGTCTCCGTCACGAACCCCGCGTCGCTCGTCTGGTCGCTCGCGCAGGCGCTTGACGTCCCGGCGGAGCGGATCTCGTTCGTCGACGCCATTTCCCACATCATGATGAACTATCGCGACCCGCTCCCCAACGCGTCGTACGTGGAGAGCCCGCGGATGCTCGAGGACATCATGCTCCGCGTCGAGTACCTCCTCCGCCGGCGGCCGAGCCCCCGGTCGATCGTCCTCGTCGATTCCATCAACTCCCTCGCGATCCACAACCCGACGGACCTCCTGTCGGAGTTCTTCCACATCCTGCTCACGAACCTCAAGAGCCGTCAGGTCGTCGCGGTGGTGCTCGCGGTCTCCGAGGACGGCGAATCCCCGCTCGACCGGCTCCTCTCCCTCGTCGTCGACGAGTCGATCGAGGCCCCACGCGGAGGCGGGTGAGGTGCCCGAGGCGCGCCCCGTCCTCGGCATCCCCGAGATCGACGGCGACCTCGGCCCGTGGCTCCCGCCGGGGTGGCTCGGGCTCCTCGTGGGGGACGCCGGCTCCGGCACGACGCTCGTCGCGAAGCAGGCCGCCCACGCGGGCGACGACGACGTCCCCGTGCTGTTCTACACCACCTACGAGCGGACCGAGGACATCCGGTCCGCGTTCTCGGACTTCGGCTGGAGCATCGACGGCGTGCGCATCGTCAACCTGGCCGAGGAGTACTACGACCGGGTGCTGAAGCGGGACCTCGAGGTGTCGCGCCGGCGCGACCGGGGCGTCTCGTTCAAGGACCTCGCGGCGGCGAAGGGCGCCTCGTCGCCCCGGCGGACGTACAACCCCGCGTCGCGGCTCCTCTCGGACCTCGCGCAGCTCGACGGTTCGTTCCGGCTCGTCGTCGACTCCCTCGACTTCTTCCTCGAGGTGATGGACCCCGGCGACGTCATGATGGTCGTCCGGCAGATCCGGCACCGCGTCCAGACCCTCGGCGGGAGCGTCTGGCTGCTGCTCCAGCCGTCGGGGCACGAGCGGCGGGCGATCGGGCCCCTCGAGGACCTCGCCGACCTCGTGGTCGAGCTCCGCAGCGAGCCGAAGGTCGACGCGTTCGAGCACCTGCTCGCCGTCCGCAAGGTCCGCAACCACCCCGAACGGACGAGCATCCGGATCGTCCGCATGACCGATCGCGGCCTCTCCGTCCCGCCGAAGCCCGAGGCGTCGCGGACCACCTGACCGCCCGCGGGTTAGCGCAGACTTATCTAGGACGGCCCGGTTCCCGCCGAGGAGCGGCGATGGACGACGTGCTGATCCGCGAGCTCGACCACGTCGAGCTCACCGACCCGGTCCTGATCGAGGGGCTGCCGGGGGTCGGCAACGTCGGGAAGCTCGCCGCCGACTACCTGCGCGACCAGCTCAAGGCGCGGGCGCTCGCGACCGTGCACTCGAAGTTCTTCCCGCCCCAGGTGTACGTGAACGAGGAGGGGATCATCCGACTCGTCGCGAACGACATCTCCTACGTGAAGGCGGCCGCGCCGTCGCGACGGGACCTCGTGATCCTCGGCGGCGACTACCAGGGGATCTCGCCCGAGGGCCAGTACGAGCTCACGCACCGGGAGCTCGAGTTCTGCCACCGGCTCGGCGTCCGTGAGATCTACACGCTCGCCGGGTTCGCCCAGGGCCACGTCGTCGAGACCCCCCGGGTCCTCGGCGCCGCGACCTCCCCGGCCCGCGTCGCCGCCCTTCGGGAGCACGGCGTCGTCTTCTCGCGGAACGATCCCGGCGGCGGGCTCATCGGCGCGAGCGGCCTCTTCCTCGGGCTCGGCCGGACGTTCGACATGGAGGGCGTCTGCCTCATGGGCGAGACGAGCGGCTACTTCGTCGACCCCCGGAGCGCGGAAGCCGTCCTCAAGGTGCTCACCGGCGTCCTCCGGATCGACCTCGACTTCACCGACCTCGAGTCGAAGGCGCGGGAGATCGACCGGATCGCGCAGAAGATCCACGACGCCGAGCAGAAGGCGACCGAGGTCCCGTCGGCGCCCGCGCGCGAGGACCTCGGCTACATCGGCTGAGCGAGCCGTCGGCGGGCGATGGCCGACCTCGCGGCCCCCTCGACCGCGTCCCGGACGGAACGGGTCCTCGCCGGTCTGCGCGCCGCGGCGGACGCGTCCGGCTGGCTCCCGTTCGACCGGTTCCTCGAGATCGCGCTCTACGCGCCGGCGGTGGGGTACTACACGCGCCCCGACGTGGCCCTCGGCCGCACGGGCGACTTCTACACCGCCGCGCACGTCGGCCCGATCCTCGCCCGGGTGCTCGCGCGTCGCGTGCGGAGCGACCGGGACCGGTTCGCGCCGGGCGGCGCGTGGACCGTCGTGGAGCTCGGGCCGGGCGACGGGCGTCTCGCCGCCGGCCTCGTGAAAGCGCTCCCCGCCGGGGACGGCCCCGTCCGGTACATCCTCGTCGACCGGTCCCCGTCGCTGCGGGCGCAGGCGGAGGCGCGGCTCGCGGCCGCGCGCCGCGACGCGCCCGGGTTCACGATCGAGACCGCCGCGTCGATCGCCGAGGTCGGTCCGCTCTCCGCGACGGTGCTCGCGAACGAGCTCCTCGACGCCCTCCCGTTCCGGCGGGCGGTCCGCGTCGCCGACGGCTGGCGGGAGCTCGGCGTCGCGACGGCCGGCCCCACGCTCGCGTGGGCCCCCGGGCCGCCGATCGCGCCGCCCGAGGGGGCGCCCGGGTTCCCCGAGGCCGAGGAGGGGGACGTCCTCGACCTCCCCGACGGCGCCCAGGCGCTTCTCCGCGAGGTGGCGGACCACCTCCGTCGGGGCACGGCGATCTTCCTCGACTACGGGGACGAGGAGCCCCAGGTCGTCCGGCCCGGTCCGGTCGGCACGCTGAGCGCCATCCGGGGGCACACGGTGCTCGCGGAGCCGCTCCACGACCCCGGGACCGCGGATCTCTCGGCGTTCGTCAACTTCACGCGCGTGCGCGCGGCCGCCCGGCGCTCGGGGCTCGCGGAGACCGCCTACGGGTCGATGGCCCAGGTCCTCGCCGACTGGGGTCTCGCCGACGTCCTCGCCGAGGCGAAGCGGGCCGCCCGGTCCCCCGAGGAGGAGGTCCGCGTCGCCCTCGCCGGGAAGAACCTCGCCTTCGGGTTCTCGACGTTCAAGGTGCTCGCGGTCGGCGCGGGCTAGGCGCCCGCCGCCGGCGGGCCCCGTTCGATCCGCTCCGCGACCTTCCCCTCGACCAGGATGCGGGCCACCTCGGGCGGGACCGTGAGGAGGTCCTCCTTCCGGAGGTCGATCGTCTCGCCGCCGATGTCGACGGGCCGGCCATCCTTGAGCACCCGGACCAGCACCGACGTCGCGCCGTCGCGTCGCGGCCCGGCCGGCGGCCCGGCGCGCGCGGGCTCCGCCGGCGCCGGAGCGGGGCGGGCGGCGCCGGGGGCGGGGGCGACCGGATCGAGGTACGGGGCGACGGCGTGCCGGTGGCCCCGCAACGCCTCGGCGAGATCGTCGAACAGGGTCCGCTCCTCGGGGAGCGCGTTCGCGAGGTCGCGCGAGCCGCCGACGCTCGCCTGGAACGCCTGCGAGAGGATCTTCGTCATGCGCGCCTCGACGATGTCCCGGGCGATCTGGCTCGCCCGCTGGAACGTCTGCCGGGCGACCTCGCCCTTCTTGCCGGACGGGTTCTCCCGCAGCTCGGCCTCGAAGACCCGACGCGACTCCGCGAGGTACGCCTGCGTCGACGGGATGAAGTCGAACGGGAGCTTCGCGAGCCCGCGCGTCGCCCCCTCGAGGCGGCGCCACTCGAGCAGGAGCGTGTACTGGTCGGGCATCGGCGCGCGGGGGGAGGGCCCGCTCCGCCCATAAGAACTCGCCGGCCCGGGGTCGTCCCGGGGGGTGCCGGCGCCGCCCGGCGGGGACGCTTTACCCGTCGCCACCGTGGCGCGCCGGACCGGGACGCGCCGGTCCGAGGCGATGCCGATCGGGGACCGTCGGGCCCAGACGTTCGAGGAGTTCCTCGCGATCTGGGGCCGGATCGTCACCGAGAGCGAACGACCCGGCACCATCGTGCTCGTCGAGGGGGAGCGCGACCGGGCGGCGCTGCGGGGGCTCGGGCTCGCGGGACCGATCGCGCTCGTGCACGGCGGGCAGCCGCTCCCGCGGCGGGCCCACGAGATCGCGGCGCGCGCGGAGCGGGTCATCGTCCTCACGGACTGGGACACCGCGGGCGGACGGCTGGCCCACCGGGTGGAGGAGCTCCTCGCGGGGGAGCGCGTCGCCGTCGACCTCGATCTCCGGCGCCGGCTCGCCCGCGTCGTCCGCGGGGAGCTCGCCCACGTCGAGGGGCTCCACGGGTGGGCGCGCCGGAGCGCCGACCGGACGGGGACCCCGCTCGAGCATCTCCTCGCGCGGCGGCCCGGCGCCGCGCCTACGGGATGACCTTCACCTGGGTGCGCCGGGTCTCGCGGCGGTTCCGGGTCCGCGACGGACGCATCCGCTCGGCGCCCTTCCCCTTCCACCGGAGCCCCCGGCCGTCGCGGCCCGCCCGGGTGAGCCCGCGGTACGCTCGGCCCCGCTGGGCCGGCGCGGCGATCCAGGCGATCTTCGGGTCGGCGACGATCTCGGGGTGGCTCGGGTCGACGAGGATCACCTCGAAGAACTTCTGCTTGCCGTCCTCCCCCACCCAGTACGAGTTGAGGACTTCGAGGTTCGGGTAGTGCTTCTGCGCCCGCTCCTCGGCGATTCGCTGGAGGCTCTTCGCGAGCGTCATCCGCAGGATGCCCTTGCGCTTCGGGCGCCGGCCGGCGATGATCGCCCGGTGGCGCTGGCCGCCACGTCGGACGCGGACGCGGACGAGGATGTACCCGCCCTTCGCGCGCCAGCCGACCGAGCGGGCCCGGTCGAGGCGCGTCGGCCGCTCGAGCCGGGTCACGGTCGTCTCGCGCCGCCAGGTGAGGAGCCGCTCGTGCCGAAGCGCGTCGCCCTCCTCGCCCATCGTCTGGCGGAACGCCGTGGCCATGTAGCGGTACGCGGAATCGGACATCGGCGGGGGCGCGGGGGCGACCCGCGTGCCCGTTATAAGGGTGACCCCGGCGCGCCGGCGCCGCTCCGCGCCGGCTCCCACGGGAGGCGGGCGTTCGGCGCGCGGCTCACCTTCGCCGTCGCGTGGCTCTCGGTGAGCACCGCCCGCTCGACGTGGAGGGAGAACTCCCGCACGAACCGGTCCATCCGGGACCGGTCGGCGTCCGGGACGGCGGCCGGCCGGACCCACTCGACCGCCGCGCCGCCGCTCGTCGGGTAGATGCGGAACGCGAGCTCGGCGGCCGAGTCGGGGACGGCGGGGTTCATCCGCTTCAATCGGGCGCCGACGCGGCTCTCCGGCGGATCCGCGAGCTCGGTCCGTTCGACCGTGAACCCGGCCGTCGCGAGGAACTCCGCGAGGTATCCCGCGAACCGCTCCCGGCCCATCCCCCGGACCCGAAGCCAGTCGGTCGGTTCAGCCACGGCCCCTCCCGATCGAGCGGTCGATCCCCTTGAAGAATCCGAGCAGCATCCGGATCTCGGCCTCCGACGGCGTCGCCCGGCCGAGGACCCGCCGGACCAAGAGCACGAGCCCCCGGCGCTTGTGGGCCGGGTAGCCCGTCCGGGCCGCGAGGTCGCCGACGCGGGCGAGGAGGAGCTCCTTCTCCCGGCCGTTGAGCTCGATCGACTCCGGCGCCGGGGTGCTCTCCGGGTCGGTGGGGCGGCGCCCCCGGTGGAGCCCGGCGAGGATCACCGCCGCGGCGTGGGAGAGGTTGAGCGTGGGCGCGTCGCGCCGGACGGGAACGTGCACGAGAAGGTCGCACCGGTGGAGCTCGTCCCGCCCGAGCCCGTTGTCCTCCGGCCCCAGGACGAGGGCGACGGTCCCGGTCATCGGGGCGATCATCTCCCCGAGGCGCTCCGGGGAGACGGAGCGCCGCAGGTACGCGTTCGACCGGCCCGTGGAGAGGTCCGTCGACCCGACCACGAGGTCTGCCCCCGCGACCGCCTCCCCGAGCGTCGCGGCGCGCCGGGCCGCCGCGAGGAGCCCGACGCCGATCATCGACCGGCGCCGGGCCTCGGGGCCGAGCGCCGCCCGCGGAGCGACGACGACGAGGCCGTCGACGCCGAAGTTCTTCGCCACGCGCGCGACAGCCCCCACGTTGCCGTCCTCCTTCGGGCGGACGAGCACCACCTCGAGCCGGGCCGTCACGCCGCCGCCTCCTCGGCGAACAGCCGGCGCACCATCCAGTCCGGGTCGAACCGGCGGAGGTCCCCGTATCCCTGGCCCACGCCGATGAAGACGATCGGACGGCGGGTGACGAAGCTCGCCGAGAGGGCGGCCCCGCCCTTCGCGTCGGCGTCGAACTTGGTGACGACGAGGCCGTCGACGCCGAGCGCCGACTGGAAGAGGCGCGCCTGCTCCGCGACGTCGTTCCCCGACAGCGCGTCGCCGACGAACAGGGTGAGGTCCGGCTTCACCACGCGCCGGATCTTCTTCGCCTCCTCGATCAGGTTCTCGTTCGTATGCTGCCGGCCCGCGGTGTCGACCAGGACCACGTCGACCGACTTCGCCCGGGCGTGCTCGACGGCGTCGAAGGCGACCGCCGCCGGGTCGCTCCCCTCCTGCTGGCGCACGACGCGGATGCCGAGCCGCTCGCCGTGGACCAAGAGCTGCTCGATCGCCCCGGCCCGGAACGTGTCGCCCGCGGCGATCACCACGCCGAGCCCCTGGTCCCGGAGCCACCCCGCGATCTTCGCCACCGTCGTCGTCTTGCCGGTGCCGTTGACCCCGACGAACAGCACGATGTACGGTTTCGGCGACTTGGCCCGGGCGGCGGCGAGAAGGTCCGGTCCTTGAAGCGCGAGGATCCCGTGCACGCTCTCCTCGAGGCAGTCGCGCACCGCCCGCTCGAGGTCCGTCCCCCAGCGAAGCTTCCGTCCGCTGAGCCGCTTGCGGAGGTCGTCGCGCAGCTGTTCCACCACCGGGAGCGCGACGTCCGACTGGAGCAGCACGATCTCGAGGTCGTCGAGCACCTCGTCGAGCGGCGCCTCGGCGATCCGCGATCCGATGAACCCGTCCGTGAACATCGCGTCGGTGCGGGCCCCGCCGGACGGGGCGGCGTCGGACTCGGTAGCGCGTTCGGGCGCGGCCTCGGCGGCGGCCCCCCGCCCCCGAAGCCGGGCTTTAATCGCCGCCCACATCGACGACGCCGGTCCGGCCCGGCTCGGCCGGTCCCTGGGCCATCGCCTCGACGCGCTGCGAGATCATCTGCACGCGCTCGTCGACGGTCTGGATCTGGGCCTCGAGGTCGTTCGCCGCCTG
Organism: Thermoplasmata archaeon; assembly: GCA_035502055.1. Taxonomy (GTDB): domain Archaea; phylum Thermoplasmatota; class Thermoplasmata; order Lutacidiplasmatales; family UBA184; genus Lutacidiplasma. The sequence goes on along the minus strand of DATJVB010000086.1, from coordinate 5,013 downwards.
GTCGAGCCGGGTGAGCCGCTGCGCGATCAGCTCCGCCACCTTCTCGCGCTCGAGCTCGACGACCACTCCGGAGCCGATGCCGACCAGGAGCCGGGCGTTCGGGACGGCCGAACCGCGGAGGAACGTATCGGCGCCGAGCGGGATCAGGAGCTCCGCCCCCGGGGCGGTCCGGTCGAGCCCCGCCAGCGAATCGGTCGCCCGGCGGTGCTCGGAGCGGGAGGCGGTGAGGAGCTGATGCTGCTGGAGGAGGGCGTTGAGCTGGTTCCGGTACGCCTCCAGCCGGTAGAGGTCCTCCTGCAGCCGGCGCTCCGCCTCCGGCGGGGGGGCGCTCACGACGCGACCTCTTCGACCTCGCCGATCCGGATCCGCGCGCGCCGGACGCCATGGCACCCGCCGATCTGGGAGAGCGCCCACTCCCGCGCGGCCGCGGCCGATGAGGCGTCGCACTCCTTCGCGAACGGCTGCCAGGTGGCCCGCCGGGCGAGGAACTCCCCCGAGACGCGCCAGCGTTTCGTCGCCGCCATGAGGACCGTCGTCCGCGGCACCCGGGTGCGCTTCTTAAGCGTTCGCTCGGGGACGGCTCCCCTCGGGGGCGCGCGAACCGTTAGCCGGGCGCGGCGGCCCCGGAACCGGCGGCGTCGGGGCTCCCGTCGGCCGCCTCGGCCGCGCGCGCCTCGCGCCGGGCGCGCTCGCGTGCCCACGCGGCCCGCCGGGCATCGAGCGCCGCCGCCGAGGCGTCGTCGGCGGCGGGCGGCGAGCGGCGGGGTGGCGGAGATGGTTCGGGGGCGGGAGCGTCGGCGGCTGTAGGGGCTTCCGCCGGCGACGGGTCGAACGCGTGGAGCGAGGGCGCGTTCACCCGGCGAGCGCGACGATGCGATCCCATCGCTCGGCCACCTCCGTCTCGTCGAGTCCGACCGTCGGCGAGAAGACGACGCGGTCCGCCCACCGCTCCCGGGCCCCGGCGTACTCGTCGACGGAGAGGGGAAGCACGATCGCCTCCGCGTGGAGCTCCTCCGCGAGCGTCTCCAGCCGGGCGTCCACGGCCTCCGCGGCGGCGGGCTCGATCCGCACCCCCGGGTCGAACCGGGCGAGGACGTCGCGGGCGAACCGTTCCGCCCCCGGCGTGCAGACGAGCGCGGCGCGGCATCCGCGCTTCATCATGAGGAACGCGCCGACCGCGCCCCGCGGGCCGTCGACGAGCGAGACGACCTGGCCCGCGACGCCGAGCGGCAGGCCACCGGGCCCGGCCCGCCGATCGGTGTAGAGGTAGGTCTTCGGGCCCCGCACCTCGACGAACAGCTCGACGTCGGGATGGTCGAGGTCGACGCGGAGCGACCGGTCGGGCCATCGGGCGAGGACCGCCGCGCCCAGGTCCCGGGCGAGCTCCTGGCTCGTGAACGGATGGCTGCCGGTCCGGCGGGCGCGCACCGCGAACGACGCCGAGGCCGGGAGCGCGGGCTCCGCGAGGTCGAGCACCGCCGTTTCGATCGCGGTCCGCTCGGTCGGTACCTCGCGCACGACGCTCACGGAGGTCACCCCGAAGACCCGGGCGGCGAGGCGAGCGCCGGGGGCTCCCTCCCGGCACTCGACGTAGAAGTGGCCGTGATCGGCGGTCAGCCGGCACGGCTCGTTCGCCGTGAGGAACTGGTCGAGGAGGTTCCGCCGGAGCCGCTGCTCGAACTCGCGACGGACCGGGGGCGACTTGAGCGCGAGTTCGCCGTACCGAATGAGGAGCAGGCCGGCCACGAGGGAACCGTTATGTCGAGCGGCCCGAATGAGCGTTGCTCCCAACGAATGGCGACCGGCGGTGGAACGGACGGACCGACGCCGCCGGCGGACCCGTGGGAGCCGATCGTCGCGGAGCTCCTCTCGTCGCTGGCCGCGGCGTTCGCCGCCGCGGGGGTCCCCGCGACCGTCGAGGAGGTCCGGCCTCTCCTCGACTTCTCGGAGAGCCCGGAGTGGGACCTCGCCCTCCCGCTCCACCGCTTCGCCGCGAGGGCCCGACGCGCGCCGGCCGAGCTCGCGACCGCGCTCGCCGCGGCGACGCGCCCCTCCGTGGGGATCGCGGGGTTCGTCGCCGTCGGCCCGTACCTCAACGTCCGGGCCGACCGGACGGCGCTCGCCGATGCGACCCTCCGCCGGGTGCTCGATCCCGCGGATGCCTACGGACGCGGCCGTCCCGTCCCCGCGAAGGTCTGCGTGGAGCACACGAGCGCGAACCCGAACGGGCCGTTCCACATCGGCCGGATCCGCAACGCCCTCCTCGGAGACTCGTTCGCCCGGACCCTCCGGTGGGCCGGGTTCCCGGTGACGACCCAGTACTACGTCGACGACTTGGGCCGTCAGGCCGCGATGATCGTCTGGATCTGGTCCCGGCCCCGGGCCGCCTGGCCGCCGGAGGTCGTCGCGAGCCTCGACGGGGCGGTGGAGGCGGCCGAGAAGCCCGACCGGTACCTCGGACGACCGTACCCGGCGGTGAACGAATACCTCAAGGGCCATCCGGAGGCCGACGCCGAGGTTCAGGCGATCGCCCACGCCCTCGAGTCGGGCCGCGGTCGCCCGGAGGACCGGGCGGTCGTCGGACGCATCCTCGACGGGATGCGCGCCTCGCTCCAGGCGATCGGCGTCGGGTTCGACGAGTTCGTCTGGGAGTCCGAGCTGGTCGCCGACGGCTCGGTCGACCGGGTCGTCGCCCGGCTGCGCGCAGCCCCGCACGCCGTGAGGGAGCCGAACGGCGCGTGGGCGATCGACGCGACCGGCGCGGGCCTCCCCCAGGAGAGCGCGCGCATCATCGTGACCCGCGGCGACGGGAGCACCCTCTACGTGACGCGGGACGTCGCCTACCACCTGCGGAAGTTCTCCGCGTTCGACCGGGTCGTCGACGTCCTCGGAGCGAACCACCTCCTCCACGCGAAGGTCCTCGCGGTCCTTCTCGGCGAGATCGGCGAGCCTCGGCGGCCGGAGATCGTGCTCTACCAGTACATCACCGCCGGCGAGGGCGGCGGCATGTCGACGCGTCGGGGGACGGCGGTGTACCTCGACGACCTGCTCGAGGAGGCGGTCGACCGCGCCGTCCACGAGATCGAGTCCCGGCGGTCCGACCTCTCGCCCGCCGAGGTCGCCGCCATCGCCCACGCCGTCGGCGCGGGCGCGGTCCGCTACCACATCCTCCGGGTCGCGGCCGAGAAGACGGTCGCGTTCCGGTGGGAGGAGGCCGTCTCCTTCGAGGGGCGCAGCGGCCCGTTCGTCCAGTACGCGTACGCCCGGGCGTCGAGCATCCTCCGGAAGGCGGAACGGACCGCCGGACCGTACCCGTTCGAGACGGGGCGGCTCGCCCGGCCGGAGGAGTGGACCCTCCTGCGCCGGATCGCGCGGTTCCCGGGCCTCGTCCAGTACGTCGCCCGGTCGGCGCACGTCCACGCCCTCGCGGGATACGCCCACCAGCTCGCGGAGGAGTTCAACCGGTTCTACCAGGAGGTCCCGGTCCTCTCGGCCGGCCCGGAGCGCGACAGCCGGGTCGCGCTCGTCGCGGCGGTCCGGCGGACCCTCGGCCACACCCTCGACCTCCTCGGGGTGGACCGGCTCGACCGGATGTAGCCCCGAGCGGCGGATTTATCCGCTCCGCCGAATCGTCGGGGCCGAGGGCCCATGGGCGCCGTCGACGACTTCCGCACGTTCATCACCCGGGGCAACGTCGTCGACCTCGCGGTCGGCGTCGTCATCGGCCTCGCCTTCTCCGCGATCGTGAACGCGCTCGTGACCGACATCGTGACGCCGCTCATCTCGATCCCCGGCTCCCACGACCTGACCGGGTACTCGTTCACGCTGGGCGGCGGGAAGTTCCTCTACGGCGCGTTTCTCACCGCGATCATCAGCTTCATCCTGATCGCGCTCGTCGTCTTCTTCGCCATCGTCCGTCCCGTCGCCCAGATGGAGGCCCGAAGGGCCGCCCGGGCGCCGCCGGCGGAGGTGACGACGCGCGACTGCCCGGAGTGCCTATCGAAGGTCCCGCTGAAAGCGCGCCGGTGCGCGTTCTGCACCTCGCCGCTTTCGCCGGCCGCCTAGGCGGAGCGCCGGGTCGTCCCGGCGCGCTTCGCGGAACCCCCGGGCGCGGAGCCGGCAGGCGTCGCACGCGCCGCACGGCCGCTTCCCGCCCCGGTAGCAGCTCCAGGTGAGCGCCCACGGGACGTGGAGCCGGTCGCCGAGCCGGACGATCTCCGCCTTCGACCGGCGAAGGAGGGGGGCTTCGACGGTGAACCGGGCCCGCCCCTCGACGCCCGCGCGCGTCGCGCGCCGCGCGAGCGCCTCGAAGGCGCGGAGGAACGCGGGGCGGCAATCGGGGTACCCCGAGTAGTCGATCGCGTTCGCGCCGATCCAGATCCGTTCGAGCCCGCGCGGCTCCGCGTAGCCGAGCGCGAGCGCCAGGAGGATCGTGTTCCGCGCGGGCACGTACGTCGCCGGGATCGCGCCTACGCGCGGGGGGCGGGCGCTGATGCGGCGGCGACGGTCCGTGAGCGCCGACGGCAGGAGGGGGCCGATCGGCAGCGCCACGGTGACGTGGGCGTCGACGGCGGCCCACCGCGCGATCCGACGGGCCGCGCGGATCTCCCGAAGGTGCCGTTGGCCGTAGGAGACGGTGAGGGCGTGCACCGGCCCGCCGGCCCGGCGCGCGAGGGCGAGCGTCGTCGCGGAATCCATCCCGCCGGAGAGGAGGACGACGTTCCCGCGGGGCTTCACAGCGGCCCCCCGACCGCGTAAAGGAGGACGGCGGCGACTCCGACGGTCGCGAGCATGGAGAGGAAGTTGGTACCGCCCTTCGTGAGGTAGCCGCGGTTCTCGAGGGTCGCCCCCAGGACGCTGTCGATCTGGCACCCGGCGAACCCCGAGGCGGCCGCGATCGCGAAGAGGGCGACCGGGGCGACGAGCGGGCCCCCCGCCGCCCAGTAGAGGAGGAGTCCGAGGAGCGCCGTCGACGCCGCGCCCGCGACGGCCCACAGCTCGCCGAGGGCGGAG
>DATJVB010000085.1:0-4052 GCA_035502055.1 Thermoplasmata archaeon | reverse complement strand
GGGCTCGACCGTCGGTGCCGACGGGGGGTCCAGCGGCCCGTTGGGCGTCGGCCGTCGGGGTGGGTCCCCCAGATGGCGCGGGGGAGACCGTCGGCGCGCTCGGCGGGGGACCGGCCGCAGGGTCCAGTCCGGTCCCCCCGGGACCGGGAGCCGCCTCCTCGGGCTCGACCGGGGCGCCCGGGGGGACGCGCCGTCCGCCGACCCGCCCTCCCCGTCGGTGCGCCGTCAGGAGGTAGACGCCGAGCACGACGAGTCCCCCGCCGGCGTACTGGAACGGCGTGAGGACCACGCCGAGGAAGACCGTCGCGGTGAGGGCGGTCGCGATCGGCTCCGCGGTCGTGGCGATGCCCGCGCGCGTCGCTCCGATGCGGGAGACCCCGACGAGGTAGAGGGGGAAGCTGAGGAGGGTGCCGAACCCCACGACGAAGGCGACGAGGAGGAGCGCCGGGACCGACCCGACCCACGCCACGCCCCCGGGCGCGAGGAGAGCGAGGACGCCCGTCGGCAGGCTCGCGAGCCCGCCGAGGACGAACCCCCAGAGGACGACGGACCAGGGGCCGTGCGACCGCATCAACGTCCGGGAGGCGAGCGTATAGTACGCGGCGGCGACGGCGGAGGCGAGGCCGAAGGCGAGGCCCACGGGGGTGACGAGCAGCGTCGCGCCCGACCGTCCGAGGATGACGAGGACCGTCCCCGCCACGGCGAGGGCGAGCGCGAGGGCCGTCATCCGCGCGAGTCCCCGCGCCTCGACGACCGCTTCGTAGACGGCGATCATCGGGATCGCGAGGCACTGCAGGAGGGACGTGACGGTCGCGTTCGAGGCGTCGATCGCGACGTAGAACGTGATCTGCACCCCGAAGAGGCCGAGGACGGCGAAGGCGATCATCCGGCCCCGGTCCGCGGTCGGGAACTTCGGGCGGAGGAGGAGCCAGAGGATCGCGCCCGCCGAGAGGAGCCGGATCGACACGAGGGCGGCCGGCGGGACACCGTACGGTCCGAATGCGGCCTGGGCCGCGGTCGCCGCGACGCCCCACAGCGCGGACGCGACGAGCGCGTACAGCATCCCGGCGGGCGGCCGGGCCTCCGCCGAGGGCGAGGGGATCGCGGTCTCGGACGAGGCCATCGCGACCGGGTCAGCCGGGGAGGTCAAGGTACCCTCGGACCCGGATCCGGGCGCGGCCCACGAGACGGACAGCCGGGGCGCCGGGATCCGCGCGGACGGTGACGCGCGTGGGCCAGGGGCCCTCTCCGACGAGGCGGACCTCCGGCTGGTCGAGCTCGGTGCACCAGTAGCGCCCCGCCAGGGCGAGCCCCTCGACGGAGCCCGGGTCCTCGTCCGCCCCGGCCCCCGGTGTGAAGCACCGCACGATCGCCTCGCCCGGAGCCTCCCCCAGGGCGGTCACCACCACCGTCCGCTCGGCGAGGGAGCCGGCCGTCGGCCGCCGGGCCGGGCTTCGGTCGACCGCCCGGAGGGCCTCGGGTCGGCGGAGGCGGACGAGTACCGGTCCCCTCCCGGCATCGGCGGCTGGGGCGGCCGCCGCCTCAACGGCCGGGGCGCCGCCGAACCGCTCGTGGACCGAGGCCGGGGCGGGGACGGGCGCGATCGGGCCGACCGGAACCCGGAGCACGAGAGCGCGCCCCTCCGCGGCGGCGGTGAGCGTCCATTCCGCGGTGCGCACGGCGACCTCCGGTCCCGGGGCGCCGAGCTCGTCGAACAGGACCTTCGCCGCGGCGATCGCCGAGGCCCCCCCGAACGGGACCGGGCCGCTCGGGCCGAATCCCCGGAGGGTGAACCGGTCCGAGGCGAACAGGTCCCCGTCGTCGGCCTCGAGGAACCCGGTCGCGACGTGGCCGGTCATGCGCGCCACCTCCTGCGCGTCCGCGTCGGAGAGCGGGGAACGGAGGAGGCAGACCGCCGCCGGAACGCCGCTCGCGTGCGGGAAGGAAAGGACTTCCACGAGGTAGATCGGATGCCGCGCTACCATGGCGCCTCGGAACCGGAACCACCCGGACCCCGGTCGCGGCGGGGCGACGGCCCCCGCGCGGGCGGAGGCGCCCCGTCAGTAGAGACCGGGGAGGAGGCGCCAGGTACGCTTCGCATACTCCCGGTACCGATCACCGAACCGGCCGACGAGCGCCTGCTCCTCGAAATGGATCCGGTAGACGTACGAGGCGAGACAGACCGCGAAGGTCACCAGGAAGCCGACCGTCGTCCCGAGGACGAGGGGCATTCCCATCGCCGTCAGGAGTCCGCCGGTGTACGCGGGGTGCCGGATCCACTGGTACGGTCCGCCGCGGACGATCTCCTGGTCGGCGGGGAGGGTGATCGGCATCGTGAAGAATCGGCCCAGGGTCCGTAGAGCCCATCCGCGGAACCCGACGCCCAGGACGACGAGCGCGAGCCCGACGCCGGCCGTCCAGAGCGGCAGGTACCCGCCGACGCCCGTCAGGAACGCGACGAGGGTGGCGACCATGGCGACCCCGAGCGCGCCCGCGATGATCGGATACGTACCCCGGTCGAGCCGCGACGACGGCCGCCGCGGCGCACCGAGCCGGAACGTCGCCCGGCGGGAGAGGTACTCGCCCCCGATCCAGACGGCCGCCGCGAGCGCACCGAGGAGGACCGCGTCGAGATGCCCCCAGACGAGTACGATCGGGTTCTCCATTCGTTCCTCTCAGGAGGGGCGCGCCGGTCGGCGGTCGGACGGAGCGGCGGACGGTGCGCGGGCCCGGACGGGGCCGCTCAGGCGGATCCGAACTTCGCGACGTACGTCTCGATCCGCTTGAGGAGCTCGCTGAGGGGCATGTTGGTGTCCTCCCGGCTCCACTCCAGCTTCACCACCGCCCTCGCGTTCGGGGCCGCCACCGGCAGCAGCAGGGAGACCTCGACCCGCTGGGGCTTCATGTCGACGATGTCGTCAATCGCGATGTCGGCCGGTCCCTTGCCGGAGGCGGCTCCGGCCTTCGCGGGGTCGCTGCGCATGGGGGCGTCCGAAAAGGTCCGGCTACTTCAGCGATTCGCCAGTGCGGGGCGCTCCCGGCCGCCCGGGAGCGAAGGGGGGCGGGCCGATCCGTCGGGCCCCGCCCCGTATTGAACCCGGCTACGATGGGGCCCACGATGCTCCGGTTCGACGACGTCGCGGTGGTGGTCTCCGACGCGAAGAAGGCGGCGACGTGGTGGTCGAAGAAGCTCGGCTTCTCCGTCCGGTCCCGAGCGGGCCACTGGATCACGGTCGCTCCGCGGGGATCGTCGGTGGTCCTCCACCTCTGCGAGGGGGGGCGCCGGGAGAAGGGCAACACCGGGATCGGCTTCACGGCCCCGGACGTCGCCCGCGAGGAGAAGCGGCTTCGGGCGAAGGGTGTCCGGTTCACCCGGCCGACGACGGTCGCCGAGTGGGGGACGTTCGCGATGTTCGCCGATCCCGACGGGAACGAGTTCTGGATCAGCGAGCGGTAGCGGGCCCGGGCGGGGCGGCCCCGCTCACCGGTCCCCCGTGCGGCTCAGGGGCGCACGACGTACTGGATCTCGGTCCGGGCGCACGCCTGCCGGTCGGTCCACGGATTGTTCGAGTAGACCTCCCGGGTCGAGACGACGCGGGAGATCTGGCGGTCCTTCTTGCGCCACCGGAGCCAGTCGTTGAGCCCATGGTAGACGACGCGGGGCGAGACGACGTCCGGGTCGAACGTCACGCTCGCCACGCGCGTGGCCGGGAGGGTATGGACCCGGACGCGTCCCTCGCCGCGCACCCGCCCCCGAACCTCGATCCCAACCCGCCACTCGCGGGTCGCGGGCTCGAGGAACACCCACCGCCCCGCCGGCAGGTCGTGGGCCCGGATCCAACGCGCCACCGACTCGAACTCCCGGCGGATGCGCGCGTCATTCCACGGCCCCTTCCAGTGCACCGACGCGATCCGCATCTTGGGGGCCCGCTTGAAACCGAAGTCGACCGTCATCGTCCGTCCGACCGTGGGACCGGGAAGGCCGAGGGCGTACTTCCTCGTTCCGGCGCCCTCCGCAGAGGGGGGCGACGCGGGTCGGACCACCCCCTTTG
>DATJVB010000084.1:0-7670 GCA_035502055.1 Thermoplasmata archaeon | reverse complement strand
CGACCCCGGCAGGAGACCGCTGTCGCCCCCCGCGACGAACCGGGAGAAGAGGCTGCGGCCCTCGGCGACGAACGGGGCCGCGTCGGCGTCGACGACGATGCGAGCGCGGGGGAACGGCAGCGTCTCGCGGAGCCGTCGCGCGCCCAGGAAGGTCGGCCGCGGGAGCCCGTCGGGCGAGATCAGGAACGCGGGCCGCCCGTCCTCGCGCAGGGCGCGGAGCCGGCCCGTCCGGCGGGACCGCTCCGCGGTCCACGGGAGGCGGGCGACGGCCTCCCCCTCCGCCCGGCCGTACAGCCACGCGAAGAGGCCCCGGACGTGCCGGTGCGTCCAGACGTCGAGCCGCCGGGCCGCCTCCGCGTCGTCGACGCTCTCGAGGGGGGCCCGGTCGCCGGGCGCGGGGTCGCCGGAGAACTCCTCGGGGCCGACGTAGCCGCCGAGCGGGTACAGCTCCGTGAGCTCGAGCGGGATGGCGCCGAACGGCGTCACCGCGTCGAACGCGCGCTCGCCGCCAGCCGGGGTATCCGTAGGCAGGCGCCGGAGGACCGACGGCACCATCGGGCACGGGGCGATCGCCTCCGCGTCGGGCCGGCCCTCCTTCCAGCGGGCGACCCGGGCGAGGAACCGGATCACGCCCGGGCGAAGGCCGCTCGTCGCGCCGGCGACGCGGAAGCCGGGCCGGCTCTCCGGCTCGGTCGGCAGGAACACCCGCGCCGACCGCACGACGGCCCGCAGGCCGGCGAGGAGGCCCGGGTGGCCGGACGCGCGTCGCTCGGCGAGCTCCCAGAGCGTCCCGTCCCGGATCGCCTGGCGGACCTCCGCGACCTCGGCGGCGCACGCGAGGAGGTTGTGCTCCGCGAGGCGCCGTTCCCGCTCGGGCGCCGGTAGCCGGGCCACGTCGCGGAGGGGGAGCTCGGCGCAGAGGGCGCACCGGCAGATCGGCTCGCGGACCCGGTCGATCGCGATCGTGCCGGTGGGGAGGAGCACCCGGCCCCGGCGGGCGAACTTGTGGTACGCCGACGAATCGAACAGGTCGACGCCGAACAGCGCCGCGAAGGCGAACGAGATCGGGTGGCCGGTGCCGAACAGGTGGACCGCCCGCTCGGGAGCGAGGGACGGCCGGCACGCGGCGAGGAGGCGCGCGAGGTCGGCGAACCGGTACTGCTCGAGCAGGGGGACGACGCCCCCGACCGCGAGGACGTCCCCCACCTCGGAGGCGCCCGCCGCCGACTCCGCCCTCAGGTCCGGGAACAGCCCGCCCTGCACGGGGACCGCGAGGAGCCCCGCGCGCAGCGGCCGGGCCGCCCGGGCCCGGGCGAGCGTCTCCCGCACGCCCTCCTCCGCCACGGCCCGGGGCGCGTCGGGCTCGACGAACCGATCGAGCACGGTCGCGATGTCGGAGCCGATCCGCCGCTGGAACCCGCCGATCTCCTCGGGCGTCACCTCGACGGACCCGTAGGCGTGCTGCTGGAAGGCGCCGGAGTCGGTCATCACCGGGCCGTCGAACGCAAGGAGACCGTGGATCCCTTCGGCCTCGGCCCGGGACTTGAGCTCGGGCGTCCGCCACGCGATGTACGCCGACGTGATCACCGCCCCGAGACCGAACCGGCGTCGCATCGCCTCGGGCGGGATCGTCTGGCGCGCGGGATCGGGATGGACGACCGGGAGGAGCGCCGGCGTCTCGATCGGTCCGTGGGGCGTCGCGAGGCGGCCGATGCGCGCGAGCCCGTCCCGTTCGAGGAGCTCGAACCCGGTCCGGCCCGAGGCGCCGGTCATACCGTCTCCCCCGGTCCCTCGTACCCCGCCCGGACGCGCGCGAGCAGGTCGAGGAGCATCGCCCGGGTGAACTTCCCGGTCTGCGTGTTCTGCGGGCTGGGATGGTACGACGCCCAGAGGAGCGGACGGCCGGGGCCGAGGACCGCGCAGGCGCCGTGGGCGAACGGGACGCGGACCGGCGGGATCCCGTACCGTTCCGCCGCCGCCCGGAGGGTCGCCTCCCAGGCGAAGCCGCCGAGCGCGAGGTACGCCCGGGCCCGCTCGAGCAGCCGCATCTCCGCGGCGAGGTACGGTCGGCAGGCGGCCTCCTCCGCGGGCGTGGGACGGTTGTCGGGCGGAACGCATCGCACCGCGGCGGAGAGGTAGAGGTCCCGGTACCGGAGCCCGTCGCCGCGGCCGACGGACGTCGGCTGGCTCGCGTACCCGGCGGTGAAGAGCGCTTCGACCAGGAAGCTCGCCGAACGGTCCCCGGTGAAGAGCCGGCCGGTCCGGTTCGCCCCGTGGGCGGCCGGGGCGAGCCCTACGACGACGAGGCGGGCCATCGGGTCCCCGAACCCGGGGACCGGTCGACCCCAGTACGTCTCCGCCCGGTGCGCCTTCTTCTTCTCGACGGCGACGCGCTCCCGGTAGCCGACGAGCCGGGGACACTTCCGGCAGTCGACGACGAGCGTTCGAAGGGCGCCCAGTGTCGCGGGGTCCACGAGGTCGCTCCGGCCCGGCGCAGGGCCGTTCGGTACTTCTAGTCGTGCCCCTCGGGGGCGTCGCGCGGCTCCTCGGCGCCGCACCAGCCGGCCGACCGGCGCGGACGGCGCCGGCCCGCGTGGCCGGAACCCTCCGGGTCGCTCCGCGGGGGCGCGCCGGCGGTCGCGGGTGCGTCCGCCGGGGGAAGCGGCAGCGGGTCCCCCTCCTCCCGGGAGGGACGGCCGGCCGGACGGGTCGCGGGTGTCGGGGCGTCGGCCATCGTCCCCCGGAACGTCCGCCGGAAGGCTTCTTGGTTGCGGTGCGACCCGGGGGCGTCCTCCCGCGCGGGACGGGGTCCCGCCGCGCCCGTCCGGCCGCCGAAGGGGGGTCCCCTCCCGACCGGAGGTCACCCGAGGTGACTTGGGAGTATCCCCCTCCGGGGGATGGGGGGATCATGCCGACCCAGGGGATCCCTCGAGGGGGCCACGTCCGACTCGGCCGGCTCGAGGCCGACCTCACGGCGGGGCCCGACGCCGTCATCGACGCCGAGGCCGGGGGCCTGATCGAGGTGACCGGCACGATCCGGTTGAAGGGGGGGGCGACGTTCCAGGGCTCGCTCTCCTGCGGCGAGCTGCGGGCCGCCAAGGGCACGGTCCGCGTCGCCGGAGACCTCGTGTCGCGCGGCCCGGTACGGGTCGAACGGGGGGTCCTCGAGGTCGGCGGACGCTTCGAGGCGGCCGACGTCGACGTCGGCCGGGCGCTGCGGGTCGCGGGCCCGATCCGGTGTGCCCGGCTCGAGGTCGGCGGGGAGCTCGAGGGGCGCGCGTCGGTCGATGCGACCTCGATCGTCGCCGGCGGCCGGATCGCGATCGCCGGCGCCGTCTCGGCGCGCGAGGTGGAGGTCGGCGGCGAGGCGGAGCTCGGGCGGCTCGCGATCGGCTCCTTGAGCGCCGGCGGCCGGGCGACCGTCGAGGGAGGCGAGGTGAGCGGGCCGATCGAGATCGGGGGGACGTTCGAGACCCGCGGGGCGCTCCGGTACGGCCGCCTCGAGGTCGGCGGCGTCGTCCGCCTCGGCCCGGGCTGCACCGGCGGCGAGATTGAGGTGGGCGGCCGACTCACGGCGACCGGCGACCTGCGCGCCGACGCCCTCGAGATCGGGGGGCTCGGCGAGGTCGCGGGCTCGTTCGCGGGGGACCGCGTTGAGGTCGGGGGCCAGTTGTCGGTCGGCGGGACCCTCGCGACGACGGGCGCCGTCGAGGTCGGGGGCCGGCTCCGGGTCGGCGGGGCGCTCTCCGCCGGGTCGATCGAGGTCGGCGGCGAGATCCGGGCTCGGGAGGCGCGCATCGCGGGGGCGGTCGAGGTGGGGGGTCGGCTCGAGACCGAAGGGGGGCTGCGCGCCGAGCGGATCGAGCTCGGACGACGCGCCGAGGCGCGGGGACCGATCCACGCGGATCAGGTCCTCCTCCGGTCCCGGTCCCGGGCCGAGACGGTCTCGGGCCGACGGGTGGAGCTCGAGGACCGTGCCGAAGCGCGCTCGATCGTCGCGGAGGAGGTTAGGCTCGGGGAGAAGGCTCGCGCCGGCGAGGTGAAGTACGTCCGCTCGATTGAGATGGGCCGGGGCGCGGTCGTCGGGGCGCCGGCGGTCCAGATCCCGGCGATGCCGCCGGTCCCCGAGTAGGGCGACGCCATGGACCCGAGCCGGCCCGCGGCCGCCCCGCTCCGCCGGGGCCGGCGGGAGGCGACCGAGCTGTACGCGACGATCCTCGAGGTGGTGAAGCGCCACCAGGCGTCGGCCCGCATCACGCGGATCTCGTACGGGGCCGGCATGCCGGTCGACCGGCTCAAGGTCGCCGTCGACCGGCTCGTCGCGCTCGGGCTCCTCGGCCGGCAGGAGGACGACGGGGTGGTCCGCTACGAGGTCACCGCCCGCGGCCAGTCGTTCCTCGACACGTACTGGAAGATGCGCGGCTTCATCGAGCTGTTCAGCGCGCCGCCGCTCCCGTAGGCCGGCTCCCGGCGGGGCGGTCCGGGCCGGGCCCCGCTAGTACCGAGGGACGGCCGGGTCGATGCGGCGGGACCAGGCGTCGATCCCGCCGTCGAGGTTGGCGACGCGCTCGACTCCGTGCGCTTCGAGGTACCCCGCGACCATGAGCGACCGCGTGCCGGAGTGGCAGTAGACGATCACCTCGCGGTCCGTCGGCAGCTCGGCGCGGCGCGACGGGACGAGGTTCATCGGAATGTGGAGCGACGGACGGATCGACGCCGTCTCGCGCTCGTCGTCCTCCCGGACGTCGAGGAGGACGAAGCCGTCCGGGTCGCTCGCCATCCGGTCCCGGAGCTCTTCGGGGGAGACGTTCCGGACCACGTCGGGGGGACCGGGCGGGGCAGATAGGGCTTGCCGGCCGTCCGGCCCGCCCGTCGAGGCTAAATCGGCGCCGCCGCCTCGGGGGGAGCGTCATGCAGATGAAGGACCCGATCTGCGGCATGATGGTCGACCCCGCGCGCGCGCCGGCGAAGGGGGTCTACGACGGGGAGACGGTCTACTTCTGCTCCGAATCGTGCCGACGGACGTACGAAGCGCGACGGGCGCGCCACTGACCGGCTCACCCCGGGCGCCCCGCGGTCGTTCTCGAGCGTCGCGTAGGACCGGACGGACGCTCCTCCCGCGCTCCGAGGGCACGCTCCGCTATGGCGACTGACCCCGTCTGCGGGATGTTCGTCGACGAACGGACCGCCGAGCTCACCCTCGCGCGGGACAACCGGACGTACTACTTCTGCTCGGCCGGATGCCGGGAGACGTTCGCGGCGCCGGAGGCCGCCGCGGCGGCGGTCCGGCGACGGCTCGCCGTCGCCTGGCCGGCGACCGTCCTCGTGCTCCTCCTCACCTACGGGCCCTGGTCCGGGCCGGCGGTCGGCTGGACGGCGGCGCTCCTCGCCGGGATCGTCGAGGCGTACCCGGGCCTCGTCTTCTTCCGGGGGACCCGCGACGCGATCGTCTCCCGCGTGTGGAACATGGACGTGCTGATCGCCGTCGCCACGTCGGCCGCGTTCGGCTACTCGGTCGCGGTGCTCCTGCTCCCAGGCCGGCTCCCGTCGGCGATCTACTTCGACGCGTCGAGCGCGATCGTCGCCCTCATCCTGACAGGGAACTATCTCGAGCAGCTCGCCCGGCGCCGCGCCGCCACCGCGATCGGGCGGCTCGGCGAGCTCCTCCCGACGACCGTCCTCGTAATGCGCGGAGACCGGGAGGTCGCCACGCCCACGAACGCGCTCGCGCCGGGCGATCGCCTCCGGGTGCGTCCCGGCGACCGGTTCGCCGTCGACGGCGTGGTCGAGGACGGCCGCTCGGCCGTCGACGAGTCGCTCGTCACGGGCGAGCCGATGCCGGTCGAGAAGGGCCCCGGCGACCCCGTCGTCTCCGGATCGCTCAACGGCCCGGGGGCGCTCGTGGTCCGGGCCGTCCGGGTGGGGCCCGACGCGTTCGTGGCGGAGATCGGCCGGCTGCTCACCGAGGCCGAGATGAGCCAGGTGCCGCTCCGCCGCCTCGCCGACCGCATCGCCGAGCGGTTCGTCCCCGTCGTGCTGCTCCTCGCGCTCGCCGCGGGGGCCGCGTGGGCGGTCGCGACGCGGTCGCTCCCAATCGCGCTCCTCGTCTTCGTCTCCGTCGCGATCACCGCCTGTCCGTGCGCGTTCGGCATCGCCACGCCCGCCGCCCTCGCGGTCGGCGCGGGCCGGGCCGCCGAGGACGGGATCCTGTTCCGCGGCCGCGACACGCTCGAGCGGGCCGCGCGCGTCGACACGGTCGTCGCCGACAAGACCGGGACGCTCACCGCGGGGGTTCCCCGCGTGACCGAGATCGTCCCGCTCCCGGGGCACGGGACCGACGAGCTCCTCGCCGCGGCGGCCGGCGTGGAGGCGGGCTCCGCGCACCCGCTCGCCCGCGCCGTCGTCGCCGAGGCCCGGGCGCGGGGGGTCTCCCTCCCGGCCGCGACCGACGTACGCGGGGAACCGGGCGTCGGGGTCGTCGGGACCATCGGCGGCCGGCGGGTCCGGGTGGCCCGGCTCGACGGGGAGCCGAGCGACGGGCCCGAACCGCTCGCCGGACCCGCGGCGGCCCTCGTGCGCGAGGCCCGGACCGTCGCCGTCGTATCGTTCGATGGCGACCCGATCGGGCTCCTCGGGTTCGCCGACCCGATCCGGCCGACGGCCGCCGCCGCGGTCCGGTCCCTCGCCGACGAGGGGGTGCGGGTCGTGCTCGCGACCGGCGACCACGGCCCCGCGGCCGCGGCGGTCGCCCGGGCGACGGGGATCGCGGAGGTCCATGCGGGGCTATCGCCCCGGGCGAAGCTCGACCTCGTCACGCGGCTGCGCCGCGAGGGTCGCCACGTCGCGGTCGTCGGCGACGGCGTGAACGACGCCCCCGCGCTCCTCGCGGCGGACGTGGGGATCGCCATCGGCTCGGGGAGCGACGTCGCGAAAGCGGCGGGCGGGGTGCTGCTCGTCCGCTCCGACCCAATGGGGGTCCCGATCGCGCTCGCGGCGGCGCGTCGGACCGTCGCGAAGGTCCGGCAGAACCTCTTCTGGGCCCTCGGATACAACGCGGTCCTCCTGCCGATCGCCGCCGGCGCGCTCGTCCCCGTGGTGGGGGTGGGCCTCTTCGGCGTCCTCCCGATCCTGGGCGCCGTCGCCATGGGCCTCTCGTCGACGACGGTGGTCGCGAACTCCCTGTCGCTCCGCCGGGCGATCGGCCGCGCCGCCGGGTCCGGTGCGCCCGCGGGGCGGGCGAAAGTCTAATCGTTCCCGCCCGGGTCGCGGGCCGCTCGATGGGCGACCAGGACCTCGCGGAGGGGCTCGCGGAGCAGGGGTACCAGCTCACCGGCCGGCACAGCGCCGTGAAGCTCTGCTACTGGACCCGGCAGTCGCTCGTCCACGGCCGGGACTGCTACAAGGGCCGGTTCTACGGCATCGAGAGCCACCGGTGCCTGCAGATGTCTCCCGCGATCGACTCATGCAACCTCAGCTGCCGGTTCTGCTGGCGCAGCCAGGGATGGGAGAACGACGGCCCGATGCCGGAGTACGACGACCCGGAGGGCCTCCTCGACCGGTCGATCGAGGCGCAGCGGCGGATCCTCTCCGGCTTCAAGGGCGACGAGGCGATCGATCCGGCCCGCTGGGCGGACTCGCAGGCGCCCCGGCACATCGCGATCTCGCTCACC
>DATJVB010000083.1:0-5160 GCA_035502055.1 Thermoplasmata archaeon | reverse complement strand
GGGCGGCGCAGCACGCGACGGCGACGGCGCTCCTCCACCACGGCGTCCTCGCGTACACCGCCGATCCCGCGCTGGTGTCGCGGCTCTTCGACGTGCCGCCGCCGGTCGCGGCCGAGCGGCTCGGCGGCCTCGCGGAGCGCGGCGCCTCGGTCGATCCCGACGCCCTCGGGGAGCGCCTCGCCCGGGCCCTCGGCCGGTTCCTCGACGCCGGGTCCGGGGAGGCCCCGGACGGCTAGGCCGGCCGCGCGGCCCACAACGCCTCGGCCGCCGCCTCCGCGTCGGCGCGGATCCGGCCCCAATCGCCGCGAACGAGGGTCCGGTGGCGGACGACGGCCTCGCCGTCGACGAACACGGTGTCGACCGCCTCGTCGGCGGCCGAGTACGCGAGGTGGGAGACGAGCGCCTCGGGCCGGGCCGGCAGGAGGCTCGGATGGTCGAGCCGGAACATCGTGAGGTCCGCCCGCTTGCCGACTTCGATCGAGCCGATCGCGTCGGCCGCGCCCAAGAGCTTCGCGCCCTCGCGCGTCGCGAGGTCGAGGAGCTCCTGCGCCGACAGGACGCCCGCGTCCCACCGGTGGTGCTTCTGGAGGAGCCCCGCCGTGCGCATCTCCCGCAGCATCGAGACCGTGTTGTTCGACGCGACGGAGTCGGTCCCGAGCCCGACCGTCGCGCCGGCGGCCCTGAGCTCGGGGACCGGCGCGACGCCCCCGGTCGCGAGCTTCTCGTTCGAGCTCGCGCAGTGGGCGACCCCCGTCCCGCGCGCCGCGAGCAGCTCGATCTCGCGCCGCGTCAGCCAGACGCCGTGGGCGGCGACCTGGCGGGGCCCGAGGACGCCGATCGAGTCGAGCCAGATCGGCGGCCGGGCGCCGGTCTTCGCCTCGTGCTCGTGCACCTCGCGGCGCGTCTCCGACAGGTGGTAGTGGAGGAGCGTCCCCTCGGCGTCGGCGAGCGCCTTCGCCGCGCGCCACGTCTCCTCGCCGCAGACGTAGACGCCCTGGGGGGCGACGAGCGGCCGCACACGGGCCGACCCCTTCCAGCGGCCGATGAAGGCGCGGGCGTTGTCGACGGGCCGGCCGGACTGCGTCGTGAACTCCGGATCGAGGACCGCCCAGCCGAGGTACCCCCGGATGCCGAGCCGCTCGGTCGCCCGGGCGACGGCGTCCTCGGCGTAGTAGAGGTCGAGGAAGCTCGTCGTGCCGCCGAGCAGCATCTCGGCGATCCCGGCGCTCGCGCCCGCCTCCACGTCGCCCTCCGTCCGCTTCGCGTCGACGGCGAACAGCGTCGTCAAGAACCCCGCGAGGTCCCGGTCGTCGGCGATCCCGCGGAGGAGCGCCATCGCCACGTGCGCGTGGGCGTTCACGAACCCGGGGACGACCGCGAACCCCGTCGCGTCGACGACCTCCGCGCCCTCCGACGACGCCCGGCCGCCGACGGAGACGATCCGCCCGTCGTCGAACCGGACGTCCCCGCGGAGGACCGCGCGCCGGTCGTCCTGGGTCACGATCCACGCGTCCCGGAGGACGACGGGGGGGGACGGCACGGCGCCGCGACCCCGCGCGGCCCCTAAAGTCGTTGCGTCCCGGGTCCGCCGGTCGCGGGCGCGGGCTCCGGCGACACCTCGGGGAGGTCGGCCATCCCCTCGGCGGCCCGGCCCTCGTACTGGGGGAGGCTCTGGACCAGCCCCCGGACCCAGCCGGCGCGGAGGACGAGGACGAGCGGGACGACCGTCGCCGCCGCGAGGACGACGACGACGAGCCACCCGGGGACCCACGCCGCCGACGGCATCCCGAGGATCGTCCCCGCGGTGTTCGGGAACAGCACCACCGCGCTCGCGAGGCCGAGGACGAGCGCGATGTAGGTGATCCCGAGCATCCGGATGTTCGAGATGTTCGCGAGGGCGGCGATCCGGTTCGACGTGCGGGCGAGCTCGTTCGCCGTCTCCGCGATCCGGTTCGACTCCTCGGCCGTCCGCAGAAGGATGAGGTCCGAGAGCGACTGCTGGAGCGCCGCGCAGAGCGCGTGGACCCGCTCGATCTCCGCGTCGAGGCCCGGGCGGACCCGGTCGAACCCCGGGAACCGGTCGAGGAACGGGCCGCCGAGCTCGGCGACGGCGACCGTCGTCCGGCTGAGCTGCGCTCGCACGAGCGCCGTCCGGTGGTGGAGCGCCCAGACGTCGGACGTCGGCACCGACCGGCCCCGCTCCTGGAGCTCGCTCAGCCGCTCGTCGAGCGCCTCGACGCGCTCGAGATACATCCGCACGACGTCCGAGAGCCGGTCGACGAGCTCCCCGGTCGACGGATCGAGCCGGTGGCCCCGGGACGGGCCGACCGCCGGCGCGGCGCCGCCGTAGAAGCGGACCCCGCCCGGCTCGAGCCCGACGCCGAGCCACTCGAGCGTGCCGTCCGCCGCCGGGCGGCCCACCGTGACGAGGACCGAGCCGTTCCCGTGGAGGATCGGATGGCCCCGGACCTCCTCGAGCGTGCGGCCGACGACCGCGAGGCCGTCGGCGAGCGGCTCGGGGGGGCCCATCGATGGTTCTCGCTTCCGCCTAGACGTCGAGGTTCGTCACTTCGACGGCGTGTTCCTGGATGTAGTTCCGGCGCGGTTCGACGGCCTCGCCCATCAGGATCTGGAACAGCTCGTTCGCCCGGCCCGCGTCGTCGACCGTCACGCGGAGGAGCGAGCGGAGCCCGGGATGCATCGTCGTGTTGGCGAGCTGGTCCGCGTTCATCTCCCCGAGCCCCTTGTACCGCTGGATGAGGGACCCCTTGCCGAGCTCCGCCTGCAGCCGGTCCCGCTCCTCCTCGGAGTAGGCGTACCCCGACTTCGCGCCGCGCTGGACCCGGTAGAGGGGCGCCTGGGCGATGTAGACGTGCCCCTCGGCGATCAGCTCGGGCATCTTCCGGTAGAACAGCGTGAGGAGGAGGGTCCGGATGTGCGAGCCGTCGACGTCGGCGTCGGTCATCAGGATGATCTTGTGGTACCGGAGGCGCGAGAGGTCGAACTCGTCGCCGATCCCGGTCCCGATGGCGGTGATCAGCGCCCGGATCGCCTCGCTCTGCAGCATCTTGTCGAGCCGGGCCTTCTCGACGTTGAGGATCTTCCCGCGGAGCGGCAGGACGGCCTGGAACTCCCGGTCGCGGCCCTGCTTCGCGGTCCCGCCGGCCGAGTCCCCCTCGACGATGAACAGCTCCGCCTGGCTCGCGTCGCGCGTGTGGCAGTCGGCGAGCTTCCCCGGCAGCCCGCCGCCCTCGAGGAGCCCCTTGCGGCGCGTGAGCTCGCGCGCCTTGCGCGCGGCCTCCCGGGCCTGGGCGGCCTCGACGGCCTTCGTGATCACCGCCTGCGCGACGGCCGGGTGCTCCTCGAAGAACTCGGAGAGCTTCTCGTTCACCGCGCTCTCGACCTGGCCCTTCACCTCGGAGTTCCCGAGCTTCGCCTTCGTCTGCCCCTCGAACTGCGGCTCGAGGACCTTGACCGACAGGACGCACGCGAGCCCCTCCCGCACGTCCTCCCCGGTCAGCGCCTCCTTGTCGCCCTTGATGAACTGGTGGCTCCGGGCGTAGTCGTTGAGCGTCCGGGTGAGCGCCGCGCGCAGGCCGATCACGTGCGTGCCGCCGTCGACCGTGTTGATGTTGTTGACGAACGCGAGCGTCGTCTCGTTGTAGCCGTCGTCGTACTGGAGCGCGACCTCGATGTCCGTCGTGTCGCGCTTCGTGTGGAGGTAGATCGGCGACGGGAAGAGCGGCGTCGACGCCTGGTTGAGGTCGGTCACGAACTCCTGGATGCCGCCCGCATGGTGGAAGGTGATCGCGGTGCCGTCGCGCTCGTCGCGGAAGCGGATCTCGACGGCCGGGTTGAGGTAGGAGAGCTCCTTCAACCGCCGCTCGACCGTCTCCTTGTCGAACGCCACGGTCTCGAAGATCGTCGCGTCCGGCTTGAACCGCTGCTCCGTCCCGGTCCCCTCGGCCCGGCCCAGGACGGCGAGCGAGGAGACCGGCGCGCCGCGCTCGTACCGCTGCTGGTACGTCTGGCCGTTCCGCCGGACCCGCACATCGAACCATTCGCTGAGGGCGTTCACCACGTGCACGCCCACGCCGTGGAGCCCCCCGGAGACCTTGTACGTCTGCCGGTCGAACTTCGACCCGGCATGGAGGACCGTCATCACGATCTCGAGCGCGGGCCGGTGGTACTTGGGATGCTCCTCGACCGGGATCCCCCGGCCGTTGTCCGCGACGGAGCAGCTCCCGTCGGCGTGCAGGACGACCTCGATCTCGGTGCAGTACCCCGCGAGGACCTCGTCGATCGAGTTCTCGACGACCTCGTTCACGAGGTGTTGGAGGCCCCGCGCGTCGGTCGACCCGATGTACATCCCGGGCCGCTTTCGGACGGCGCTCAGGCCCTCCAGGACCTGGATCGCGTTCGCATCGTACCCGCCGTTCGCAACGACTTCCGGAGGCATCCTGAACCGACCCCATCCGGGGTCGTCCGGTTGGAGCTGGGCGCGCGTAATAAGGCTTCTCGCCGAGACGAACCGAGCCCGTCCGAACGGTCGGCGCGTCCGTCCCGCTCTAGGGGCCGGAACGACGCCGCGCGGCCCGGGCCCGGGCCGCCGGTCCCACGCCGACCCCGCGACCCGATGACGTTATAGCCGGCGGGCCCCCCCGGAGGGGGATGCCCGACGCGCCGCGGGCGGAGAAGCCCGCTGAGCCGGCTCCGCCCCCGGCGGAACCGGCCGCCCCGGCCGAGGGGAGTCGCGCGGAGGCGGCGCCCGAGCGCGAGGAGTGGGAGACCCGCTTCAAGTACCTCCTCGCCGACTTCGAGAACTTCCGCAAGCGCACCGCCCGGGAGCGCCGGGAGGCCGAGGACCGGACCCGGGCGGCGCTCCTCAAGGGTCTGCTGCCGCTGTACGAGTCGATCGACCGGGCCCGGGCGTCGGTCGCGGGCCTCCCGGAGGGCCACCCGGTCCGGCGCGGGCTCGACCTCCTCGGCCGGGAGTGGCAGGGGTTCCTCGACCGGGAGGGGGTCCACCCCCTCGCCCAGCCGGGGCGCCGGTTCCTCCCGGAGGAGCACGAGGCGGTCGGCGAGGCGCCGGTCTCGGCGAAGTTCGCGGAGGGGACGATCGTGGAGATCGTCCAGCAGGGGTACGGCTTCGACGGCGGG
>DATJVB010000082.1:0-3206 GCA_035502055.1 Thermoplasmata archaeon | reverse complement strand
CGGGGACGACGGACGGGGACGCCTCGTCAGGAGCGCTCCCCCGAGGGCGATCGCCACGATCCCCGCTCCGGCGGCCACCCCGATAAGGTAGAGGGGTACGCCGCCGGTCCCCGCCGGAGGGACGCCCCCCGACCCGTTGTCGAGGGTGAAGTTCACCACGAGCCTTCCCGCGCCCCCGCCGACCTGGAACGTGCCCGCCGGCGGGCGCGCGACGAAGCCCGGGGTGTCGGTCCCGGCGGTGTAGGTGAAGAACCCGCTCGGGAACGAGAGGGCGATCGTCGCGCCCGCGGCGGCGGACCGGTTCGCGCCGTTGACGTCGACCCACCACGTCCCCGCGCCCAGCCCCTGCTCGAAGATCGTGAGCGGATAGGTGACGATGGAGAACGTCACGTTCACCGTCACCGCGGTGCCGACGACGGGCACGAGTCCTGCCGAGGGGGAGACGGTGTACCCCGCGAGGGGGCTCACGACGAACGCGTGGGTCCCGTTCGCGACCGCGAAGACGATGGCGGTGCCGGCGGGCCCCAGCGTCGCATTTCCGTCGACCGCGACGGTCCAGTTACCCGTCGAAAGCCCCGACTCCACGAACGCGAGGGTCGTCGAGAACGGCGGGGTGAAGACGATGACGATCGTCTGGTCCGCGTCCTCAACGACCGCGGTCCCGGCGCTCGGGTGCGGGATGTACGGCGCATCGGCCCCGACCGAGTAGACGTAGTCGCCGTCCGGCTCGATGACCGCGATGGGGGTCGGAGCGTAGACCGTCCCCTTCGACGTGAGCCCGTTCACCGTGACGTACCAGCTCGTCCCGTTGGGTAGCCCGACCTCCTGGAACGTGATGTTGTAGCGCGGAGGCGGCGGGCTGAACGTGATGTTCACCTGAACGTCCGTCCCGTTCACCGACGTCACTCCGTTCTGAGGGTTCGGGACCCAGGCGACGTTGGCGCCCGCGTTGAAGGAGTACGTACCGTTCCCCGCCCGGTAGGTGATCGTCGTCCCTGCCCGGGAGGCCTTCTCGAGGAGCCCGAGATAGACGTGCCAGGTCGTTCCGCTCGGCAGTCCGGTCTCCGAGAAGACGAGGTTGTAGAGCGCTGTCCACGCGATCGGGATCGAGAGGTTCGCCCCGGCGACGGTGAACGTGCCCGAGGACGGAGACGGCGAGTACCCGGACCGCACGTTCGTACCGAACGTGTAGGTGCCGTTCGTCAGCGAGAAGGTGATCGCCGTCGACCGGCTGGAGTTCGTGAGGCTCACCGGCGGCCCGAGCGTGATGGTCCAGTACGTCCCGTTCGGGAGCCCGGCCTCGGTGAAGGTGATGGTGAAGCTCGGACCGACGGCCCCGCCCTCTAGAGACGTCGGCGCGGCCGACGGAGGAGCCGGCACCGGGGATCCCGCTGAGCCCCCCATCGCGGTTCCGGGAGCCAAGGCTAGCGCCGCGAGGGCGAGCGCGACGAGCAACCACTCGCCCCGGCCCGCGGAGGTCCCGCGGGGGGGCGGCCGGCGGATGAACCGTCTCACGGTACCGTTCCGAGCAAGCCCGGGGAGGGTTCTTTGGAGAGGACGCCCTCATAAAAGCACCGCCGTTCGGTGCAGTTCCCGACCGATGGTAAGATGGGCCGGCCCGGACGTCAGTCCAGCTGCCGTCGGAACCGCTCGGCGACGAGCTCGGCGAAGCCGTCCAGCTCCGGCGACCGGTCCGGGTGGCTGGGCCGGGTCCAGAGGGCCACTCGGGGGAGGCCGAGACGGAGGAGGATCTCCCGGGGTTCGATCGGCTCCGGGCCCTGCGGCATCCCCCACCCGGCCCGGCTGATCCGCGGCGCGAACGGGCCGTCGCTCACCACGAGGTAGAGGTGGCCCCAATGGGTCGCCCCCGCGGATGGGATGCGGCGCAGGACCGCCCGCTTCCACACCCGAGCCTCCGTGGTTTCCGGGTCCGAGAGGTCCCACCACGGGCTCACGTAGACTCCCTGATAGCGAGGGAAGTCGAAGGTCGCCGCGAGGGCGAGGTCGAAGTAGCCGAGGAGGAACTCCGGCGTCAGCGGTGCGAGCGGGGTCGGCGATCGCCGCGGGAGGGCGATCGGCCCGGATTGGGCGGCGACCGCGTTCGACGTCGTTCCGTCGGGCGTGGCGGGGGTAGGTCGTCGTCCTAATTGAACCGCGCGGCGGCACCCCGGCCCGGTCCGTTTGAGCCGAACGCTCAAATACACATATTCATAGTCATATGAGTATGTCGTCCCGGAACGTCGCCCTCCGCCGAGACATCTACGATTCCCTCCGCCGAGAGATGCGGCCCGGCGAGAGCTTCACCCGGGTGCTGGAACGCCTCCTGCACGAACGCGGCGGGCTCGGGGATCTGGCTGGCAGCTGGGGACGGGGCGACGAGGCCGCCCTCGGCCGGCGTTGGCGGGCCCTTCGGGCGGGGCGGGGGCGACGATGAAGGGCCTCGACACGGGGGCGCTCCTCGCCTTCCTGACGGGCCGGGAGGAGGCGCGGGCGGTCCTGGACGGCGAGGACCCTCGAGAGCTCGCCGTCTCCGAGGTGACCCTGTTCGAGC
Source organism: Thermoplasmata archaeon (assembly GCA_035502055.1). Taxonomy (GTDB): domain Archaea; phylum Thermoplasmatota; class Thermoplasmata; order Lutacidiplasmatales; family UBA184; genus Lutacidiplasma. The sequence goes on along the minus strand of DATJVB010000082.1, from coordinate 655 downwards.
TCGAGGTCCTCGCCCGCAGCCGGCCGGCGCTCCGGCGGCGCCGGCAGGCGGCGCTCGAACGTCTGAGGTCCCGGCTCACCGTCCTGCCGATCGATGCCCGGGCGAGCCGACGCGCCGCCGAGATCGTGTCGGGGGCGAAAGGCGGGCTCGACCTCCTGGATGCGCTCTCGATCGGCGCGCTCGAGGTGAACGGCGCCTCCGCGATGCTCTCCTCGGATCCGAAGCGCTTCGCGGGCGCCGGCCTCCGGGTCCCGGTCGAGCCGATGCGCCCAGAGCGTTCTAAGAAGCGCAAATAACGCAATACGTAATCCTAAGTATTGCGCCTATGCCGATTCGGCCCCGATCCCTGACGAAGAGGCGCCGGAGGGCTCACTACGCGGTCCGGAGGGCACACCCCTCCTAGTACAGCCGCCGAGGGCTGGAACCCTAGATGTTGCTACATGTAATCGCTAGAGTCGTGTATTGCGTTACTCTACCTGTTTAGATAGGGCGTTCGCGCCGCGATGGTTGAATGGGCGAGGCGGGGCCGGACGTCGCTCTCCTCGAGAATCCGTATAACTGGAGTTATACGGACGCCTTTGGGGCGCCCCCGACCCCTCCCCGAACCCCGAGATCGGGGTGCGGGGGGGACTCCTTGCCGTCCGTGGCGGATCCT
>DATJVB010000081.1:0-49126 GCA_035502055.1 Thermoplasmata archaeon | reverse complement strand
CGGCGCCCTCGAGGGCGTTCGTGAGCCGCGCGGTGACGCGGCCCGCGAGCACCTCGACGACGACCTCGAGCGTCGCCTCGTCGGTCACGCGCTGGCCGTCGCGCTTCTCGGTCGCGAGGCCGATGGCGGCCGCCCGTTCGGTCACCTCGTCGCCCCCGCCGTGCACCACGACCAGCGATCGGCCACGGCGGGACGCCTGGGCCGCGAGGAGCGCGACGCGCGCGAGCGCCGGGCCCGGACGGAGCTCGTCGCCGCCGATCTTGAGGACCCAGACGTCGGGGGAATCGATCATCCGCTCACGTCCGGTACGCCGCGTTGATCTGGACGTACGAGTAGGAGAGGTCGCACCCCCAGGCGCGCGCCGACGAGCGGCCCTGGTGGAGCGAGACCCGGATCGGCACCTCGTCGAGCCGCCGGAGGAGCGCCCTAAGCCGCGCGCCGGCCCCGTTGTCGAGCCCCGGCGCCGGCCGGCCGTCGACGATGAGCGGGACCGGGCGGGCCGGGCCGTCCAGGTGGACGTCCAGGCGGTCCGGGTCGAGCCGCGCACCCGAGTAGCCGAGGGCGCAGGCGATCCGTCCGACGTTCGGGTCGGCGCCGAAGATCGCGGCCTTCACGAGCGTCGAACCGACGACCGCGCGCGCCGCCGCACGCGCCTCCGCGCGGGAGCGAGCGCCGTCGATCGTGACCGTGAGGAGCTTCGTCGCGCCCTCGCCGTCGCGCGCGATCGCCCGGGCGAGCGACTCGAGGACCGATCGGACGGCCCGGGCGAACGCGGGGTCGCCCTCCGCCGGCGGACCGCCGGCGGCCCCGTTCGCCACCAGGTAGACGGTGTCGTTGGTGCTCGTGTCCCCGTCGACAGAGACCATGCCGAGGGTCGCGTCGGCCGCGTGGGAGAGGAGGCGTCCGAGCCCGCGAGGCGCCGCCGGCGCGTCGGTGGTGAGGAACGCGAGCGTCGTCGCGTGCGGGGGACCGAGCCGGGGGGCGATCATGCCGCTCCCCTTCGCGATCCCGCCGACGGTGACGGTCCGGCCGTCGGCGAGCGTCGCCCGGGCGCGGGCGAGCTTCGGCTGCGTGTCGGTGGTGAGGATCGCCTGCGCGGCCCGGTCGCCGCCGTGGGGATCCGCCCGGAGCGCCTCCGCCAATGCCGGGAGCGCCGCCTCGACGCGGTCGACGGGCAGCGGTGGGCCGATGACGCCCGTGCACGCCGGAAGGACCGAACCCGCCGGAAGACCGAGACCGCGCTCCGTCGCGGCGACGGCGCGCCGCATCGCGTCGACCCCGGCCGGACCGGTGAGCGCGTTCGCGACCCCCGAGACGGCGACGATCCCGCGGATGCCGGTCCCGCCCCGGTCGAGCCGTTCGATCCCGAGCTGGACCGGGGCCGCCCGGACCACGTTCGTCGTGAAGACCCCCGCCGCCGACCCCTCCCGGTCGGAGACGATCGCCGCGAGGTCGAGCCGCCCGCTCCGCTTGATGCCCGCGCTCACGCCCGCCGCGCGGAAACCGCGCGGGGCGGTCACGCCGGTCCGGTGGAGACGCATCCGCGCGCTCACACCCCGAAGCCGGAGTGGACGAGGCCCCGGGCCTCGTCCCACCCGAAGAGGAGGTTCGCGTTCTGGACCGCCTGGCCGGCGCCGCCCTTGCCCAAGTTGTCGAGGGCGCTGAAGACGACGGGGAATCCGTCCGCCGCCTGCACCGAGAGATAGCACCGGTTCGTCCCGGCGGCCCACGGGAGCCGCGGTACCGCGCCGACGCGGACGAACGGCCGTCCCTCGTAGGCGGTCCGAAGCCGGTCCGACCAGGCGTCGGCCGTCGCGGGTCGGCTCGGCGGCGCGTAGACGCTCGCGAGGATCCCGCGGACGAGGGGCACGAGGTGGGGCACGAAGACGATGGGCGGGGGATCCGGGGCGATCGTCGCGAGGACCCGGCGCATCTCGGGGGCGTGCCGGTGGGAGGGGCTCCCGTACGGCCGGACCGTGAGCGCGGCGTCGGGGTGGTGGCTCGACGCCGTCGGCTGGCTCCCCGCCCCCGACGTGCCGCTCTTCGCGTCGATGACGATCGGCCCCGCGATCGCGCCGTCGCGCACGAGCGGCGCGAGGGCGAGGAGCGACGCCGTCGGGTAGCAGCCCGGGTTCGCCACGAGCCGGGCCGACCGGATCGCGTCGCGGAACAGCTCGGGCAGTCCGTAGACGGCCCGGGCGAGGTGGTCCGGATCGGCGTGCGGCTGGCCGTAGGCCGCCTCGTACGCCTCCGGCGTGCCGAGCCGGTAGTCCGGCCCCAGGTCGACCACCCGGATCCCGCGGTCGAGGAGCGCGGGGGCGACGCGCATCGCCTCGCCGGCCGGCTCCGCGATGAACGCGACGTCGGCGTCGACGGCCGACGGATCGGCGGTGAGCCGGAGCCCGTCGTACCCTTCCAGCTGCGGGGCGACCGACGCGACGGTCTCGCCGGGGTGGGACCTACTGACCGCCTGGGTGACGTGGAGGTCCGGATGGTAGGAGAGCACGCGCAGAAGTTCGGTACCAAGGTACCCGCTGGCGCCGATCACGGCCGCAGTCGCCATCGGGTCCTTGGGCGGTTCGCACGGAGGTCGTCCGCATCAGCGTGGTGTCCCGTCCGGGGCGCCGGAGAGTTCCGTCTGTTCCCCGCGCGACGGGGCGCCGGCGGGTCCGCCGGCGAGCGCGCTCAGCACCTGGTAGGCCCGGATCATGTCCCGGTCGCGGAAGACGAAGATCGAATCCGTGTGCACGCTCACCGTCTCGAGGCTGTTGATCCCGCGCCGGTGGAGCGCGCCGGACATCCGCGCGACGACCCCGGGCGTCTCGGCGACCTCGGGCGCGCTGCGGAACGCGATGAAGCCGAGCCCGCGCTCGACGGCGACGCGCAGCCGGGCCGGGATCTCGGGCAGGAGCGTCGAGAGGAACCCCTCCTCGCACAGGATCGTGATCGCGTCGGTCCCCTGGAAGATCTGGAACAGCCGCCGGCGGCCCCGGCCGGGGAGCGCCGCGCGCCCGACCTCGAGGAGCCGGTCGATGAGCTCCCAATCGTCGCGCACCCGGACGAGGGCGACGCGCGACTGGACGAGGAGCCGGCTCGCGCCGAGGATCCGGTCGATCGAACGCTCCGACTCCCGGCCCTGCAGGAGGCCGCGCTGGTACCGCCGGCAGGCGATCGTCACCGCCTCCTCGTTCGGGAGCTCGAGCTCCGCCTGGATCCGGCGGGCGAGGGCGGTGAAGTTGACGATGTCCTCGGCGAGGCCCTCCCGGACGCTCGGGTGCACGTCGAGGAAGTCGCGCGTCGCGTCGGCGATCGACGTGGTCCGGCGGGCTCGGTCCGTCACGTCTCCCCGGCGCGCCCGGGCACCGTGGCCGCCCACATGAGCGTTCTCCCACGCCGCGGCGGGCGTCAGGCGAGGGGGTTGCCGCAGATGCCGCAGACGCCCGCCCCCGGGGCGGCGACGCTGCCGCACCAGGCGCACGTCCGCGGCGGCGGGGACGCCGTCGGCCCCGCTCCCCCGGGGGGTCCCGGCGGGGGCGCCGCGGCCGGGAGCGCCTCTCCCCCCGGGAATCCGGGCGGCGCGGCGAAAGCCATCGAGGGCGGCCCGCCGCCGGACGCGGACGCCGCGCCGGCAGAAGGCGGCGGCGGTGGCGGGCCTCCCGGCCCGCTCGCCGCATCGCTCCCTGCCGGCACGGTCTCCGGACCCCGCGGGGCGGCGGTCCGACGCCGCCGGCGGGGACGACGCCGCTCGCCGATCCAGTACCCGATGCCGACGGCGGCGGCGACGATCAGCACGAAGGCGATCACGTTGTACGGGAACACCTGGATGATGGAGAGGAACCCGTTCACGCCGACCAGGTTGATCGCGACCGTCGTCGACGCGGTCCCGAAGTAGCCGCCCGACGCGACGACGACGGTGAGGAGCGCGGAGCCGCCGAGGAAGCAGCCCGGGATGCCGAGCGCCGCGGACGCGTTCCCCTCGCCGTCGGTCGTCCCGGTCGCCGAGGCGAGCGTTCCGCCGCACGGGCCGGTGTAGTCCTGCGCGACGAGGGTGAAGCCGACCGCGAGGCCGGGGATCGCCGCGTGGGTCGTCGCGTTCGTCACGGCGACGTCGGCGGTGATCGAGCCGCCCGGAGCGGCCGTCGCCGCCGACGCCGAGAGCGCGATCGTCACGAACGACGACGAGAGCCCCGCGTAGAGGGTCATCCCGCGCGGGGAGCCCCAGCCGGTCACCGTGTCCCACCCCGCGCCCGCGGTCGCGATGCAGTTCGATCCGGAGGTGACGTCGACGAGGCCCTGCGGCGCCTCGCCGGCCGCCTCCTCCGCCCCGAGCGCGTAGAGGCGCTGGTCGAGGAATCCGAGGGGCCCGCCGTGGAGGGCGTCCATCTCGGCGACGAGGCCGGCCCACATCGGCGTCGCGAAGCTGGTCCCGCGCCCCGCCCGGTCGCCGCCGTCGTAGTAGAAGTAGTTGTCAAACGCCGGACCCGCGACGTCCGGGATCCCGCGATGGCCGTTCGCCTCCGTCGGCCCCTGGGCGCTGCCGACCTCCTGCCACGCGGGCGTCGAGTACACCTGGGAGAACCCGCCGCCGGAGCCGTTCCACGCGCCCTCGCTGTCGAGCCCGGTGACGGCGCCGAACGGATCGAGCGATTCGACCGGCTCCGTACCCCCGACGGCGAGGACGTCGGGGGAGGCGGCCGGGAACTCGGGGCTGAAGCTGCCGGTGCATCCGGCCTTCGTCGTGCCGCCGTTGTCGCCGGAGGCGGCGAGGACCGTGATCCCGGCCTGCGTCGCCGCCGCGAACGACTGCGCGAAGCTCGACTGGAGGGGGAGGTCGGCCCCGTCGGGGGTCCCGAACGACATCGAGACGACGTCGACCCCCGAGATGTCGATCGCCGCCTGGAGGGCGTCCTCGAGGTGGGCGTCGGTCGGCGAGTAGGCGTTCGACGCCGGCCCGTCGGGCGCGTAGACCGCGTGGAGGTCGGCGCCCGGCGCCGCCGACCCGGCCCATTCGAGATCGAGCGTGAGCTCCTGCGGGGCGAGGCTAGGGTCCGACACCGCCGACGCGGACGGCACCGGCGCCCCGTCGACCGCGTGGTACGTGATCGTGACGGCCGGGAAGGTGGAGGAGTACTGCTGCTGGAAGAACGTCTCCAGGTCCGCGGGATCGTAGCCGTCCCCCCAGAGGACGACGGCGATCCCGATCCCCTGGGCGAACGTCGAGCCGTTGCCCGTGAAGTTGTAGAGGTCGCTCAAGCCGTAGAGGAGGTGCGCGGCGGACGGCGTGATCAGCGTCGCGGTGCGGCCCTGGGCCGGGCCCGAGAGGGGCGAAAGCGGCGCCGGCGCGAGCGAGAAGGCGAACTGCGTGAACCCGTCGGACAGCCCCACGACCGAGCTCACCCCGGCCTCGAGGGAGGGCGGCAACGACGGCGGCGAGCTCGGGAAGTGGACGGACCGGCCCCCCCACGACCCCGCGAACAAGGTCGTCCCGAAGGCGGCGCCGGCCGCGGCGGCCGGGCCGGAGACGCGGAGCGAGAGGCCGTCCGGCGCCACCCGGTCGACCGAGAGGCCGTGGGCCTCGAGATAGGCGACGAGCGCCCCCCGGGCCGCGACGTCCGGCGCGAACGCTCCCGCGATCGCCGCCTCGGAGAGACGGCTCCCCGGGGGGGGCGCCGCATACAGCCCCGCCGACCGGGGGGCGAGCGACACCACCAGGTCGACCGAGCCGGCGAGCGGCGCCGGATCCGATACCTCCTCGAGGTAGGCAGGGTCCCAGCCCGCCCGCTCCGCCCACGGCGCGGAGAGGATGGCGGGAAGCTCGGGCGACGCCGCGGGGGCACCCCCCGCGAGGTTCCCGTCGGAGGCGGGCGGGGCGGGCGCGGCGGCGGCGGCGACGAGCCCGGTCGACGCCGCGACGAAGGCGACGAGGACCGCGACCGCCTGTCGAGCTCCCCGTCCCCCGTGCATCGCTCCTTCCGGATGACCCTCCTCGATGGGGGGTCGGCCCCCCAAATAGTTGGTGGGTAGGGACCGTCGCCCTACGCGCGGATCGGCTTCGTGTAGCCCGCCGGAAGGCGGAACGGCTCGCTCCCGCCGAACGGGTCCGGTCGGGGACCCGCGGTCTCCCCGCGCCGGGCGCAGAGGTAGGCGTCGATCGCCTCGGCCGCGTCGGTCGCCGACCCCATCGCGTACACGACCGAGCGGCCCCCAGCGGCGAAGATCCCGGGGATCTCCGTCGCGAACCCGGGCCCCTTCCCCTCGGGCCACCCCTGGTTCGTCACCCGCAGGTCGAGCTGGGGGCCGAACCCGCGGAGGTCCGCCTTCTGGCCGACGGCGACGACGATCGTGTCGCACGGGATCGTCTCCTCGGACCCCGGGACCGCGACGGGCGACCGGCGGCCGCCCGCGTCGGGGGGGCCGAGCTCGACGGACTCGACGACGAGACCTTCGACGCGCCCGGCGCCGACGATGCGGACCGGCGCCTTCTGGAAGACGAACCGGATCCCCTCGGCCTCGGCCCCGTGGATCTCCTCCGGGTCGGCGGGCATCTCGGCGCGGCTCCGGCGGTAGACGAGCGTGACGTCGCCGCCGCCGGAGAGCCGGAGCGCCGAACGGACGGCGTCCATCGCGACGTCCCCCCCGCCGATCACCAGGATCCGGCGGCCGAGGGGGACCGTTTCGCCGCGGTTGAGCCGCTTCAGCATCTCGAGCGCCGGCACGACGCCGGGGATCGATTCGCCGTCGACGTGGAGGCTCCGGTGCATCGACGTCCCGATCGAGATGAACACGGCGAGGTACCCTTCCTCGAGGAGGTGCTCGGGCGGGTACTCGATGCCGATCTTGGTGTCGTTCACCCACGTGACATCGAGGTCGCGGAACCGGGCCCGGTCCGCCTCGACGTCGGCGTTGGTCATCCGGTAGGCGGGGATCGTCTGCATGAGACCGCCGAAGAGGCGCTCCTGCTCGAAGACCGTCACGGCGTAGCCCCGGACGCCGAGCTCCCACGCCGCCATCATCCCCGCCGGGCCGCCGCCGACGATCGCGACCCGCTGGTGCTTCGGCGCGGAGGCGACGTAGGCGATCTCGTCGTCGCCGAAGTCGAGCGCCGCGCGCTTAAGATGGCGGATCGCGATCGGGACGCCCTTCTTCTTCACGACGCAGGCGTCCTCGCAGTAGTGGTAGCAGACCTTGCAGAGGGTCGTCGAGAGGGGGTTCTCGCGCAGGGTCACCCTCGCGGCGCCGTCGAAATCGTCGGCCGCGATGAGCCGGATGTACTCCCGGGCGTCCTGGTCGATCGGGCACGCTTCGACGCACCAGGGCCGGCGGCACTGGATGCACCGCTTCGCCTCGAGGATCGCGTCCTCCTTCGAGTACGCGTGCAGCACCTCCCGGAAGTCGTGCGTGCGGGCGTCGACTGGCGCCTCCGGGACCGGCACCCGGACGGGATTCAGCTTGGGGGGCGTCGGCGCGGCCCGCGGCGCCGGCGGGGTCTCCGCGGCCATGGAGATGAGAAGGCGGGGCCGTTGGATAACTCCGCCGTCGGCCGTGCGGCGCGTTCGCATCCCCCCGCGCGGGACGCGTCCGCCGGCCGCATCCCAAGGGTAATGAGGCGGTCGCCCTCGATACCGGCGGCGGGGGACCGGCCGATGGTGCTCGAGAACCTCGGGAAGTCGCTCCGGGGCGTCCTCCAGAAGATCGCGGGGCGCTCGACGGTCGACGACGCGCTCGTCGCCGAGGTCGTCCGGGACATCCAGCGCGCGCTCCTCCAGTCCGACGTGAACGTCCAGCTCGCGATCGATCTCACGCAGCGCGTGAAGCGCCGGGCGAAGGAGGAGAAGCCGCCCGCCGGCGCGAGCCTCCGGGACTTCCTCATCCGGATCATCTACGAGGAGATCCGGTCGATCCTAGGCAAGGAGCGCGCGTTCGAGCTCAAGCCGCGCCGGATCCTCCTCGCCGGCCTCTTTGGCCAGGGGAAGACGACCACCGCCGGCAAGCTCGCCCGGTTCTTCCAGAAGAAGGGCGTCCGCGTCGGCCTCGTCGCCGCCGACGTCCACCGGCCCGCGGCCGTCGACCAGCTCGAGCAGCTCGCGAAGAAGGTCGGCTGCGAGTTCTACGCGCACCGGGGCGAGGGCCGGGCCGAGGTGATCGTCCAGGAGGCGCTCGACCGGTTCCCGCCCCACCTCACCGTGATCGTCGACACGGCGGGCCGCACGGGGATCGACCCCGACCTCATCGCCGAGCTCGGCCGGGTCCGGGCCGTGCTCGCCCCGGAGGAGGTCCTGCTCGTGCTCGACGCCGCCATGGGCCAGACCGCCGGCCGGAGCGCGAAGGCGTTCCACGAGGCCGTCGGGCTCACCGGGGTCATCCTCACGAAGCTCGACGGCTCCGCGAAGGGCGGCGGGGCCCTCTCGGCCGTCGCCGCGAGCGGCGCGCCGATCGTCTTCATCGGCACCGGCGAGCACCTCGACGAGCTCGAACGGTTCGACCCGACGCGGTTCGTCTCGCGGCTCCTCGGCATGGGGGACATCCAGACGCTCCTCGAGCGGTTCGAGGAGCTCGCGGACAAGGCGGAGGCGGAGAAGGCGGCCGAGCACCTCATGTCGGGCCGGTTCACGCTCCGCGACATGCGCAGCCAGCTCGCCTCCTTAGGCGGCATGGGCCCGTTCTCGAAGCTCCTCTCGCTCCTCCCCGGGTTCGCCGGAGCGAAGCTCGACGACCGCCAGGTCGAGGAGACCCAGACCCGGCTCAAGCGGTATCGGGCGATCCTCGACTCCCTCACGCCCGCGGAGCTCGACGACCCGCACCTCGTGAAGGGCGAGCGGATCTACCGGATCGCGCGCGGCAGCGGGCAGCGGCCCCAGGAGGTCCGGGCGCTCCTCAAGTACTACGACCAGACGCGGCGCGCGGCGCACGGGATCGCGTCGAACCGGAAGCTTCGGCGGCAGCTCGAGCGCCATCTCGGGGGAGGCGGCGAGCCCCACGCCTAGGGGCCGACCGAGCCCACCCATGGACCCCACCCTCGCCGCCCTCGGCGTCATCGGCCTCCTCCTCGTCTTCGTCCTCCCCGGCTATACCTGGACCCGGGCGATCTTCCCGGAGTGGCGGGTCCGCGGGCCCCTGGCCGCCGAACGGGCGATCGCCATCGCCACGCTCGCGTTCGCCCTCAGCGTCGCGCTCACGGTGCTCGAGGGGTTCGGGCTCCTCCGGCTCGCTCCGGGAGGGTTCGCCGCGACGTGGTCGGACCCCGTGCTCGAGGTCGCGCTCGCCGTCACGGCCCTCGGGGGATTCGTCGTCGGCGCGCTCCGGGGAGCGTACCGCACCCAGCCGCCGGAGGCCCCCGCCCTCGAGCCGTCCCCGGGCTCCGACGACGGCTGGAACCTCGTCGAGCGCGTCGAGGCGATCGACCGGGAGCGTCGCCGGGTCCGGCATGCGCTGCGCGCCGGGGCGGGCTCGGCGGAGGAACGGGCCCGTCGGGAGGAGCTCTTGGGCCGGCTCGACCGGGAGATCGACGCGCTCCAGCGGCAGCGCGAGGCGGAGTATGCCCGGTAGCGGACGGGGGGACGGCCCCGGGCACAAGATGGTCCTCGTCGTCCGGGCCGAGCTCCGCCTCACTCCCGGCAAGGCGGCGGTGCAGGTCGCCCACGCCGCCGTGATGCTCGCGGAGCTCGCCCAGCGGCGCGCGCCGCTCGACTACGCCGCGTGGCGCGCGGAGGGGCAGAAGAAGATCGCCGTCACGGCCCCCACGCTCGCCGACCTCGAGGAGCTGTACCGCCGGGCCCGGGGGCGGGGGCTTTTGACCGCCTGGGTCGACGACGCCGGGCTCACCGAGGTGCCGCCGGGCACGCGGACCGTGCTCGGGATCGGCCCGGGCCGGACCGAGGAGGTCGACGCGATCACCGGAGCGCTGCCCCTCCTGTGAGCGCGCCCGGCCGACCCGCGGGGCGCGCGGGCGCCGCCGAGGGGGCGCCCGCCGGCGACGAATCCATAAATAGGGGCGCCCGAATCGGCAGCCCGCCGGGGTTCCCCGGCGCCCCCCGGGGGAGGATGCACCCATGAAGATGTGGGTCTACGTGATCCGCCGGGTCCTCCTGCTGATCCCGGTCATCATCGGCGTGATGACGATCACGTTCTCGCTCGTCTACTTCCTGCCGGTGCAGGACAAGCTCATCTCGCTCTACGGGCCGTCGAAGGTCGGCTACAACCCGATGGTGCCGTGCAACCAGCTCGGCATCCCTCAGTCGGGCAACTGCGTGAACCCGACGTACGTGCGGGGGTACCACGCGCTGGGCCTCGACCAACCCGTTTTCGTCCAGTGGGCGAAGTACATCTGGAACAGCTTGACGCTCAACTGGGGCAGCACCGACTCCGGCAGCTTCGCGAGCCACCAGCTCGGCTTCTCCGGCACGCTCCCCATCACGACCGCGCTCGCCTACCTCCTCCCGTACACCCTCGAGCTCGCGGCGATCTCGCTGTTCATCATCCTCGTGCTGGCGATCCCGATCGGGAACTACTCCGCCGTGTACCGCAACCGGCCGATCGACCAGGCGGCCCGGGTCCTCTCGTTCTCGGGGTTCGCGCTCCCGGGGTTCCTGCTCGCGACGATCCTCCTCCTCGGGGTCTCCTCCGCGATGGGGGCGGGGATCCACTGCAACGGCACCGCCGACTCGTTCGACTACTGGTACGGCTCGTGGCCGAGCAACACCTGCTTCCCGCCGTCCAACCGGTACCCCTCGTTCATCGGCACGTACCTCCAGACCTCGCCCACCGGGTTCCCCACCGTCGACGCGGCGATCGCCGGCAACTGGGCCCTCGCCGCCGACTCGATCCGGCGGATGCTCCTCCCCGCGTTCGTCATCGCCTTCGGATCGATCGCCGCGATCCTCCGGTTCGTGCGGAACAGCATGCTCGAGGTGATGAACCTCGACTTCGTCCGCACCGCGCGGTCGAAGGGGGTCCCCGAGCGGACGGTCGTGAGCCGCCACGCCGGGCGGAACTCCTTGAACGTGACGGTGACGGTCTTGGGCCTCACCTTCGCCGCGTTCATCGGCGGATTCCCGATCATCGAGGACGTCTTCCACCTGCGCGGCGTCGGCCTCATGCTCGCGTACTCGATCCAGCGGCCGTTCGACTACGGGCTCATCTTCGGCGTGACCCTCTTGTTCACGATCATCGTCGTCATCGCGAACATCGTCGTCGACATCCTGTACGCGTACCTGGACCCGCGGGTCCGGCTCGGGTGAGGCGGTGGCGGCGAGCTCGGCCCCGACGTACAAGGCGCTCACCGAGAAGCGGCGCCCGAGCCCGCGCATCGCCCAGATGCGGCGGACCTGGTACTTCCTCAGCCGCAACGTCCTCGCCCTCATCGGGATCGGCATCCTCGTCTTCTTCGCGGGCGTGACCCTCTACGGCGTCTTCTTCGACCACTCCTCCTCCACGGAGCTGCAGGACTACTGCGGCACGTACCTCGGGGGCGGCCTCGAGAACACCTTCCCGACGCCCGGCTGCACCACGGTCTGCACGTACGGCGAAGGGATGGCGCCGCCGGCCCCGAACTGCTACGTCGTCGACTACCACGAGCCGACTCCGATAGCGCCGACGCTCAACGTCGCCCACCTGGCGGGCGGACCGCTCCCCCTCGGATCGTTCACCCTCGACCTCTCCGGGAGCCACTCCTACAGCATCTACCAGGGGTTCGTGAAGGGGGCCCAGTGGACCCTCCTCGTCGCGACGGTGATCGTCGTCGCCGGGGCCGGCATCGGGCTGCTGCTCGGGTCCGTCGCGGGCTACAAGGGGGGACTCGTCGACGAGGTCATCATGCGGGTGACCGACATCTTCCTCTCGATCCCGGCGCTCCTCCTCGTCCTCGTCATCCTCGCGGTCGCCGCCGGATCGATTCCCGGCCTGTGGGGCCGGATCTCGATCCTCATCGGGGGGTTCACCGTCACCTGGTGGCCGATCTACACGCGCATCGTCCGAGGGCAGGTGCTCGTGACCCGCGAGCAGAAGTACGTGGAGGCGTCGCGGGCCGCGGGGGCGAAGACGATGCGGATCCTCGGCCGGCACATCATCCCGAACAGCATGTACCCCGTCTTCGTCCAGATGTCCCTCGACGTGGGCGCGATCCCCCTCCTCATCGCCGCGATCATCTTCCTCGGGTTCCAGATCTTCCCGACGCCGAACTTCCCCGATTGGGGGGTGATGGCGGCGCAGGCGGTGAACCAGATCCCGAGCGCCCTCGTCTACTGCCAGGTCGACTCGTCGTGCATCTTCCCGTGGTGGCAGCTCGTGATCCCCGGGCTCATCCTGTTCTGCTTCGCGATCTCGGTCAACTTCGTCTCGGACGGACTCCGCGACGCCCTCGACCCGAGGCTCCGGAGGTGAGGCGCGCTGGCCGCCGCCGCTAACCGGCCGACGACCGGGCTCCCCGAGGCGCCCCCGCTCCCGGCCGAGCCCGCGCCCACGCCCGAGGCGCCCGCGGTCGCCGCCTCCTCAGGGAGCACCGCCGCCGTCGCCCCCGTCATCCTGGACGTGCGGAACCTGCGGACGTACTTCTTCACCTACGACGGCGTCGTGAAGGCGCTCGACGGGGTCTCCTTCAACATCCGTCGCGGCGAGACCCTCGGGCTCGTCGGCGAGACCGGGTGCGGCAAGAGCGTCACCGCGTTCTCGATCACGAAGCTCATCCCGGACCCGCCGGGCCGGATCATGGACGGGACGATCCTGTTCAAGGGGGCGAACCTCCTCTGGGGGCTCGAGCGCGAGGCGAAGTTCCGCCCCGTGCCGAAGACGAACCGCGTGAAGGTGATCCGGTGGTACCACCGGATCAAGCGCGGCCAGGACCGGATGATCGCCGTGCGCGGCGGCGGCATCTCGATGATCTTCCAGGAGCCGACGAGCGCGCTCAACCCGATCTTCTCCATCGAGAACCAGATCGGGGAAGCGCTCCTCCTCCACCGCGGCGTCCAGATCATCGACGGGCTCCTCGGGGCGACGCCGAACGCGCCCGCGGTCCGCGTGGCGAGGGATGGCCTCGTCCGCGCCGCCCGGACGAAGGACCCGGTCGCGATCCGCGAGGCGGCCCGGGCGTTCGGCGCCGCCGCGAACCTCCCGAGCCTCGGGACGGAGGCGTACTACCTGTTCCGCCAGCCGGTGACCGACCCCGAGTCCCGGCTCTCCGAGCTCGACCACGCCGTCCGGCGGACCCGGCTCACCCACTGGCAGCGCCGGTACCTCGTCCGCCAGCGGCGGGTCCTCGAGCTCGGGCGGCTCCTGAAGGAGGTCTACATGCGCGAGATGCGCGAGGCGCGCCCGTTCGGGGGCCCGCGCCGCGCGATCACCAACCGTCGGCTCTGGGAGCGGCTCAAGACGTTCTACTTCGGCCTCTGGGGGGTCCGGGGCCGCATGAAGAAGCCCCTCACCCGGGAGACGTTCTGGCAGGCGGTCCAGCTGCTCGAGGGGGTGTCGATCGCGAATCCGGTGCAGGTCGCCCGCGGCTACCCGCACGAGCTGTCGGGCGGCATGCTGCAGCGGGTGATGATCGCGATGGCGCTGTCGGCCGAGCCGGAGCTCCTCATCGCGGACGAGCCGACGACGGCGCTCGACGTGACGATCCAGGCCCAGATCCTCGAGCTGATGCGGAACCTCAAGGCCCGCGTCGGGACCGCGATCCTCCTCATCACCCACGACCTCGGGGTGATCGCGGAGGTCGCGGACCGGGTCTGCGTCATGTACGCGGGGAACGTGGTCGAGATCGCCCCGGTGAAGGAGCTGTACACGCGGCCCCTCCACCCGTACACCCAGGGACTCCTCAGCTCGATCCCCCGGATGGACGAGCCCGACAAGAAGCTCGAATCGATCCCCGGGTCGGTTCCCAACCTCATTTATCCCCCCACGGGCTGCCGATTCCACCCGAGGTGCCCCCACGCGATGCCCGTCTGCAAGGAGGCGCGCCCCCCGATGACGGTCGAGGGGGAGGGGCACACCGTCGCCTGCTACCTCTATAACGGGCCGGTCTACCGGGGCTAGAGGCGGGATCCGCTCGATGCAACCCGGGGACGCTCCGTTACTCCTGTCGGTCCGGAACCTGCGGAAGTACTTCCCCATCCGCGGCGGGCTGTTCTCCTCCCACATCGGCGACGTCCGGGCCGTCGACGGCGTCAGCTTCGACGTGCATCAGGGCGAAACCGTGGGCCTCGTCGGCGAATCGGGCTGCGGGAAGACGACCGTCGGCCGGCTGCTCCTTCGGCTCATCGAGCCGTCGAGCGGCCACACGTTCTACCGGCCCCCGCCGGACGTCGAGACGCGGCTCCGCGCGATCTACGAGGCGCTCGGCCCGGCGCACCTCGCCCTCGACGCCAACGGGCAGAAGCTCCCCCCGAACGCGGACCAGCTCCTCCGGGAGCTGTCGGGGATCGCCCAGAAGTACTCGCTCTACCGGATGAGCCCCCGGCAGCTGCAGAAGCTGCGCGGGAAGCTCCAGATCGTCTTCCAGGACCCGTTCAGCTCGCTGAGCCCGCGCATGCTGGTCCGGGACATCGTGAGCGAGCCGCTCGCGATCCACCACATGGGGAACGCGCGGCAGCGGTACCAGCGCGTCGCCGAGCTCCTCCAGGCCGTCGGCTTGAACCCGGAGCACCTCTGGCGGTTCCCCCACGAGTTCTCGGGGGGCCAGCGGCAGCGGATCGGGATCGCCCGGGCGCTCGCCCTGCGGCCCGACTTCATCGTCCTCGACGAGCCAACGAGCGCGCTCGACGTCTCGGTGCAGGCGCAGATCCTGAACATCCTCAAGAAGCTCCAGGCGGAGCAGGACCTCGCCTACCTGTTCATCAGCCACCACCTCTCCGTCGTCCGGTCGATGAGCCACCGCGTCGTCGTCATGTACCTCGGCAAGGTCGTCGAGCGGGCGCCGACGGAGGAGCTGTTCAACCGCCCGATGCACCCGTACACCCAGGCCCTCCTCGCGGCGATCCCGATCCCCGACCCCCAGCTCCACCGCGAGCGGATCCTCCTCCGGGGCGACGTCCCGAGCCCCGCCTCCCCGCCGCCCGGCTGCCGGTTCCACACCCGGTGCCCGGCGGTGATGCCCGTCTGCTCCAAGGTCGAGCCGCCGCTCGTGCCGATCCGGCCCGGCCACTTCGTCGCGTGCCACCTGTACCCGGGCCCGGAGATGCCCCCCTCCGCCTCCGAGGCCGCCCCGCCGGCCCCCCTCCCGGTCGCCTCGTAGGGGCCGATGGCGGGACGCCCCTGGGGTGGGCTGTTCCCTCACGTCGAGGGCGAGGAGCGGGCCCGGGCGCTCGCGGATCCCGGCCCGAGCTGGCAGAGCTGGTTCTACTTCAGCTTCGCGAAGGTCTGGACGGTCCTGGGGTTCTTCATCGTCGACGTCTTCCTCCTCACCTACTTCGGCGCGCCGTTCGACCCCGCCGGACTCGCGCTCTCGCTTCCCCTCGCCCTCTACGCGGAGATCCTGCTGTACCAGTACCTCTGGTACCGCCCGGGACCCCCGCACGACGACGCGGTGGCGGCCCGCGCGCCCGCGCGGTGGCTCCGGCCCGTCCCGTACGGCCGGTGGACCCCCGAGGCCGACCGGGTGCGGGCCGGGCTACCCCCGACCCCCGGAACTCCGGCCACCGGCCGCGCCGACGGGAGCACCGTCGACCCGTCCGAGTTCCTCTAGGCCCCGTCCCCCGGCACGGGGACGACGGGACCGCTCCGGGCGCGCCCGCCGCATCGATTCTCACTCGGCGCCTCCCGGACCGTCGGGACCGACGAAGCCCGGTCTGGCACAGAAGGGCTCCCGCCGGGGGAGGCGGGACCCGAGAAGTAGGCGTTCCTTCCCCCGGAGGGGAAGGAACGGGGAACGGGTTGGCGGTTGGGAAGGGGGGTGGTCGGACTGCGATCGAGGTCCCTCTCCCTACGAGGAGGAGCCGGCGACTCCGTTCCCCTGGATCGTGTACCAGGTATCGTCCTGCCCGCCTCCGATCGTGGGGTTGGTGTTGATCGAGGTCATGTCGATCCATGCCGCGCCGCCGTGCACGATGTTCTGCTGGAACGTGTACGCGTACAGCGCGAGCGCGTTCGCGATCTGCTCGACCTCGGTGTAGGCCAACACTCGCGCGGATCCCGTCGGCATGACGGCCGCGGCGTGCATCCCCGTGATCATCGCATTGTACGCGGCGCCCTGGCAGTCGGTCGCGACCCCGTGCATCTGGGTCACGTTCGTTGACCACCACGTCCAGTCGCTGGACGAGTGGCACGAGGGCGAATCGAACGTGGCCTGGGTCAGCTGCTCGAGAACCGTGTCCGACGCGGTGTAGCTGGAGTCGGGGTAGTACAGGGGCACCATGTAGTCGGTCGGGTCCGGGTAGTCCGGCGCCCAGCCGAGGCGGTACAGGGGCATCGCGTTCTGGTACGGCCCGCTGTAGAGCGAGTTGATGACCAGGTCGATGAAGTTGATGTCGAGCGGCGAGGCGAGGAGTCGACCGCCCGACAGGGTGTTGATCTCGGCCGCCCACAGGTTGATCCGCTCGTCGAGGTCGGGGGCCCCGGTCTCACCGAAAAGCGGGAACTCGCAGGGGGAGGCGGTGGTGCAGCTCGCGAGTTCGGGGTCGTAGTACGGGCTCGTGGAGGTCGTCACCTGTGCCCACCACCACGCGGCCCCGCCGACGGTCGATGCGCTCGTCGTGGGGTCGCCGGTCGGGAAGCTGATGTTCGTGGGGTAGTAGTTCCCCATGAACTGCGGGATGGCGCCGCCGTAGTTGAACGAGTACTGGATCCCGTCCAGCGTATTGATCGTCGACTGGATCGTGGCGTACGGGTACGCGTGCACGATGAACTGTCGCAGGCCGCTGTAGCTGAAGACGTCCGACGGGACGGTGATCGGGTTCGTGGTGTACTTCGCTGCCCCGACCTTGTTGAAGGCGAGGTCGAACGGCATGAAGTCGATCGACAGCGAGGGGAAGGTCGTCGTCTTGATGGTCCCCTGCTGGATCAACTGAAGCCGTAGCCCGGTGTCGGTCGACGGGATCGAGGCAAAGTCCGCGACACCGCTCTGGTAGGCCTCCTCGCCGGGAAGCTGGCTGGTCTCCCACGTCACGGAAACGCTGTTCGCGAAGGTGCCCTTCTGAGGCATGCATCCCTGCCAGGTACATTCGGGGTTCGAGCTGTATGCCGGGTTGGCCGCAAGCGCGTAGGACTGGGCGATGTTGAACTGGTTCATGTAGTAGGGCCCGCTGCCGACCATGTTGTACTGCACGTGACCCACGTAGGACCCGAGAGTACCCGAGCCATCGAGCTCCCAGTTGTCCCAGCCGGTCATGGGAAGGTTCGAACTCGTCGGGGCGAGGCCGTAGGTGTGGCCGTCGTCCCCGGTCTGACCGGGAGCCGCACACGGATGGTCCCCGTTCCCGGTGACGTTTCCGAGAGTCCAGTACGGGATTCCCGCTCCCTGGGCGGGGGCGCTGAACCACCCGCACGGCACGATCGACCCGCCGAGCCCGTCGCCAATCAGCTGCAGGAAGTAGGGCCACTCGAGGCCGGCTCCGTTCGCATGGAAGGTGACGCAGCCGTGGTACGGGGCCGCCATTGCGGCGGTCGGGCAGTCGGTACCGTTGATTGTCATCGAGTTGTAGACGTTCTGGGGGGTGTTGTTGCGCGCGCCGTGGAAGTCGCCGTCCCAGCTATGGTTCCCGGCCGGCAGCAGCGCTTGGGTGACGATCCACCCATTGTTGCACCCGAAGCAGGGGAGCACGGCGTACCCCATGGTTCGCGCGAGCGAAAACATCACATCCGTGGGCCAGACGCCCCAGCTCGCCTTGGTCGCGGGGTCATAGAACTGGGGAGAGCCGCTGATCACGAACGTGTAGTTGTATCCGCTTTGCAGCGAGCTGGTGAAGAGCGTCTTGCAGTTGTTCGCCCCGGTCGTGCTGCCCGGAACGCACGCCGCGATCACCGGGACGAATGAGCCGGGGTTCGACCCGGTCTGGCTACCGTTGTAGCTCACCAAGGTTTGGTACACGTTCAGGATCGGTTCGTAGCCGACGGTCTCGTAGTCGAGCGCGGGGTCCTCGGAGGTCGATCCTCCGGGCGAGAGTTCGTACACGACCAAGCTGCCCGAGTGTGGGCTCTTGGCCGCGGCCGCTCCCTTGAGTCCTCCATGGACCCCGGTGGGCGCCACGAAGACCGTGAAGACGTAGCTCTGGGTGACAGTCGTGCCGGTGGAGACGCTCTTGCTCGACCCCGAGAACGACACCTGGTAGGTCCCCGTGGTCGAGAACGTCACCTTAGCGGACGCGCCGGAGCTCGTGTTGGACGCATCGGAGATTGTCGCGTCGGTGGTCGAAGACGCCGTGATCGTGGGCGACTGCTCAACGTAGTCGGGGTTGGTCGGAGCGCTCGTGTAGACGCCCGCGACGGTCACGTACTGTCCCGCCGAGAGGACGCCGGTGGGGGAGCTCGTGGAGCTGGAGTTCGCAGTGATCATGCCCGAGACGCCCGGCTGGGCCGCGGCGTTCGCGGTGGTGAACGAAGCGGTGATCGTCACCGTGCCGAGGGCCTGGAAGTTGTCGTGCTGCGCCCCGCCCGCCGTGATCGCCACGGAGACGAGGTACTGGCCCGGCGCGGAGTAGACGTGGTCGGCGGTCGCCCCGGCCTGGCTCGCGTTCGTGCCGTCGCCGAAGTTGAACACGTAGTTCGAGGGCGACCCGTCGCTGCTCGGCAACTGGGCCGTGAACGGCACCACGCTACCAGTCTGGGCGGAAGCAAAAGGAACGAGGAGAGATGCGTCGTGGGTGGCGGTCGAGATCGAGGTGCATATCGGACTCGTCGGGGGCCAACACGTCGGCGGCGGCGAATGCGTCGACGTCGTCCCGGGGGACGAGCTCGACCCCGCGGAATTGAACGCGAAGTACCCGCCGACGCCGCCCGCGACGATCACGACGAGCATGATCACCGCGGCGGTGGGCGTCGAGAGCCCTCGGCGGCCCGCCCAACGTCCGGAACGCTCCCCCCACTCCTGTCGCGCTTCCATCGAATCCACCAAATCTCGGGTGACCCCGAAACTGGGCTCCTGACCCCGTTGGTTGTATATATACCCATACCGGCTGCGCGCGCCGTGCCTTCGGGGGGACGTCCGCGCCGGATCGCCCCGTCGCTCCTGAGCGCGGATTTCGGCGCGATCGGGGACGCGGTGCGGGCCGCGGAGGCCGCCGGCGCGGACGCCTTCCATCTCGACGTCATGGACGGGCACTTCGTCCCGAACATCTCCTTCGGGCCGGCGCTCGTGAAGGCCGTCCGCGCCCGCACTGCCCGCCCGCTGGACGTCCATCTCATGATCGACGCCCCCGCCCGCTACCTCGAGCCGTTCGCCCGGGCCGGAGGTACGACCCTCGTCTTCCACGTCGAGGCGGGGGACCCCCCCGCCGAGACGATCCGCCGGGCGCACGCCCTCGGCGTCGAGGTGGGTCTCGCGCTGAAGCCGGAGACGCCGTTCGCGGCGGCGCGGCCGTTCCTCGAAGACCTCGATCAGGTGATGGTGATGAGCGTTCACCCCGGGTTCTCGGGGCAGGCGTTCCTCCCCGAGGCGCTGCCGAAGCTTCGCGAGGCCCGGGCCAGCCTCGACGCGATCGGCTCGAAGGCGGACCTGTCGGTCGACGGGGGGATCACCGTCGAGACCGCCGGCCCCGCCGCCGAGGCCGGTGCGACGTTCTTCGTCTGCGGCAACGCGGTGTTCGCGGGCGGCCCGGTCGCGGCGAACATGGCGGCGATCCGCGCGTCGATCGCCGGGGGGAGCGCCGGTGCGGTTCGATGAGCTCGCCGAGTGCTACGAGCGTCTCTCGGCGACGCGCAAGCGGCTCGAGATGCGCACGATCCTCGCCGAGCTGATCGGTCGGGTCCACGGCGAAGAGCTTCGGCACGTGCTCTACCTCTCCCAGGGGCTCCTGCGGCCGGAGTACGAGGGCGTCGAGCTCGGGATGGCCGAGTCGCTCGCGACCCGGGCCGTAGCGGCGGCGACCGGCGAGACCGTCGAAGCGATCACCGCCGCGCGCAAGCGGTCGGGCGACCTCGGGACGACCGTCGAGGGGCTGTGGACCGACCGCGCGAAGCGGGGCGCGACGCTCACGATCGCCGAGGTGTACGCCGCCCTGTCGGAGATCGCCGCCGAGACCGGCGAAGGATCCCAGGAGACGCGGATCCGCCGGCTCGCGGATCTCCTCGCCCGGGCGAACGCGCGCGAGGCGAAATCGCTCACGCGGTTCGTGCTGGGAACGCTCCGCCTGGGCGTGCGCGAGATGACGATCCTCGACGCGCTCGCCGAGCGGTTCGGCGCGGGGTCGAAGGAGGCGCGGGCCCAGATCGAGGCCGCGTTCAACGTGTCGAGCGACCTGGGACTCGTCGCGGAGGCCCTCGACGAGCGGGGCCTCGAGGGACTCTCCGACGTGCGCCTCACCGTCGGTCGCCCGGTCCGCGCGATGCTGGCGGAGCGCGAGCCGACGCTCGCCGACGTGCTCGAGCGCCTCGGCGGCGAGGCGGCCGTCGAGTACAAGTACGACGGCCTGCGCGTGCAGGCCCACGTTCCCGAGAAGGGACCGGTCCGGCTCTTCTCCCGCCGGCTCGAGGAGCTGAGCCGGCAGTTCCCCGAGCTGGTGGCCGAGCTCCCCCAGGCGATCGCGGTCAAGCCCGCGATCGTGGAGGGGGAGTGCGTCCCGATCGACCCGGAGACGGAGGAGATCGGGCCGTTCCAGGAGGTCTCCCGCCGCCGGGGCCGGAAGTACGACCTCGATCGCATCCAGGAGGAGGTGCCGGTCTGCGTCTTCCTCTTCGACGTGCTCCTCGCGGGCGACGATCCGACGATCGACCGCCCGTTCCCCGAACGGCGGGAGCGGCTCGCGGCGATCGTCCGGCCGACCGAACGGGTCCGGCTCGCCGAGCAGCGCCGCGTCCATACGGTCGACGAGGCGCAGGCGTTCTTCGACGAGGCGATCGCCGCCGGCTGCGAGGGGATCGTCGCGAAGTCCCTCCAGCCGGGGAGCCTGTACCGGGCCGGGGCGCGCGGGTTCTGGTGGATCAAGTACAAGCGCGACTACACGCAGGGCCTCGCCGACACGATCGACGGCGTCGTCGTCGGGGCGTTCCACGGGCGGGGCCGCCGCGGGGGCCGGTACGGGGCGCTCCTCCTCGCCGTCTACAACCCCGATCTCGACCGGTTCGAGACGTTCTGCAAGGTCGGCAGCGGCTTCGACGACGCGACGCTCGCGGCGCTCCCGGACCGCCTCGCTCCGTACGAGACAGACGAGCGCCCGGATCGGATCGAGGCGGGGCTCGAACCCGATCGCTGGTTCCGCCCGGGCGTGGTCCTCGAGGTCGCCGGCGCGGAGCTCACGCTGAGCCCGATCCACCGCGCCGGGTACGGCGCGGTCCGCGCGGGCGCCGGCCTCGCGCTCCGGTTCCCCCGCTTCACCGGCCGGTTCCGCGAGGACAAGGGTCCGACCGATGCGACCACGACGAAGGAGCTCCTCGAGCTCTACGGAGCCCAGGTCCGCCGCGTCGAACCGTCGTCCGAGACGGAGGAGCCGGCCCCGGGCGACGGGTAGCGCCGGTTCCGTTCGGAGCAAAGGACTAAAAGGGGGACCCGCCGTCGAGCCGAGGACGATCCATGCTGGTCGAGATGACGGAGCTCCTGGGGCGCCAGATCTACACGCCGGACGGCCGACTGCTCGGCGAGGTCGACAACGTCGTCGTCGACGTCGAAGGGTCGAAGATCGACGGGATATACGTCGCGGAGTCGAGCCCGCTGTTAGTCGACGAGTCGAAGCCCGTCAACGTGCCGTACCGGTGGGTCTCGGCGGTCAACGACGTCGTCCTCCTCAAGTACTTCCCGAAGCGGGTCTCGCTGAAGCGCGCGGCGCCTCGCGCCGCCGCGGCTCCCGCCGAGGGACAGGCGACGCCGCCCCCGGTCCCCGCGCGGTAGGGCCGCGGGGATAGCCAAGCCCGGAAACGGCGCAGGACTTAAACGGCGGTCGATCGGCCGCCGAAGAGATCCTGCCGCGCAGGCGTTCGCCGGTTCAAATCCGGCTCCCCGCATCCCGCCCGCGGGACCGCCGAAGGAACGTCGCCCCCTCCTGGTCGGTCGCCCCCATGGGGTTACCCGTCCGAGCGGCGTTCGGCTCGGCGGATGCGCCGTAGCGAGCTCGTCCGGGCGCTCGCCCGGGTGCCGTCGTTCCCGCACCCCGACCCGTCGCGCGAGCAGCTCGCGACCCCGCCGGAGCTCGCGGCGGATCTCCTGTGGGACGCCCTGCAGGCGGGGGACATCGCCGGCCGCTCGGTCCTCGATCTCGGCTGCGGCACGGGCCGGCTCGCCATCGGCGCGGCGATCCTCGGCGCCGACCCGGTGACGGGGGTCGACGCCGACGCGGAGGCGATCGAGCTGGGACGGCGCGCGGCGCGCGAGGCGGGGGTCGGCGTCGCCTGGGAGGTCCGCCCGGTCGGCGCGGGCGAGGGACCGGTCGACACCGTCGTGATGAACCCGCCGTTCGGCGCCCAGCGCGCCCACGCCGACCGGCCGTTCTGGGAGGAGGCGCTCCGCCGCGGCCGGCGGGTCCACGCGTTCGCCCTCGCCGCCTCCCGAACCTTTATAGCGAGAGAGGCGGTCGCACGCCGCGGCCGGATCGACGCGACCCGGCCGGTCGACTGGCGGCTCCCGGCCACGTTCCCGCACCATCGGCGACGGGCGGTGACCCTCGCCGTCGACCGGTGGATCGTGTCGGGGCCGCGCCAGCGATGATGGAAGAGGGCGCGAAGGGGCTCGTCCTTCCCGGCGAGTTCCTGGGCACGGCGGAGGAGTTCGTGCCGGGGCGGGGGACGTACGAGGACAACGGCCGGATCTACGCGGCGCTCCTCGGGCACCGGCGCGTCGACGTGCAGGACCGGGCGGTCCACGTGGACGCCCTCCATGCCATCCCGCACCTCGAGGAGGGCGACGAGGTGTACGCGCGCGTCGACGAGGTGAAGAGCGCCATGGTCATCGTGACCGTGCTGTCGCTCGCCTCGGGCCGGCGCGGCGTCCCCGGCGCCCCCGAGGGGACGATCCACATCTCGAAGGCGAAGGCGGAGTACACCGAGAGCTTGAACGACGAGTTCTCGCCCGGCGACCTCGTCGTCGCGGAGGTCATCCAGAGCCGCCCGACGATCAAGCTGTCGACGGCCCCGCCGCTCCTCGGCGTCGTCTCGGCCCGCTGCCAGGTCTGCCACGCGCTCCTCGAGATCGGGCCCAAGGAGCTCTCGTGCCCCCGGTGCGGGCACCGCGAGCGCCGGAAGGTCGCCCGCGGCCGCGGCGGAGCGATCGCCCCGCCGCCGGCGGAGCGTCCCGATGGGGCCGACGGCCCCGACTGAGGAGGCGCGGCTCGCCCGCCTCGTCCGCGCCCACGACCGGTGGCGCGGGCGGGAGTGCTTCAACCTCCTTCCGAGCGAGAACGCGCTCTCGCCGACCGCGCGCCGGTACCTCGGGAGCGACCTCGCCGGGCGGTACACGCTGCCGTTCGAGGCGGAGTTCGAGGGGGAGCGGCTCGACAACAGCTACGCCGGGACCCGGTACACCGACGCGATCGAGGCGCTCGCCGACGCCGCCGCGGCCCGGCTGTTGCACGGCCGCCACGCGACGACCCGGCCGCTCTCGGGCCACATCGCCGCGGTCGCCGCGCTCGCGCCCCTCCTGCCGAGGGGGGCGAAGCTCCTCGCCGTCGAGCCGTCCGCGGGCGGATACGACGGCTACGCGCCCGGGTACCTGCCGGCGCTCTTTGGCTGGTCGGTCCGGCCGCTCCCGACGACCTCCCCCGCGACGCCCCTCGATGCCGACGAAGTGGCGGAGGAGATCCGGCGCGAGCGCCCCGCCGCGGTCGTCCTCGGCCAGAGCTTCGTCCTGTTCCCGTACCCCCTCCGCGCGATCGCCGAGGCGGCGCACGCCCACGACGCGCTCGTGCTGTACGACGCGTCGCACGTCCTCGGCCTCGTCGCCGGGGGCCGGTTCCAGGACCCGCTGCGGGAGGGGGCCGACGTCGTCTTCGGCAGCACGCACAAGTCGTTCCCCGGGCCCCAGGGCGGCCTCCTCGCCACCGACCGCGAGGACCTGTTCCAGCAGATCGCCCCGGCGCTCGCCTGGCGGGTCCTCGACAACGCCCACTGGAACCGGATCGCGGCGCTGGGGCAGACGCTCCTCGAGCTCGAGCGGTGGGGCGCCGAGTACGCACGGACGACGGTCGAGAACGCGCGCGCGCTCGGGCGCGCGCTTATGGAGCGGGGGATCCCGCTCCGGGCCGCGGACCGGGGGTTCACGGAGTCCCACCAGCTCCACCTCGACCGGGCGGAGTTGCGCGCCCGCCACGGGCTCGCGCCCGGGGCGCTCGCGCGCCGGTGGGAGCGCAGCCACCTCATCGCCGACCTCGTCGGCCGCCTCGGCACCGCGGAGATCGCCCGCCTCGGCCTCGTCCCGGAGGAGATGCCGAGGCTCGCGGAGCTGCTCTACCGGAGCGGACCCGGCGGCGAGCGGCTCCGCGGCGAGGTGCGGGCCTGGCGACGGTCGTTCACCGCGCTCCGGTTCCGCTGACCCCGTGCCGGCCGGCGGCGCGTAACGCGGGTCGCGCGGCGAGGATCCGCGGGAGCGTCTGCGCGACCGGCGCGAGCCGGTCGAGCTCGACGACGCCGGGACGGCGGTCCGGCCGGGGGCGACCGAACCGGTTGAACCAGACCGCCGCGAGCCCGGCGTCGAGCGCGCCCACGACGTCGGCCGCGTACGCGTCGCCGACCATCACCGCCTCCGCCGGCGCGCAGCCGGCGCGGTCGAGCGCCGCGTGGAAGATCCGGCGGTCCGGCTTCGTCCAGCCGACCTCCGACGAGACGGTGAGGTGGTCCACGAGGCGGTCCAATCCGGTAGCGGCGAGCTTCGCCCGCTGCTCCGCGACGCGGTGGTTGGAGACGATCCCGATCGCCCGTCCGGACCGGCGGAGCGCCCGGAGGAGCGGCACCGCGCCGGGCACCGTCCGGACGTGCTTCGCGTACGCCGCCTGGCGGAGGCTCGCGACGCGGTCCGCCTCGGCCTCCCCGAGGGGGACGCCGAGGGTCCCGTAGAGACGGCGGATCCGCTCCCGCCGGGCGGCCGGGCGGGAGAGCCGGCCGGGGAGGACGAGGGACCGGTGGACGTCGGCGAGGATCGCTTCGCTCCGGTCGAGGAGCGTCCCGAACGGGACCCGCCGGAGTCGGGGGTCGTCCCGTCGCATCGCCGAGAGGGCGGCCCGGGCCGCGTGGGTGTGGTCGTAGAGCGTGTCATCGAGGTCGAACAGGACGGCGCGGACCCGCCGGCCGGCCCCACGGTTCGAGCTCCCGCGCGCAGACCCTGCCATGCTCTCTGTCGAGCGCGCCGGAAACTAAAGACCACCCACCCAGAGCGGCTCGTTGCCGCTCCGGGGAGCCGCGGGTTACCGCCCGACGGAGAAGCAGGCGGGCAGGGGAGAAGAAGAAGGGGTTCGCCGGGGCCAGGACGGCGGCGCGGCGAGGGGGCCCGAAAGGCCCCCCGCCCTACCTCACATCCCGGGCGTCTTGGGGTGGTCCTTGCTCTCCTGCTCCGACGAGGACATCGGCTCGCTCGTCGTGCTCTTCCCCTGCCACGGCTGCGGGGACTGCGGCTTCTGGCCGCCCCACATCATCTGGCCCAGGAGCATCGCCACGATCATCCCCACGACGAGGCCCACGACGAGGAGCACCGCGGCGAGGACCCCGGGCGACAGGCCCGCGATCGTGTTGCCGCTGCTCGCGGTCGTCGTGTTGTGGTACGTCGTCGTGTTGATGTAGACCGTCCCGCCGCCCGTCGCCGTCGGCGCGGCCGTCAGGTTGAACCAGCTCGTGAACGAGGTCGCGCCGCCCGCGGCGCCGGCGGTCGTGGTGAGCGAGAGGACCATCCGGAACGTGCCGGCCGGCGCGCCCATCCAGGTCACCGTGGCGAAGTGGTACGTCGCCGCCGCCTGGAAGACCCCCTCCAGGTAGACGACCGTCGACGTCGACCCCGCGTAGACCGTCACGTTCGCCGCCGAGAGGTACTGCGCGGTGTACGCGACCGAGATCGTCACGTTCCCCGCCGTCGCGTTCTCGAGCGGGCTCGGCGACAGGAACGTCGCCGCGTTCGGGGAGAGGACAGGGTAGAAGTACTGCGCGATCGCCCCCGTGCGCGCCGCCTGGTCGGGGTTCTGGCTGTTGATGATCGTCGTCCAGACGATCACCTGGTACTCGCCCGGGTTGAGGCCGCCGGGGAAGTCGCCCTGCATCACCGACTGGTCGAACGTCATCGAGTACGCGCCCGTCGCGCTGAAGTCGACGGACGTGTTCGAGATCGTCGGGCACGGCGTGCCGTACCCGAAGACGGAGTTGCAGCCGCTCGTGATGTACCGGAACTCGAGGGAGACCGTCGTGTTGTTCACGTCGATCACGGTGCCGGTGTTGCCGGTGACCGTCGTGTTCCAGTTGATCGTCGCGGGGAGCGCGTCATAGAGCGGGAGGGTGTTCGAGAAGAGGCCGTTGACGTTGACGATGCCGAGCGTCGCGGTCACCGGCGCCGAGCTCGCGTTGACCCACGGGACGCTCCCGTTCGACGCGTTCCACGCCGTGACCCAGATCGTGAACGTGTAGGGGCTCGTCGGCAGGATCCCGCCGTTGTACTCCTCGCTCGTCAGCACGTCGTACGTCACCATGTCGGTATAGTCCGTCTGGTTCGCGACGACCGCCTCCGACCAGTTCGCGACCTCGTCTGGGCCGTTCATCACGAGGAGGCTCATCGAGACGTTGCTCGCGTCGAGCGACGTGTTGACCACGCTGATCGTCCAGTCGATCTCGACGGGGACGACGTTCGTCCCCGTGTACGTCGACGTGATCGTCGCGCTCGCCGAGAGATTGCCGCTTTCGTTGCCGGTCGCCGGGTGGACGGGCGCCACGAGCGGGGCCGCGATCGGGGCGTTCGCCGACGGAACGGCGGGAGAGTGCGCTCCGAGCGGGGCGGCCGCGCCCGCGGAGTGGCCCAGGAACGCGGCAGGGCCGACGAACCCCGCCACTGCCGTCACCAACAGAGCCGCGATCGACCACAGTCCGAGCGATGTCCCTCTCGGGCGGAGCATGTGAGACGGGACGCCTTCTAAGGCTTAAATGTCACGTCGAACGAGTGTTGAACGCCGGCCGCGCGCGGAGCGCGGGCGCGTACGCCCGTGCGGCGCACCGCGGCCGGCCTGGGTCGCCGGACCGGACCTACGCCTCGATCCCGTGGACGATCTTCTGGTGCTCGTGGAGCGCGAACTCCGTCGAGAACTCGTCCTTGCAGACCGGGCAGACGATCGGGGCCGCCTGCTTGCCGGCCGGCTGGCCCTCCTCCCACGGCTTGGGTCCCGGCTTGGCCGACACGACGGCCCCGCCGCCGCGGAGTCCGGGAGCGACCCAGAGGCCGACGAGGAGGCCCAGGATCGCGGCGACGAGGGCGAGGATCGTCGCGGTCTCGGCCGGGTTCATGTGGCCGATCGGGCTCGCCGATGTCGACGCGTTCTGGTAGACGATCCCCGATGTCGCCTGTACGTACACGGTCTCGTTCACCTGGTACGCCGTCGTGTTGTACGGGGCGAACGGGGTCTGTAGGGTGAGCCGGATCTGGTAGGCGCCTTCCTTGACCGCCGTCCATCCGACGGCGCCCCCGCGCAGCTCGCCCCCCGCCCCCGGTACGAAGGCGATGACGTTGAAGATCGGCGTCGTGAGGTCCGACGACGCGTAGACGGAGAGGTTCGCCCCCTCGATGTAGTCGCCCGAGTAGGAGTACGAGATCGTGACGTTCCCGAGCGGTACGGTCGCGTTCGCGCCGGGCCCGTTGAGGTAGCCGATGACGGGGTCGAAGACGAGGAACGTATTGATCTGGGCGACGACCGATCCGCTGTGGTTCGCGTTGAGCCAGATGAGGAGTTGGTACTGGCCGGGCGGCAGCTGCGTCGACCCGGAGTAGAAGTGCTCCAGGTTGAGGAGGGTCAGGTTGAGCAGCTGGTAGTAGTCGGCGACCTGGTTGTGGATCGGCTCGGAGTAGTTGACCACGTCCGGGCACGGCGACCGGGTGCCTCCGCAGCCCGCCGTCACGTACCGGATGTCGAGGGACTGGTTGAACGTGTGGTTGTTGATCTGGTTCGCCGGGATGTCGAGCTTCCAGGTGAGGTTGAACGGCACCGGCGTGTAGGTGTTCTGCACGCCCAGGTCGGTGACCGCGATGCTGCCGATGATGAACGTGTGCTTCGAGGTGAACGTGTGTCCGACGCTGTCGTTGACTACGACGAGCAGCGTGTGCACGCCGGCCGCGTACGTCTGCGTCAGGTTGACCGACGTGTTGAACAGCTGCCAGTTCGGCGGCACGTCCGGGCTCAAGCTCGCCGCGTAGCCGCCGTCGACGTACGCGGTCACCTGGGTCACGTGCTCGGTGCCGGCCGGCCAGTTGTAGCCGATCCCCGTGATCCACGGGTCGTTCGTCGGGAGCGACACCTGGACCCCCACGTTGATCTTCGCGCCCTCGCCGAAGAAGTCCCGCTGGACCCGCGACGTCGTCTGGGTCCACGCCCGCACGGGATCCGGCAGCACGATCATCGGGACGCTCGTGTAGTTCCGCTCGTACGTGTCGTTGTACTGGCACGTGATCGTCGTCTTGGGGTTGGGGAGCTGCGGCTGGCACTGCTCGGTGTAGCTGAACGTCCGGTTCGAGGCGCCCGGCACGTTCGCCGCGAGGTAGCCGAAGCCGGAGAACGGCGTGCCGTTCTGGTAGGTGTAGAAGTCCAGCGACTCGTTCTGGGGGATGTAGAGCTGGGCGTTGCCGTTGACGTCGGTATACGACGTCGTTCCGGAGGTGTTGGTCACCCCCACGACCCCGAACGACGGCTCGTAGTGGTAGAACCGGTTCTCGCCGCCGAGGTCCATGTTGCCGAACCAGACCTTGAGGCCGCTCAGGGGGTTCCCCTGGTAGTCGTTCACGTGAACGGGGATGATCTCGCCGGCCCAGCCGTAGACGAGGTCGTAGTACTCGCTCATGTTGAGCGAATTGGGGGCCCACAGGTTGAGCGTCGCGTTGTTCACGGGCTGGCGGAGCTGCTTCAGGATGAACCCGATCGTGTTGAGCTGCGAGTAGGTCCCCCCGTACGAGTCGGTCGTGCCGACGTTGGGGCCCGGTAGGATGTTGTACGTCGTCTGCGCCGAGTTCGGCCCGTACGACGCCGAGACCGTGTAGACCGTCGGGTCGATGACGTTCCAGGTGTACACGAGGGCGTACCCCGTGAGGTTCGTGTACGTCTGGGACTGGATGTTGGTCGTGAGGTAGCTCTCCGTCCGGCCGTTCCCGTCGGTCGCGCCCTGCGCCTTCGACCCCTGCCAGGCGACGACGCTCGTGTCGGGGATCGTCGCGGTGACGACCGCGTTGTAGACGGCGTGCCCGTCGAGCGTCACCCGGACGGTGAACGTGTTGGGGTACGGCGTGCAGCAGCTCGGCGCCACGACGACGGGCGCGTCGTACCCTGCGGGCCACGGGTTGAACTGCGCGTAGCCGCCGACCATCCCGCTCGGCTCGCCCGGGGCGACGACGGTCACGTTGAGGGTGCCGACCGGGACCGGGTAGCTGATCCAGGTGTACATGAACCCCGCGGACGGGGTGCTCGTGTTGCCGGCCTCGAACAGGATCAACCCCGGTCCGTTGAACGGCGTCTGGCTCGTATCGAGCTGGAAGTTGTATCCGAGACTAGGCGTTGCAACCAGGGTAAGACTCGGGGAGTAGGTTCCGGCCGACCCGTCCTCCCCGATGAACTTCACCGTGACGGTCGGGTTCGACGCCGCGAACGCCGTCGTCGCGTTCATGTGGATCGTGTAGGTCGAGTTGAGGGTCATGTACGCCCACGCGCCGGCGTCGAACGCCGTCCCCGCGCCGTTGAGCGTCGAGAACGTCCCCGGCATCGACTCGAGCGTCGCGAGGTCGTGGGCGAAGTTGTACACGTTCATCGACCCCCAGCCCGTCGGGAAGTCCCAGCCGGGGGTGGTGTTGCCGTACGTCGTCCAGCCGCCCGGTGCGTACGGGAACTTCTGTCCCGGCGGCCACGAGTACTGCTGGTCGACGCCGTAGTTGCCCCAGTAGCTGGTGCCGTTCCCCGTCGAGACGTCGTAGAACGGCTTCAGCGAGAGGTTCCCGTTGAGCCACGCGTTCCCGACGCGGAAGACCGGCACGTTCCCGTCGCCCTGGAACGTCGACTGGCCATGCGCCCCCAGGTAGTCGTCGATGAGCCCCCACATGCCGGCGGTCGTCGGGCAGGCGAAGCTCGTCCCGCCGTAGAACCACTCGAACGACCCGTCGAAGAAGATCGTCATGTTGAAGTCGGCCTCGGCGGCGACGCCGCTCCCGAGCGCCCGGCCGACGTCGGGGACGCCGATCCCGTGCTCGAACCAGGTCTGGTTGTAGAAGTAGCTCTCGCCGAACCCGCCCGACGCCTCGGGGGGCGCGCTCGTGAGGGTGGTGTTCCGGATCGGCTCGTACCAGAACGCCTGCTGGTGGAGCTGGGTCGCCGAGTCGACGTGGACCGGGTAGTCGTAGAAGAGGCACGTCGTCGTCGCCTCGCAGATCGTGAGGTTCGCGAGGCCCAGCGAGTCGACCGCCGGGAACTGCGAGCCGGACGAGTCGGCCTCGGAGGTGAGGAGGCCGTTCACGCTGAGGACGTACGGGTCCGTCGCGGGGAAGCTACCGGCGAGGATCCCCGTTCCCGTGTCGAAGCCGCCGCCGTCGCCGCTCGAGGCGAGGATCGTCGCCCCGCGCGCGTCGATGAGCATGAAGTAGTGGTGCATGGTGAGCGCGTTCTGCCAGTTCGGCCCGTACAGGTTGCCGCCGAACGTGTCCTCGTCGCCGCCCCAGGAGTTCGAGACGATGTTCGGGAAGGTGGTCGACGACATGCCGTCGATGAAGGCGTAGTCGTCGTCGAGCACGTTGGTGCAGAGGCACGGGCCGTAGACCGCCTCGATGTGCGCGCCGAGCGCCATCGTCGCCGAGTACTCGATGTCGAGCGCCATCTCGCCCGACCCGTCGTCGGTGTACGTCTGGGTCCCGTTCGTCGTGAACGATCCGTCGATCGGGTACGGCGTGAGGCGGCCGTAGACCGCCATCGGGTTGTTGAAGACGAGCTGCCCGTACCCCTTGATGTCGTCGGGGTTGATCCCGCCGGCCATCACGATCGCGATGCGGATCGGGGTCCCGGTGGAGTTGCCGTTGTACCCGGCGTTCAGGAGGGACGTCGCGTTGTAGAGGTAGTCGAGGGATCCCGGGCTGATGAACTGGGTGGACCGGAACGTCGCGCGGCTCTGCGAGTAGTAGTGGAGCCACATGAACGCGTGGTTCGTGAAGTTGAACGCCTGGGAGATGTTGACGGACGTCTCGGCGGTGAGGGCGCTCGAGAGGTCCGTCGCGAGGGAGGACGGGGCGAACGGCGCCGGGGCGACGACGTCCCCCGCGTTCGCCGGGTCGACGAAGTGCTCGGGGTGGGCGATCGCGTAGGAGCTGAGGCCGTTGACCGTCGAGATCCCCGGGGCGATCGCGGTCGGCAGCGAAAGCGGCGTCCCGTACGTCGCCGCCTCGACCGCCGGGCTCAGCGTCACGTTCACGATCTGGGTGTGGAAGGCGGCGTTCGCCTCCCCGACCCCGCCCGTGAACGACACCGAGATCGGTCCGCGGGTGCCGACCTGGAAGCCGAGCGACGTGAAGTAGTTGATCGTGTTCTGCACGACGACCGGGTTCGGGCCGAAGTACGCCGCCTCCTGCTGCGGGGTGAGCCAGTGGTGGTACATCGGGGAGCCGGGCACCTGCTGCTCGGTGAGGATCTCCTCGAGCAGCGACTCGTTCTGGAGGGTGAAGCCGATGGTGAAGGCGATCGGGTCGTTCGCGGGCGCGGGGGCCGTCCCGGTCGCGTTCGGGAAGCTCGAGAGCCCCGTGCCGGGCATCGTCGTGTACGGCGACTGCTGCAGCGCCTGCCCCGACTGGAGCCCGGGGGCC
Source organism: Thermoplasmata archaeon (assembly GCA_035502055.1). Classification (GTDB taxonomy): domain Archaea; phylum Thermoplasmatota; class Thermoplasmata; order Lutacidiplasmatales; family UBA184; genus Lutacidiplasma. Next base: position 17,061 of record DATJVB010000081.1, on the reverse strand, counting down.
GAAATCGCCGAGGGCGCGAAGTGGGCGACGGGAGGCGCGGCGGTCGCCGGAGCGCCCGGGACCCCGGCGAGGAGCCCGCTTCCCATCGACAGGACCGCGACGGCGATCACGAGCGACGAGCGGACGTTCAACCGGCCGAGCGTGCGCGATGGGCGGGCCCCTTCAAGCATCGGATCGTTCACTCCACCGGACGGTCGCCGCTACCGGCGGCCGGGCGCGCCATGCGAGGTGTTGTTTAAAGACCTTCTCCCCCCTCTTCGCCGGTGATGGTCGCCCGCCGGGCCGACGGCCGGCCGGCCCCACGCCGTCCGCGCGCGGGCCGGGGGTGGTTCGCCCTCACGGGGACCCCCGGGACCGGGAAGTCGACGGTCGCGAGGCTCCTGGGGCCCGGCATCGGCGTCGAGGAGGTGGGGGCTCGGGCGCTCGCGACTGGCGCCGGCCGACGCATGGGTCCCGGGGTCGAGGTCGATCTCGGCCGGCTCGCGCGGTCGGTCCGGGGCACGCCGGTGCCGCCCCAGGTCGTCGTCGGCCACCTCGCGCACCTCCTCCCGATCCGTCGGACGATCGTGCTGCGGTGCCATCCGGTCGAGCTCGGCCGTCGGCTCGCCCGAGCCCGCCGCGGGACGGCGGCGGACCGACGGGCGAACGCCGTGGCCGAGGCGACCGACCTCATCCTCCTCGAGGCGACCCGGCTCGGACGGTCCGTGATCGAGATCGACACGACGCGGCGCGCCCCGGCGTCGGTCGCCCGGGCGATCCGCGCGTGGGTCCTGGGCGGCCGGCCGCCGAGGACCCCGCGGATCGACTGGCTGGCCGACCCCGAGGTCCCCGCGTATCTTTTGGGCGGCGCCCGGTAGGCCCGTCGATGGTCGTCGAGGGGTACCGGGCCCGCGTCGCCCCGTACGTCCGTCGGCTCGCCCGGCCGTTCCTCGGCTGGCCGCCGTCCCGGCTCTCCCTCGTCGCGCTCCTCCTCGCCGTCGCGGCCGCGGCGGTGGCGGCCGCCGCCCGCTGGGCGGGGCCGCTCCTCTTCCTCCCCGTCGGCCTCCTCGTCTTCGCGAGCGGCGTCTTCGACGTGCTCGATGGCGAGGTCGCCCGGACGACGGGCACCGCCTCGCCTCGGGGCGACCTCGTCGATCACGTGTTCGACCGGTACGCCGACGTGGCGCTCCTCCTCGGCCTCGCGTTCTCGAGCTTCGCCCAGCCGATCCTCGCGCTCCTCGCCCTCGTGAGCCTCCTCCTCACGAGCTACATGGGCACGCAGGCCCAGGCGCTCGGCCTCGGCCGGTCGTACGGCGGCCTCCTCTCCCGCGCCGACCGGCTCCTCCTGCTCGCGGGCGCCGCGCTCCTCGAGTTCGACCTCGCGCTCCCGTGGCCGTGGGCCCCGACGGCGCCGTTCGAGCGGTTCGTCGTGGCCGGGATCGGGATCACCGTGATCGACGTCGCGCTCCTCTACGTCATCCTCGCGGGCCAGGCGACGGCGGTCGCCCGGGCGTGGCGGGCGTACTCGGCGCTCGATCCGGTCCGTCCGGCGCCTCCGCGATGACGCGGCCCCCCCGGATCCGGTAGTACTGGAGCGGCGACCGGACCGGGCGGTGGCACAACAGGTCCGCGCCCCGGTCCGAGAGGGCGGTCGCGCCGGGATCGCCGTCCCAGAAGCAGAGCCCGTGGCTCCGGAGGGTCTCGCACTCCGGCGGGGTGTAGCCGCGTCCCCCGTCCCGCTGCGTGATGTGCTCGACCTGGTAGCGCGTGATCGACTCGTCGAAGTCCGGCGCGCCCCGGTAGGCGTCGACGATCCCCTCCGCGTCGACCCCGGCCCGGTGGAGGAACGCGGCGAGGGCGAACCGCCCGGCGTGGGAGAGGTTCTCCCCGGCCTCGAGCATCCGGCGCATCTTCCGGATGCACGGCGGGAACCGGGCGGGGTCGACCGGACCGGCCGGCCCGCCGGCCGCCGCGGGGGGCGCCGGGATCCGCTCCGCGATCTCGGCGAGGAACGACGCCTCCCGCGCGACGATCGTCCGACGGACCTCGTCGTCGAGGGCGATCGGGGCCGTGAGCGAGAGTCGGACGGCCTCCTGGAGGAGTCGCGCGGCCCGATCGCGTCCCACCCGGACGCGGCCCGCGCGCACCGCCTGCTGGGCGAGGCGGAAGTCGCCCTCCCGGATCGGCGTCGCGAGCCGCACGTAGTCCGGGACCGCGAGCGTCGCGAAGTCGCCGTCCGGCTCGATCGGGAACTCGAGCCGGCGGGCGACCTCGCGGAGCTCCTCCGCGGGCGCGCCCCGCCACCGGCCGTATCCCTGCTTCGCCTCCGCGACGGCCCACCGCCGGACCGCCGCGGGGGCGAAGCTCGCCGAGACCAGGAGACGGGCGAACGTGAACGAGAGGAACCGCTCCTCGGGCGTGGCCCGGGCGAGCTCGCCCACGCCCGTCGTTCCGGACGGGTCCGCGAGGGCGGTCCGCACCCGCGCCCGGCCGAGTTCGCGCGCCCGCGCGTAGACGGGGTCGGCGAGGAGGTCGCCGAGCGACGGCGCGAGCTCCGCGACGAGCGCCTCCGCGCCGGGAAGGAACGGGTACTCCCCCAGCAGCTCGGGGCCGCCTAGAGGGCGGGTGCGACGAACTGCCATACGAGGAGGAAGACGACGGTGACCGAGGCGACGGCGGTGAGCGAACCCGTGAACCGGTTGAGCCGCTCGGGGGCCCACATCGGCCGGAGCCGGCTCGCGACGCCGCCCACGAAGTCCCGGAAGAGGAGACCGCCGTCGAGGGGGACGAGCGGCAGCGCGTTCGAGAGCCCGAGGAGGAGGTTCATCCAGGAGAGCCAGTAGAAGATGTTCACGACGATCCAGAGCCCGCCGAGGTCGGCGCCCGCGAAGAGGCCGGTTCCGTGGAAGTACGCCGCCGTCGTCCCGGCGACGGGCGAGAGGCCGGCGAGCGGCAGGACGAGCCACTCGGTCGAGCCCGCGAGCGCGCCGTCGGGGCTGGTCGGCGGGAAGACGAGGACCGACTTGAGTTGCGCCGGCGTGAGGAAGTCGGTGGAGACGCCCAGGAACCCCTTGCCGGCGTCCGACGCGACGTGCGTGTACGAGGCGCGCGAGGCGAGCGTCACCGAGACGGTCCGGGCGGGCCCGCCGGACGGCGCGACGTAGGAGAGCGTCGTCACCTCGCCCGCCCGCGTGGCGGCGAGCGTCGAGAGCAGCGCGTCGTTCGTCGGCGTCGGGGTCCCGTTCACCGCCGTGATGATGTCGCCCGGGACGAGGCTCACGTTCGCGGCCGGGCTCCCCGCCACGACGCCGGCGACGCCCGCGCCCGTCGCGTTCGGGGCGATCGACGTCGAGACGAGGGCGGCGGCGACGGCGAAGAAGATGACGGCGAGGACGAAGTTCGCGAGGATCCCGGCCGCGGCGACGCGGCGCCGCCGGCGGCGCGGGGCGTTCGTGATGTCGTCGTCGTCCTGCTCGACGAACGCGCCGATCGGGACGACGAACCAGAGGATCCCGAGGCTCTTCACCCGGATCCCCTCCGCCCGGGCGACCACGCCGTGGGCGAGCTCGTGCAGCACGATCCCCACGACGAGCGCGACGATCCCGTACCCGATCGGGATGATGGGATTGAGCCCGGGGAGGGCGAGCGCCTCCGAGGGCGTCGCCGTCGACACCGACGGCGTCTGCGCCACGATGACCGCGTCGACCGCGAGCACCCCGACGACGAGCGCCATCGCGGCCGCGGCGAGGCCGACACCGATCGCCGAAGCGACCGACCAGAACCGCCGGTACCGGCCCAGCCGGTCCAGGAGCCCCCGGCCCCGCTGGGTCTTCATCATCAGCGCCGGACCGAACAGCGAGAGCGCCCGGTCGGGTCCGAGCCGGCCGGCGCGGTGGAGGAGCGCGAGGACGACGCCGTACGCGCCGATCAGCGCGGCCGCGATGAGCCAGCCGTCGAGCGCCGTCAGGGCGACCACGCCCGGGGGAGCGGGGTCAGGGTAAAAGCCTCGTGGGCCGCCGCGCGCCGGCGGACGCCCGGCGGGGCCGCCGGGACACGGGTTAATAGCGGCCCCGGGCCTGCTTTCCCCGCTCGTGGGGCGGAAGGCGCGCGCGGCGGACGCCGGGCGGGAACGCGCCGGACGCGGGGTCCGGGCGGCGATCGGGGTCGCGATCGTCGCGGCGCTCGTGGGGACGGCGCTCGCCTTCCCGTGGGAGACGCCGGGGGAAGGAGCCGCCCGCCCGGCGCCGGGTGGCACAACCGCCGGCGGGAGCGTCGTGATCGCTCCCGCGTTCGTTCCGGGACCGTCGGTCGAACGGCTCGGGCCCGTGCCCGCCGCCCTCCCGATGGCGGTCGAGGTCGGGCTCGCGCCGCGGGATCCGACGGGCCTCGAGGCGATGACGACGCTCGAGTACACCCCGGGAACGGTCCAGTACCATCATTTCCTCAACGTCTCGACCGTCGCCGAGAGGTTCGGTCCGACCGCCGACACCTACGCGACGGCGCAGGCGTACTTCGCCGGGACGGGGCTCTCGACGACCACCTCCCCCGACCGACTGACCGTGTACGTGCAGGGGCCGGCCGCGGCGATCGGCCGGGCGTTCGGAACGAGCTTCGAGGAGTTCCGGGCGAACGGTCGGTCGTTCGTGAGCCATCTGACCCCCGCGGTGCTCCCCGCGGGGCTGCCGTGGTCCGGGGCGGTCGGGCTGGGGAACGTCTCGCCCCCGCGACCCGACAGCGCGGTCGTCCCGGGGTCGGTGCGGACCGCGACCGCCACGCCGGACTCAGGATGCCCTTCGTCCTCGCCATACGCTCCGTGCTCGATCGCGGAGGGGTACAACGTCTCCTCGTTCTACGCGGCCGGGGAGAACGGGTCCGGCGTGCGGATCGGCGTCGTCGACGTCTACGACGGCACCGAGAACCAGACGACGCTCGCGAGCGACCTCGCGACGTTCACCTCGGACTTCAAACTCCCCGCCAGTCCGGTCGCGTTCGTCTACCCGGTGCCGACCCCGCGCAACCTCAACCGGACCAACTCGGGGTGGGGGCTCGAGGAGGCGCTCGACCTCGAGTGGAGCCGGGCCCTCGCCCCCGGCGCGACGATCGACATGACGTTCGCCCCGGATCCGACTGCGGGACTGTACGCGTCGGTCGACTGGCTCGTCGCGCACCAGGCGGTCGACGTGATCTCGCTCAGCTGGGGCGAGAACGACGTCGGCGTCTACAACGCATACTCGGGGGCGTGCGCGTCGGCGTGCAACGCGACGGCCGACGGCTCGTACACCCTCCTCCACCCGGTCCTCGCCGAGGCGGCCGCCGAGGGGATCGGGGTCTTCTCGGCGAGCGGGGACTGCGGCGCCGCCGCCGGCACGAGCGGCTTCTCGACGGATTACCCGGCGTCCGACCCGTGGGTCACGGGGGTCGGCGGGACGCTCCTCACGCTCCTCAACGGCGGCTGGTCGTCGGAGACCGGCTGGAGCGGGAACGCGTCGGGGGCAACGAGCCCGGGTTGCGATAACGAGGGCGGCTCCGGCGGAGGGTTCGCGCCGTTCCCCCGGCCCCCCTGGCAGGCCGCCTCGGGACTTCCCTCGTCGCCGTCGACGCGCGGGGTGCCGGACGTGGCGCTGGTCGCCGCGTCGACTGTGCAGATCCTGTACAACGGCTTCACGGTCGGGGTCGGCGGCACCAGCGCCGCCTGCCCCATGTGGGCCGGACTCGAGGCGGTCGCCGACGGGCTCGCCGGGGGATCGCTCGGCGATCTCGCGCCGTCGCTCTACACCACCGCCCGCAGCCTTTCGGCCTCGAGCGCGTTCCACGACATCACGGGCGGGTGGAACGGCTACAGCGCGGGGACGGGGTGGGACCCCGTCACCGGCCTCGGCACCCCCGACTTCGGCCAGCTCGAGCCGACCCTGACGGCGGGGGCCCCCGCCTCGTCGTCGCTGTCGGTCGACCTCCTCGCGAACCCCCGCGTCGGCCCGGTCGGGCTCAACGCGACGTTCCACCTTTCCGAGTCGGGCGTCGCGGGGTCGATCGCCCTCGCCGACCTCGACTTCGGCGACGGGAATGCGACCGTCGTCTCCGGCGCGACGGGTTCGCACGTCTACCTCCGGACGGGCGTCTTCGTCGTGCGGGCGACGGTGTTCGACACCGCCGGCGACTCGGCGGTCTCCCCGCCGATCGTCGTGGTCGTCGGCGGGGGCCACGCCCTCTCCGTGACGCTCAACGTATCGTCGACCTCGCCCGCGGTCGGCGCGACGGTCACGTTCCGCGCGAATGCGTCCGGCGGCGCCGTCCCGTACACCTTCGAGTACACGTTCGGGGACGGCACGTACCTCACCTCGCCGGCGAGCGCGGTGAACCACACCTTCGGGTCGGCGGGGGCGTTCTGCGCGGCCGTGGTGGCGGTCGGCGCGGGCGCTCCGCCCTCGGGCGGGGTCTCGGACCAGGAGGCGGTCACGGTCGGGGGCCCCACCCCCGCCTCGTGCCAGGCGGCGACGGCGCTCAACGCGACGTTCACCGTCCCGGTGATCGCCGCGGACCTTCCGGGCGACCTCCCGTTCGACGTGAACACGACCGGCGGCGTCCCGCCGATCTCGGTCCGGTACACCACGGACGATCCGTACGTGAACGCGTGCAGCTGCGGGATCTTCTCCGTTCCCGGCAACCACACGGTCGTCGCGACGGTCGACGATAGCCTCAATCAGGAGGTGACGGCGACGGTGAACGTGACCCTCTACCCCCGGCTCGTCGCCACGTTCGGGCACACGAGCCTCACCGGGCCGACGCCGCTAAGCGTCGACTTCTCGGCGGCCGTGTCGGGCGGGTACGAGGCGAACGCCTCCGCCTTCAACTGGACGTTCGGCGACGGCGGGGCCGCGACGGGCGCGAACGTGACCCACGTCTTCGCGACCGCCGGACCGGTCGTCGTACGGGCCTCGGTCACCGACGGCGCGGGCGGCACCACGGGCGCGACGTTCCTCGTCGATCCCGTCGCCCCCACCGACGCGACGAACCTCTCGGTGGGCGCCGCCGTCGGACCCTCCGCGGCCGTCCCGGCGGGCGGGCTCGTCACGTTCATGGCGTTCCCAACCGGCGGGACCGGCCCGTACACCGTCCGGTGGGACCTCGGGGACGGCGACTCCGCGTTCGGCGCGACGGTCGAGCAGACGTACGCCGAGAGCCCGTGCCTCCTCGACGGGAGCTGCCCCCTCACCATCGGGCTCGCCGTCACCGACGCGGCGGGGACGAACTGGACCGGCACGATCGTGCTAGCGGATCCGGTCGCCGGGGTCGCGTCGGCGCTCTCCCTCGCGGAGACGATCGGACCGACGGCCGGGTCGACCCCGCTCCGGGTCAACGTCTCGGCCGGGGCGTCGGGACCGCCCGGCCTCCCGCCGACGGTGGGGATCGACTTCGGGGACGGCACCCTCGTGACCGGGTCGACCGCCACGCACCTCTACCTCTCGCCCGGCAACTTTACGGTCACCGTGACCGCCACGAGCCCCCTCGGCGACGCGCTCGTCCGCACCCGGGCCGTCGCGGTCGTCGGCGAGACGGTGAAGCCCCCCTCGGTCGTCGGGGGCCCGGATCGGGCGAGCGGGCTCGCGCCGCTCCCGATCGACTTCGCCGTCGCCGCCGCGAACGGGACGCCGCCGTACGAGTTCGCGTGGGCGTTCGGGGACGGCACCACGGGAGCCGGCCCGGTCGTGAACCATACGTACGGCGCGGGGGCGTTCAACGCGAGCGTGACGATGACGGACGCGGCCGGCGAGACCGCCTCGGCGACGTACGCGATCGCCGCGTACAGCCCGTTCGAGGTCGGCGTCGCGCTCGTCGTCGACCGGTCGACGGTCGGTCCCGGCGGCACCGTCACCGTGACGGCGACGGCGACGGCGCGCTGCGGGCCGGTCACGCCGCCCGACTGCGCGTCGGCCGATCTCGCCCTCCGCGTCACCGTGGGGCCTTCCGGCGGGCCCCCGACGACCGTCGTGCCGGCGACGACCGGACCGACGGGGGTCGCCGTCGTGCCGGTCTCGGCCCCGACCGTCCCGGGGGTCTACCTCCTCAACGTGTCGGCGGTCGGCCCGAACGCGACCGGCGGGGCGGAGCTCCCCCTCACCGTCGCCGCGTCGCCGTCGACCGCCGCGACCGGCGGATTCCCCCTCGGGCCCCCGCTCCTCGTCGGGGCCGTCGCGGTCGTCGCGGCGGCCGCGATCGTCGTCGCCTGGGCGGTCGTCCGCCGCCGGCGCCGGGGCGACGACGACGACGCGCCGGAGTAGCTCAGCCCTTCACGACGCCGAGCGGGACGAGGCGGGCGACGCGGCGGGTGAGCCCCGCGCCCTCGGCGACGCGGACGACCTCCTCCACGTCCTTGTAGGCGCCGGGCGCCTCCTCGGTCACGCCCTCGCGCGACGCGGCCCGGACGACGATCCCCTTCGCGGCGAGCGCGCGGGTCACCTCGTCGAAGCGGAACCGCCGGACCGCCGCGTGCCGCGACAGGAGCCGGCCGGCGCCGTGGCACGACGAGCCGAACGACCGGGTCATCGACGTGGGGAGTCCGACGAGGACGTAGCTCGCGGTACCCATGTCGCCGGGGATCAGGACCGGCTGGCCGAACGGGCGGTACGCGGCCGGGACCTCGGGCCGATCGGCCGGGAACGCCCGGGTCGCCCCCTTGCGGTGGACGAGGAGGCGCCGCGGCCCGTCGGGGCCGGCGTGCGTTTCCACCTTCGCCATGTTGTGCGCGATATCGTAGACGACCTCTACGGGCGGCGCGTCGGCCCCCAGGACCGTCGCGAACGCGCGCCGGACGCCGTCGGTGATCAGCTGCCGGTTCGCCCAGGCGAAGTTCGCCCCCGCGGCCATCGCGGCGAGATAGGTGCGGCCGTCCTCCGACGCGATCGGGGCGCACGACAGCTGCCGGTCGACGAGCCGGGTCCCCTCCGCCGCGAGCCGCGCGTCCATGGCGGCGATGTAGTCCGTCGCGACCTGGTGGCCGAGGCCGCGCGAGCCGGTGTGGAGCATCACGACGACCTCGCCGGTCCTGAGGCCGAGCGCCGCCGCGAACTCGGGGTACAGGACCGCGTCGACGGCCTGGACCTCGAGGAAGTGGTTCCCCGATCCGAGCGTGCCGAGCTGCCGGTGCCCGCGCTTGCGCGCGCTCGCCCCGACGCGGGCGGGCTCCGCGTCGGCCATCCGGCCGCCCTCCTCCTGGAACGCGAGGTCCGCGTCGACGCCGAAGCCGCGCCGGACGGCCCACGCGGCGCCGTCCGACAGCACCTCGTCGAGGTCGGCGTCGGAGAGCGTCACGCCGCCCTTCGATCCCACGCCGGACGGGACGGCCCGGTAGAGGGCGTCGAGGAGCTCCCTAAGGCGCGGACGGACCTCCGCGACGGTCCGCCCGGTCCGGAGGAGGCGGACGCCGCAGTTGATGTCGTACCCGATCCCGCCGGGCGAGACGACGCCCTCCGCGAGGTCGAACGCGGCGACGCCGCCGACGGGGAACCCGTACCCGAAGTGGATGTCCGGCATCGCGAGCGACGCCTCCACGATGCCGGGGAGCGTCGCGACGTTCGCGACCTGCTCGAGCGCCGGATCGTGCTCGACGGCGGCGAGGAGCCGCGCGTTCGAGAACAGCCGCCCCGGGACGCGCATCCCCGGGACCGCCGACGCGGGGATCTCGAAGGTGAACTCGTCCCGCGGGACGAGGGGAGGGGGCGGCGGCACGCCCGCGGCACCCGGGGTCGCTATTTGAGGGTCGTCTGGGCCGCCGGGGCGGCGCTACGGCGCGTCCGGGACGACCCGCAGGAGCGTCTCCCGGGCCCGCACGTTCTGGCCGGGCGCGACGGCGAGCCCCGCGACGGTCCCCGCGACGGGGCTTCCGACCTCGTTGCGCATCTTCATCGCCTCGAGCACGAGGAGGACGTCCCCCTCCTTCACGCGGGCGCCATCGGCCACGCGGACCTCCACGACGCGCCCGGGCATCGGGGGCCGCACGGCGACGCCGGGTCCGTCGGTCCCGGCGGCGGGCGCGGCGGGGACGGCCGGCGGCGCGCCGGGCGCGGGGACGGTCGGCGCCGTCCCCGCCTCCTCGGGGCCGAGGGCGAGGGCGAACCGTTCGCCGTTCACGACGATCGTCGCCGGCGGCGCGACGACGCCCGCCGGCCACCCCTCGACGACGACCGTCTCGCTGCCGAGGGCGAGCTCGACCCGGCCGGCCGCCTCGGCGACGACGCGCACGGGGAGCCGCCGGCCGCCGACGAGGAGCGTCCGCGTCGCGAGGTCGATCTCGACCTCCGTCGACACCCCGTCAAGGACGACGACGCGCCGCATCGACCCTCCTCGCGCCCTCGTGGAGCGCGGTGCGGCCGGCGAGGCCCCAGGCGGACGGCCCGGCCGACGCGGCGGGCGCGGGGGCCGGCGGCGGGAGGGGGGTCCGGAGCGCGGCCACCACGCCGACGGCGAGCGCGTCCAACGTCCCGTCGGCGAGCCCCTCCGCGAGGGCGGTCCGGTACGACCGCACGACGAGCGGGAAGAGGGCGTACGAGATCGCCTCCGCCCGGTCGGCGGCCGGCACGAGGGCGCGGACCTCCGCCACGGCCCGGTCGAGCTCGGGCGGGAGGAGATCGGCGGGGCGGCCATCGATCGCCGGCTCCGTCCGGGTGACCGTCGCGCGCAGCGCGGGGTCGATGGGGCCGGGCGGGTGCCCGTACAGCCCGCGGACGTAGTCGCGCACCTCCCGCGAGATCTGGCCGTACCGCCGGCCCACGAGCACGTTGAGGACCGCCTGCGCGCCGACAATCTGGCTCGTCGGCGTCACGAGCGGCGGGTAGCCCAAGTCGGCCCGGACGCGCGGGATCTCCGCGAGCACCTCGGCGAGGCGGCCGATCGACTCCTGCTCCGTGAGCTGGTTGAGGAGGTTCGACAGCATCCCGCCCGGCACCTGGTGGACGAGGATGCCGGGGTCGGTCTGCAGCGACCGGAGGTTGAGCATCGGCCGGTAGTGGTCGAGGACGCCGTGGAAGTACTCGGCGATCGACGCGAGCGCCTCCAGGTCGAGATGCGGGTCGTGGGGCCCGCCGGCGAGCGCGCCGACGAGCGTCTCCGTCGGCGGCTGGCTCGCCCCGCCGGCGAACGGGGAGATCGCGGTGTCGATCGCCGTCGCCCCCGCCTCGACCGCGGCGACGCACGAGAGCGTCGAGAGACCGCTCGCGGAGTGGGTGTGCACGACGACGGGGAGGCCGACCTCGCGCACGAGCGCCCCCACGAGCCGGGAGGCGGCGCGCGGCGGCATGAACCCCGCCATGTCCTTCACGCACAGCTCGTCGGCGCCCATCGCCGCGAGGGTCCGTCCGAGCTCGACGAACGCCTCCAGGGTGTGGACCGGCGACTCGGTGTAGCAGATCGTCGCCTGGGCCCGCGCCCCCGCCCGTTTCACCGCCGCGAGCGCGACGCGGAGGTTCTCCGGGTCGTTGAGCGCGTCGAAGACGCGGAAGATGTCGATCCCCCGGGCCGCGGCCTCGGCGACGAACGCCTCGACGACGTCGTCGGCGTAGTGCCGGTACCCGACCAGGTTCTGCCCGCGCAGGAGCATCTGGAGCGGGGTGCGGCGGATCCGTCGCTTGAGCGCCGCGAGCCGCTCCCACGGGTCCTCGCGCAGGAACCGCAGGCAGACGTCGAACGTCGCCCCGCCCCACACCTCGAGCGACCGGTAGCCGATCCCGTCGAGCGCCTCGGCGATCGGCAGCATGTGCTTCGTGCGCATGCGCGTCGCGAGGAGCGACTGGTGCCCGTCGCGCAGGACGGTCTCGGTAAAGCCGACCATCGATCCCGCCGTCCCGGGCCCTAGAGCGGGATGTTCCCGTGCTTGCGCGCCGGCCGCTCCTCGCGCTTGCCGCGCAGGAGGACGAGCCCGGCAACGAGCCGCTCGCGGGTCTCCGCGGGGTCGACGACCTCGTCGATGTAGCCGCGCTCCGCCGCGAGGTACGGGTTGAGGAACTCCGCCTGGTACTCGCCGACCAGGCGGGCGCGCAGCGCGGCGCGGTCCGCCTCCGCCGCCCCCTCGAGCTCGCGGCGGAACAGGATCTGGACGGCGCCGTCGGCCCCCATCACGGCGATCTCGGCGCTCGGCCAGGCGAGGTTGAGGTCGCCGCCGAGGTGTTTCGAGCACATCACGTCGTACGCCCCCCCGAACGCCTTGCGGAGGATCACCGTGAGCTTCGGGACCGTCGCCTCGGCGTACGCGTAGAGGAGCTTCGCGCCGTGCCGGATGATTCCGCCGTGCTCCTGGACCGTCCCCGGGAGGAAGCCGGGGACGTCGACGAGGGTGACGACCGGGAGGTTGAACGCGTCGAGGAACCGGACGAACCGGGCCCCCTTCACCGACGCCGACATGTCGAGGGTCCCCGCGAGCGCCCGCGGCTGGTTCGCGACGACCCCGATCGGCCGGCCGTCGAGGCGGGCGAACCCGACGACGAGGTTCGGGGCCCACTCCGGCTGCACCTCGAGGAAGCTCCGCCGGTCGACGAGCCGCGCGATCACGTCGTGCACGTCGTACGCGGCGTTCGAGTCCTCCGGGACGAGCCGGGCGAGCTCGGCCGCCGCCTCCGGCCCCGGCGGGTCCGGCGCCGCGACCGGCGGGTCCTCGAGGTTGTTCGACGGGAGGTACCCGAGGAGCGTCCGCGCGAGGGCGATCGCCGCCCCCTCGTCGGCCGCGGTGAAGTGCGAGACGCCGCTCAGCTGGGCGTGCGCGTCGGCCCCCCCGAGCGTCTCGAAGGTGACCTCCTCCTGGGTCACCGCGCGGACGACGTCCGGGCCGGTGATGAACATCTGCCCCTGCCCGCGCGCCATGATGACGAAGTCGGTGATCGCCGGCGAGTAGACGGCGCCGCCCGCGCACGGGCCGAGGATGAGCGACAGCTGCGGGACGACGCCGGAGAGGGCGACGTTCCGGAGGAACACGTCCCCGTACCCGCCGAGGCTCATCACGCCCTCCTGGATCCGGGCGCCGCCCGAGTCGTCGAGCCCGACGATCGGGACGCCGGCCCGCTTCGCCCAGTCCATCATCTTCGCGATCTTCCCGGCGTGCGCCTCGCCGAGGGCCCCGCCGAACACCGTCGCGTCCTGGGCGAAGGCGACGACGGGACGACCGTCGATCGCCCCCCAGCCGGTGACGACCCCGTCGCCCGGCACCCGGCGCTCGTCCAAGCCGAACGCGGTCACCCGGTGCGTGACGAAGGCGTCGACCTCGTGGAACGTGCCGGCGTCGAACAGCGCCTCGAGCCGCTCCCGGGCGGTCTTCCGGCCGCTCGCCCGGTGGCGCGCGACGCGCTCCGCCCCGCCGCCCGCCTGCGCCTCGGCCCGCCGCGCGTGCCACCGCTCCACCGGACCGGTCATCCGCCCTCCACCGCGACCACGCCGCTCGCGATCTCCTCCGGCCCCGAGGCCGTCGCGACCACGAGGGTCCCGGCGTCCCCGAGCCCGACGATCGGGCCCCGGCGCGCCCCGTCGACCCGGGCGACGCGGCCCACGCCGAACAGCGCCGCGCGCGCCTCGCGCGCGACGCGCGCCCGTCCGGCGTCGGTCCGCAGGGCATCGACGGCGCGATCGATCGCGTCCTCGAGGGGACCCTCGACGTCCCGGGGGTCGATCGGCCGCCCGGCGAGCGCGACGAGCGACGCGGCCGCCGACCGGATCGGTTCGTCGAACGCCTCGACCGGCGCGGCGACGTTGAGCCCGACGCCGACGACGAGGCGGTCCCCGGACGGACCCGCGACCGCGTCGACGAGGACTCCTGCGAGCTTCCGGCCGGGTCCGGGACCGTCGGCGACCACGTCGTTCGGCCACCGCAGCCACGCCGGGGCGCCGAATCCGGCCGCGACCTCGCGGACCCCGAGCCCGACGGCGAGCGGGACCCAGCCGCGGTCCGACGGCGGCGCGGCGGCGAGCCGGCTGAGGTAGATCCCGCCGGGCGGCGACGCCCACGCGCGGCCGCCCCGGCCGCGACCCTCGGTCTGGGAGCCCGCGATCACGGTCGTGCCGACGGCGGCGCCCGTCCGGGCGAGCCCGGTGGCGATCTCCTGCGTCGACGCGGCCGAGCGGAGCCGGATGCGAAGGCCCAGCGGAGCTCCCCCGGGGGCGCCCATGAGCCGAGCCGCTTAACCGCTTTCCCGCCGGGCGCGGTGCCCCTCCGGCACAAACGAGTTAACCCGCGCCCCGGCATCGTTCCGTCCGATGAGCTGCACGCGCGAGCTTCTCGCCGAGGCCGGCCGCGGCGTCGAAGCCCAGTTGAAGCCGCAGCTCGAGGGGCTGTTCGGCGGCGTGGTGCGATCGTACCTTCCCCAGCGGTGGGTGTTCGTGACCGAGGAAGGGTCGACGACCCTCGTCGTCGAGGCGACGGGCGCGGTCCGCGTGGAGGACGGCGCCGACCCGTCGCCCGACGTCACGATCGAGATCGGCCACGACAAGCTCGCGCAGGCGCTCCGCTCGCGGCGCCGGGAGGGCCTGCCGTCCGGGCCGGTCCGCGTGACGCCGCGGACGGCGAAGGGCCGGACGGCGTTCGACTTCACCCGCCGGCGGCTGGGCCTCTAGCGACGGGCGCCGCCCTTCCCTCGGATCTCGGCGAGGCGCGAACCCATCTTCACGACGGCCCGGACGGCCGCCGCGCCGTTCTCGATCCGGTCCTGCGCCTGCAGGCGGGTCTCCCCGGGTCCCGAGATGCCGAGACCGACGGGCTTCCCCGTTTCGACGGAGAGGTCGAGGAGCTTGCGCGCCGCCTGCTGCATCACCACCTCGTCGTGGTCCGTCTCCCCCTCGATGACCGCCCCGAGGGTGACGACGGCGTCGACGTCCGCCCGGTCGAGCAGCGCCCGGACCGCGAGCGGCATGTCGTAGACGCCGGGGGTGCGGACGACGGGCCCGACCGTCGCCCCGAGGAAGACGACCTCCTCCCGGGCCCGCTCCAGCATCATCGTCGTCACGTCGTAGTTGAACTCGCTCGCCACCAGCGCGATCCGCATCCCGTGCCCTTCCTGCATACGTTCCCTCTTGGAAAATCCGACCGTGATCGCCGGCCGCCCCGTTACGCCCCCGACCCCGCCGGCCGGCGCCGTCGCAGCGGTCCCGCGTCCGCGAACCCCTGCCGGCGCCCGGAGCCCGCCCGGGCGGCGAGGTCGCGGGGACGGAACAGCATCGCGTAGGCGTTCCGCGCGTGGGCCTCGGCGCGGGCGCGCGCGAGGCGCTCGAGCGCCCGGTCGCCGTCCGCCTCGGTCTCGAAGACGAAGCACTCGACGATCGGCCGCCCCGCGCGCAGCGCCACGGCCTGGAGCGCCGTCGACGCCTCGTGGGCGCAGGTCCGGTCGTACTCCGCCCGGCCCGGCATCCCGAGCGCGAGGCAGAGGTCGGCCCCCTCGTCGAACAGCGCGTGGCACGCCATCGGGAGGTCCTTGATGCCGGGGACCGTCCGGCGGTCGACGCGGAACCCCGTCCCCGACTCCCCGAGGGCGCGGCGCGCGATCGAACCGAGGTCGACGCGCGCGAACATGGTGTCGACGACGCCGATCCGCTTCACGTCGCCCCGTCCGTCTGCCGCGCGCGCTCGAGGATCCGCTCGACGATCTTGCGCGTCGCGAGGGCGTCGTGCGGCATCGCGCCGATCCGCACGACGCGGACCGGCACGCCGCGGCGCGCGCACTCCGCCGCGACCTCGGCCTCGTTCCACAGCTGGTCGTAGCCGAGCGCGATCACCGCGGGCTTGAGGTCGACGACCGTCTGGTAGATGTCGTTCGACGAGCCGAGGACCGCCCGGTCGACCGGCTTCAGCGCCTCGACCATCTGGCGGCGCATGAGCTCGGGGAGGTACGGCTCTCGCTTGAGGCGCCGCGCCGTCTGGTCCCGCGCGACGACGACGACGAGCTCGTCGCCGAGCTTGCGGGCCTCCTGGAGGAAGTAGAGGTGCCCCGGGTGGAGGAGGTCGAAGACCCCCGTCGCCATCACCCGGACCATCGGACCCACGCCTCGACGACGGCCCGGCCCTCGAGAAAGACCCACCCGTGGCGCCGGGCGAAGGCGCGCGCCGCCTCCGGCGACCGCGGCCCGCCGGAGTCGCCCAGCATCTCGCAGACGGTGGCCGACTCCGAGAGTCCGGCCATCCGGGCGAGCGAGATGGCGAGCTCCGTATGACCTTTCCGTTCCGCGAGGAGCCCGGGCGCGGCGTAGAGGAGCGGGACGTGGCCGGGGCTCCCGAGCGCGGCGGCGAACCGTCGCCGGGCCTCGGCGTCGCCGACCGCCGGCGCGGCCGCCGCGAGCTCGCCCACGGACCGGATCGTCCGGGCCCGGTCGTTGTCCGGGATCCCCGTGAACGTTCTCCGGTCGCTCACCGTGATGCCGAACGCGCTGCGCCGGTCGTACCGGAGCTCGACCTGACGCAGCGCCGAGAGGACGGGGTAGCGGCCCTCGCCCAACTCGAGGAGGTCGGCGGCGTACGGAAGCCCGAACCGGGCCCTCAACTCCTCCGAGAGGGCGGTGCAGACGAGGCCCCCCGCCTCCCGTCGGGCGAGCCGGACGAGCTCGGGCGTCGCCGCCTCCGACAGGAAGACGAGATCGGTCTCGCCCTCCCGATCGGCCGCGTCGAACAGGAGGACCGGCTCGCCCCGGGCGAGCGCGGCGACGGCCGCTTCGACCGGTCCCCGGAGCCTCGGCAGCCGCTCGACGGCGAGCATCGAGCCGTCGGAGGAGATGCGGCTAATAAAGAATGCGTAGCTACCCAAAATTGGGTTGATGGCCGAAGGGAAGGACGACGCGACGCCAACGAGGCGGCTGACGACCTCTCGAACGAACGCCGATCGGCGTTCTTAGGAGGTGATCCATCTGCAGGTTCCCCTACAGATACCTTGTTACGACTTAGTCCCCCTTGCTGAACCGAAGTTCGAGCGGCCCAAATGAGCCACCCTCACTCCGACCCAACTCGGATGACTTGACGGGCGGTGTGTGCAAAGAGCAGGGGCACATTCACCGCGGGATGTTGACCCGCGATTACTACGGAATCCATTTTCATGAGGGCGAGTTACAGCCCTCAATCCAGAC
>DATJVB010000080.1:0-33322 GCA_035502055.1 Thermoplasmata archaeon | reverse complement strand
GGCCAGCCCTCCGAGTGCGCGACCTCCCGGGCGAGGACGTGCGCCCGGCGCTGGTCGATCCCGGCGTAGGCGAGGTCGACGGGGAGCTCGAAGATGTCGGCGACCTGCATCGCCGGGTAGAGGAGCTTCGCGGTGTCGAGCGACGCCTCCTCCTCGGACCGGCCGAGGACCGTCATCGCCCGGCGGGTGCGCGCGAGGCTCGTCGCCTTCGCGACGCGCACCACGCGGGCCCAGTACTCCGACCGGCCGGTGAGCTCGTGGGCCCACCGGACCGTGAGGTTCGGCCCCTCGACCCCGAGCGCGGCGAACGTCGCCGCCATCGTCCGGCCGGCGGCCTCGATCCGCTCGAGCGATCCGCCGAGCTTGTCGTTGATCCACGCGTGCCAGTCGGCGAGGAACAGCGTCACGTCGCACCCCGCCTCCAGGAGGTCCCGCATCTTCCGGGCCGTCACGAGGTGGCCCACGTGGAGCCGGCCCGACGGCTCGAAGCCGATGTACGCCCGGGGCCGTTCGGTCCGGGAGAACAGCGCCGCGAGCTCCTCCCGCGTCACCACCTCGGTCGCGTTCCGGGCGACGCGGTCGACGCGCTCCGCGACGTCCATACAGGGGCGGGAGGCGCCTCGCTATTTATCCCCCGGGGGCGGACCCGCCGGCCGCCGGCGGGCGCCGCCGGTCCAGCCCGAGCCTATTAAGTGCCCTCCCTACGCATAAGTAGGGTAGATACGGCATGAGCGAGCCGGCGTCGGAGCTCGAGGCGGCCGGCGCGGGGCCGGCGCCCACGGCCGCGGACCGCCTCGCCCGGGAACTCGGGATCGACCCCGCCCTCGCGGCGAAGCTGGTCGCGGCCGGGTACGCGACCCCCGGGTCGATCCGGGGGCTCCCGGCGGCGACGCTCCGGGAGCTCGGGGTGCCGCCCGACCTCGTCGCCCGGCTCGCCGCCGCGGCGGAAGCGCCGGCGGACCGTCCGCCCCCGAGGACCGACGAGGCGGCCCCCGCGAAGGGCCGCCCGCCCGTCGACGGCCAGGCGATCATCGAGCGGTGGCGGGAGTCGGTCCGGAAGACCGAGCGGCCCCGGCGACGGTCCGTCGCGCTCCCGGCGAAGGACTCGACGGACGTCCTCAAGCGGTGGGTCGAGGGCGACGACCGCGCGATGGAGACGTGGATCCAGTCGTCGGAGGCGGTGCGCCCGCCGCCGCCCGTCGAGCCCGCCCCGGCGCCGGTCGCCCCCGCGCCCCCCCTCGCGCCCGGCGGGGGCGACGCGGCCGGGCCCGTGCCGGCCCGCGTCCGGGAGCGGGAGGAGACCGTCGTCCGGTGGCTCACCGACCTCCTGGACCGGGTGAAGAGCGAGCAGTTCGATCCGACCTCGATCCTCCAGGAGGTCCAGGACCTCCACCGGCAGCTGTTCGAGGAGCGCTCGCGCCGCAAGCAGCTCGAGGACGAGATCGAGCACGTGAAGCGCGGCTCGATCGCCGTCATCAAGTACGTCCGGAGCCGCGAGGCGAAGTCCCGCGAACAGGCGGTCCAGGCGAAGGACGCCGAGATCGCCGACCTCAAGCTGAGGCTCCTCCAGCACGGCGTCACGTTCGGCCCCGAGGGGGAGCCGACCGAGGGGTCCGCCCCGGAGGGCGCCGCCCCGGCGGCGGCCCCGTCGATCGCCGAGGTCGAGCGGAAGCTCCGCGAGGAGTACGCGCAGCGCGAGCGGGAGTACGTGGAGCGGGAGACGGAGCTGCGCCGCCGCTCCGTCCAGCTCGAGACGGAGCTCCACGACCTCCGCGGCGCGGCGGCGAAGCTCCACGAGCGGGAGAGCCTCCTCCAGCAGGAGGCGAGCGCGCTCCCCCAGGCGCTCGCCGAGCGGATGGCCGCGTTCGACCAGCGGGAACGCGACTTGAGCCGCCGGGAGGGGGAGCTGCGGGCGAAGTTCGAGGAGATCACCATCGGCGCCGAGGAGATCGACCGGAAGCGCGCCCCGCTCGCGTTCAAGGAGCGGGAGCTCGCCGCGTGGGAGCAGCAGCTCCAGACGCAGAAGCAGGCGCTCGAGCTCGAGGCCCGGCGGATCGAGACGCGGAAGCGGGAGCTGCCCGACGGCCCGCCGCCGTCGGAGCGGGCCGACCAGCTAGAAAGCCTCCGGGCCGACCTCACGCGCAAGGAGGAGGAGCTCCAGAACCGGGAGACGCTCCTCCACCAGAAGATGGAGGAGCTCGAGAAGCTCACGCAGCGGGCCGCGGGCCACGAGGCGGAGCAGATGCACCTGGCCGCCGTCCAGGCGGCGTCGGAGACGAAGGTGCCGTCCGGGGTCCGCCGGCTCGACGACCTCCTGTTCGGCGGCTTCCCGAAGGGCTCCCAGGTCCTCGTGAACGGGCCGGTCCACACGGGGAAGGACGTCCTCACCCGCCTGTTCGCGGCGGAGGGGCTCAAGGCCGGCGTCCCGACGCTCTGGGTCGTGACCGACAAGACGTACACGCAGATCCGGGAGGAGATGGTCCTCCTGTACCCGGCGTACCCGGAGAAGGAGGCCGCCGGGATGGTCCGGTACGTCGACCTCTACTCCCGGAGCCTGGGCGTCACGCAGGCGGAGCCGGCGGTCCGGCTCGTCTCGATGACCGACAAGGGGGCCGTCGACCAGCTCACCACGTTCACGAACCAGTTCACCCAGGACCTCAAGGAGCGGTTCGGGAGCTACCGGATCGTCTTCGAGTCGGTCTCGACGATCACCGCGTACCTCGACACCGCGGCGACGTTCCGGTTCCTCCAGCCGTTCGTCGGCCGCCGGAAGATGGACGGGGCGGCGGGGTACTACCTCCTCGAGACCGGGATGCACACCGACGCCGACCTCCAGACGCTCGAGCACATGATGGACGGGTCGGTGAACCTCAAGATCGACCAGTTGAAGACGTTCCTTTCGGTGAAGGGGATCGGCGACGCCCAGTCCCGCGCGTGGATCGGCTACACGTTCTCGAAGCGGGCGTTCAGCCTGGGGTCGTTCTCCCTGGACCACATCCGCTAGGCGGGGCCGGCGCGGGGGGACGCGCCGCTAAATAGAGGCGGGCCCCATCGTCCCGGGCTAGGCTAGACCGGGGGGTTGGGCGTCCCCTTATACACCGAAACCGTCCTCAGCGGGGGTGACAGGCGAAAGCGACGTTCGGGGGAGGGGCGCGTCTCGGTCGTCTCCGTAGACGCTCTGTTCCACTGGGCCGCGGGTCCCGCGATAGGTGCCCGGAGGGGCGCCCTAGCGGGTATCCACCACGGGGATCGGGTTAGGTCCTGACGGGAGCAGCCTTACCGTGGCCCGTTGACGCTGGTGGGGCGACGGGGCCGAGGAGCGGTCGGGAACCACGCGTTCCTTTCCCGGGCGGCCATTTCGCCGGCCTAGCACGCCACCCCCGCCCCGGACCGGTCGCAGGACCCCCACCCCCCCGTTGCCACTGGAGCGCGCGGCGGAGGCGCCGCGTCACCATCCTTCCGTCGCCGGGTCGACCGCGTCCCGCTCCAGCGCCGCCCGTCGGTCGGGCGGGATCGGCGTCGGGGCGCCCCGCGCGTAATCGTACGTCACGATCACCGTCCGTCCTCTCGCCACCACCTCCCGCTCTCCTCCTTCCTCCCCTCCTTCCACCCGTCCGTCCTCCTTCCCTGCGCTCCCGCTCCCCCGCTTCGAGAACCGGTAGAGGAGGACGAAGCTCGTCCGGCCGAGCGGGCGGGCCGGCGCGACTTCTCCCTCCACCTCCTCTCCGTACGCGACGGGGCGGAGGTACCGGGCGGTCGCCTCGGCGACGATGATGTCGAGCCGGGTCGGGTCGTCGGTGCCGAGGAGGGGGAGGTAGTACTCGCACCGGAGGGTCTCCATCCAGGGAAAGTAGGCGGCGTGGTTGAGGTGGTTGAGCGCGTCGATATCGTGGTACGTGGCCCGGAAGGCACGTCGGTGGGGCCACCGGGCCGGGCCGGGCGGGGCGGGGGGCGGTGCGTCCGTCATCGTCGCACGGGCTCCCCTCCGCGACCGCGGCGGTGTCTATAAGGGACGGGGCGGCTCCCGGGCGGCGATCGATCGACCGGCCGGCGGCGGGCGTGGCGCGCCTCCCGCCCGGCCGGTTCCACTGGAAACGGGGGGGTGGGGGTGACGACGGACCGGGAGGTGGCGCCGGGCGACCGGGAGTGGGCCGACGCCGTCGAGACGGTCCGGGCGGCGGCGAAGCGCCACTCCGCCCGGTTCGAGCGGGCGATCCCGCTCATCGCGAGCGAGAACCTCCTCTCGCCGTACGCGAAGGAGCTCCTCGTGAGCGACCTCCACTCGCGGTACGCGGAGGGGCTCGTCGGCGAGCGGTACTACGAGGGGAACGAGGAGGTCGACGCGATCGAGACCGTCTGCCTCGACCTCGCGCGGCGGCTGTTCCGGGTGCCGTTCGCCGACGTCCGGCCGATCTCGGGGACCGTCGCGAACCTCGCGGTCCTGAAGGCGCTCGCGGAGCCGGGCGACCTGGTCGGGACGTCGCGCCTCGCCGACGGCGCGCACATCTCGAGCGCGTCGTTCGGCGCGTTCGGCCTCCGGTCGGTGAAGCCGGTCTACTACGCGTGGGACGCGGAGCGGATGACGATCGACGTCCCCCGCACGCGCGAGATCCTGAAGGCGGTCCGGCCGAAGCTGTGCCTGTTCGGCCTCTCGCTGTTCCTGTTCCCGCTCCCGATCGCGGAGTTGAAGCCGACGCTCGACGAGATCGGGGCGCGCGGCTGGTACGACGCGGCGCACGTCCTGGGCCTCATCGCCGGCGGCGAGTTCCAGGACCCGCTGCACGAGGGGTGCGTCGTCCTGTCGGCGTCGACGCACAAGACCCTCCCCGGCCCGCAGCACGGCCTCCTCCTCGCGAACACCGACGACCCGGACGTGACGAAGCGCCTCCAGTCGGCCGCCTTCCCCGGCGTCACGAGCAACCACCACCTCCACACGATGGCGGCGCTCGCGGTGAGCTTCGCGGAGCACCTCGCCTTCGGCCGGGCGTACGCGCGGCAGGTCGTGGCGAACGCGCGCGCCCTCGGCGCGGCGCTTCACGCCCGCGGCTTCGAGGTCCTCGCGGAGGGGATGGGGTTCACCCGGTCCCACACGATCGCGGTCCGGGTCTCGAAGGAGGGCGGAGGCGAGGCGGTCGCGAAGGCGTTGAGCCGGGCCGGCTTCATCACGAACAAGAACCTCCTCCCGGGCGACCGGAGCCCGAAGCACCCGGAGGGGATCCGGCTCGGGACCCCCGAGGTGACGCGCGTCGGCATGCGCGAGGCCGAGATGGAGCGGATCGCGGAGCTGATGGACGGGCTCCTCCACCGCGGCCGGGACCTCGGGGCGGTCGCGGCGGAGGCGGCCGAGCTCAAGTCGGGGTTCACGACCCTGAAGTACTGCTTCGGCGCCGGCGAGGCCGCATACCGGTACTACGACCTCGTCGGCCGGCCGGTCCGGTAGCGCGGGCCGCCGACTCGGCCCGTCACGGGGGCGGCGCCGGCCCCGCGTCGTCGTCCCCGTCTCCGTCGGCCGGCTCGGGATCGGGCCGGCGCGCGAGCGCCGCCTCGAGCGCGGCCGCGTCGATCTCGACCTTCGGCGGGCCGGGCGGCGGGGCGGGGGCGTCGACCCGGACGAAGCGCGGGACCCGGTCCGGCCCCACGGTGGCGGCGAGGAGCCCCTCCGCGACGAGGCCGCTCACCCACTCCGCGACCTCGGCCGGGTCGGGCGGCGTCCCGGTCCAGCCGGCGACGAGCTCGGCGAGGGTGCGGGCCTCCGCGGGGTCGGCGCGGGCGAGGAGGTGCGCCCGGGCCTCGGCGAGCCGGCGGAGCTCCGCCTCCGTCGCTTCGGGGGGGGCGGGCGGCGCCGGCGGGCGGCCCGGCGCGGCGCCGCGCTCTTCCCGGCGCCCGCGAACACCGACCGCGAGGCAGCCGATCGCGGCGACGCCGACGCCGCCCACGAGGACGAGGGTCGTCGGCGCTGTCGCCGACGGGGCGGGGAACTCGATCGGCCCCAGGAGTGTCTCGTTCCACGCCGACACGACGACGACCGTCCCGCCCTCGTCGACGGGGGCGGAGAAGTTGACCCAGACGACCGAGCCCGTCGCGTCGGCCTCGATCGGCGCGTCCGCGTCGGCCGCGATCCCGCCGAAGTCGGTCCGCACGACGACGAACCCGTCGGCGAGCGCGTTCCCGAACCGGTCGGCGATCCGCCACCGGGTGTGGTTCACGCCCGGGTCGGTCGCGGCGCGCACGGGGCCGGTGAGCCGAAGGTGCCCCGTGTCGGGGACGACGGTCACGGCGACCGGCGCCGCGACGCCCGAGCCCGGGGCGAGGGCGCTCGCGACGACGAGCCGGTACGTGCCGGCCGCGAGGGCGGTGAACGTGAGGTTGAGCCGGCCCCCGGACCACGCCGACGCACCGACCGGGAAGCTCCCGTTCGCCGCCGGCACGATCGGCCGGCCGGCCGAGTCGTTGAGGAAGACCGGGCCCGCGGGGTCCGTGCCCGCCGGCACGAGGAGGAGCGCCGGCGCGGCCGTCGGCACGACCTCGCCGATCCGGTCGAGGGCGGCCCAGGCGATCGGGTACGGGATCCCGGCGGCGACCGAGCCGGTCGACGCGGCGCCGGCCGCCTCGAGGGTCGTCGCGGGACCGGCGGAGACGGCGACGACGATCGTCGCCCGGGTGAGCGTGCCGAGGCCGTCGATCACCGTGAGCGTGATCGTGTGGTCGCCGGCGGCGACGGGCGCGTAGACGAGCGAGAGGGGCCCGTCGGCGGTGAGCGTCCCTTCCCGGATCGTCGACGTCGGCAGCGAGTCGTTCCACCAGTACGCGGCGGGGAGCGCCCCGTCGGCGTAGGCGCTGCTGAGCGTGATGGGCGAGCCGCCGACGTCGGCCCCGGGGCCCACGAGCGGGTCCAAGCTCGGGGGCGACGCCACGAGGGCGGCGACGGGGGTGGAAACGTTCGCCCGGGCCGCGTCGGCGACGGTGACGTGGCCCGAGTACGAGCCGGGGGCCGGGTACCGGACGGTGAACGTCCACGTCGGGCCGCCGCCGAAGTCGCACGTCCACGACCCGTCGCCCGGCCACAGGCACGCGGGGCCCAACGGGTCGGTGCCGCTCCCCGCCGCCGCGGCGACGGTGAGCGCGGTCGGCGTGCCGACGTACGCGGCGACCGGGTCGGGGCTCGCGGAGAGGGAGAGCCCCGGGGCGATCGAGAGGTCCGGGAACGCGTGGTCGTCCGACGCGTAGCCGTTCGACAGCGTGGCGGTCGGCGCCGCGACGCCGGACCGGCCGTACGTGACGAGGGCGTGGCACGAGAGGACGACGAGCCCGTTCGACCCGACGGTCGACGCGCACGGGGCGGTCACCGTCGCCCCGCCGAGGCCCGGGTAGACCGAGAGGGCGTACGCGTAGCCGCCGGCCCCGGTGCCGTTGACGGAGAAGTTCGCGGGGGTCCCGGCGTCGAGGCTCGTGGGGGCGACGCTCGCGCCGACGACGATCGTCGGCGCGGAGGTGAGGATCGCCTCGGCGGGGGTCGCGGACTCGGTGGAGCCGTTGTACGTGCCGTTCACGTAGACCCAGATCGTGCCCGTCGTCGCCGCCGCGGTGGGGCTGTCGACGACGAGCTCGCCGGTCCCCGCCCCGCTCTCGACGGTCCACTCCGTCCCCGAGACGGTCCAGGTGAAGCCGACGTACGCCGGGCTCGGACCCCCGTTCCCGGCGAGCGGCGCCGCCGTGAGCGTCACGGCCGCGTTCTCGCTCACCGTCGTCCGGCCGTACGGGGTGAGCGCGATCGAGTCGAGGGCGGCGACGTACGCGAGCGAGACGGTGCCGGCCGAACGGGAGGCGGTGAAGAAGTACCCCGGCGGGTCGGCGCTCCCGAGGGCGAACGTCGTTGGCCCGAGCGGGCCGCGGCACGTCGACGACGTCCCCGAGCACGACGACGGGAGGACGAGCGACAGGTCGAACGACCCGTCGGCGCCGGTCGTCGCGGCGGCGTTCGAGGTGTCGCAGCTCACCGACGGGGCGCCGCCGCCCGTGTAGTTGAGCTCGTACTGGAAGTAGACGACGACCGTCCGGTTCGCGACGCTCGGTCCCGGCGAAGCCCCGCCCTCGACCGCGAGGGTGCCGGTGAGGGTCGTCGGCACCGCGGCGCCGCCGCACGGCCCCGCGACGGCCGGGGCGGCCGCCGGCGCGGCGACGGAGCGGGCCGGCCCCGCCGAGGGCGGAAGGAGCGCCGCGAGGGCGACCAGCCCGACCGCGAGCGCGATCGCTCCTCCGCCTGCGCCGGCCCATCGGCGTCGGCCGACGGGGGCGTCCACCCCCCGCACGTCGCTCCCCGGCGCGCCGGTCACCGCGGCGCGCAGACCCCCGCGACGTACGTGGGGGTTCATTAACCGTGGGGCCTCGGGGCGCCGGGAGCGGGGGATGGCGACCCGGGCGCCGACGGTCACGTACGTGACCCCGCCGCGGCTCGCGTCGTTCCCCGCCGAGCGGGCGGCGCTCGAGTACTCGAGCCGGTCGATCGTCTTCGCGGACGACGGCGGCGCCCTCCTCCGGGCGTGGGGCCCGCCCGAGGCGCCGTACGTCCTCCGCGTCGAGGAGGCCGGCGCCCGCTGGCGGGTCTCCGCCTGGGGCGCCGACGCTCCCGGGGCCCGCGCCGCGGCCCGGGCGATGTTCTCCCTCGACCACCCGATCGAAGCGTTCTACGCGCTCGCGCGGGGCGAGCCGATCCTCCGGCGGACCCCGGCCGCGTTCCGGGGGCTGAGGCTCCCCCGGGACGCGAACGTCTTCGAGTCGCTGGTCCACGCCGTCGTCGGCCAGCAGCTCTCCGTCGCCGCCGCCTCCGCGATGCACGCCCGGCTCACCGACGCCGCCGGCGCCCGCCTCTCCGCCGGCGGCATCGAGGTGCCGAGGACGCCGACCCCGGGGGAGATCCGGGCGCTGGGGCCGGCGGGCCTCAAGGCGACGGGCCTGAGCCGGGCGAAGAGCGCCGCGCTCCTCGCGCTCGCGGACCGATACCGGGCCCGGGCGTTCGAGGGGGCGTGGCTCGCCGACGGGCCGAGCGAGGCGGCGATCGCCCGGCTCGACGCGGAGCCGGGCGTCGGCCGGTGGACGGCGGAGAACGCCCTCCTACGCGGGACCGGCCGGACGGACCTGTTCGTCGCCGGTGACCTCGGCATCCGGGTCGCCCTCGACCGGTTCGGGGCCGTTCCGAGGGACGCCCCGGAGGCGGCCGCCCGGGCGTGGGCGGACCGGTGGTACCCCGGGTGGGGCAGCTACGCCACGCTCTACCTGTGGCGCCGCCTCGTCGCGGACCGGCAGCGCGTCCGCGGCGCCGTCGTCCGGGAGGGCTGAGGTGACGGGAGCGCGGCCCCCGGGGAGGCGCACCGACGCCGCACGGATGTACCACGCGCTCGCCCCGTACTACGACCGCCTCTACGCGGGGAAGGAGTACGGGGAGGAGGTCCGGGCCCTCGCGGCGATCGCCCGGCGGACCCTCGGCCGGTCGCCGCGCAGCGTCCTCGATGTCGCCTGCGGCACGGGCCGGCACCTCGAGGAGTTCGCGCGCACCGTGCCGGAGCTCGCCGGGATCGATGCGAGCGGCGCGATGCTCCGCGAGGCGCGCCGGCGGCTCGGCCCCCGCGCCTCGCTCGTCCGAGCCGACATGCGCTCGTTCGACCTCGGCCGGACGTTCGACCTCGTCGTCTGCCTCTTCAGCGCGATCGGCCACCTCCGGTCCGCCCGGGACCGGGCCGCCGCGTTCGCCGCGTTCCGCCGGCACGTGCGGCCCGGCGGGCTCCTGCTCGTCGAGGGGTGGATCCGGCCGGACCGGTTCCGCGCGTCGGGCATCTACCTGCAGGAGTACCGGGGACCGGACGCGACGATCGTCCGGCTCTCGCGGAGCGAACGGCGCGGCGCCCTCTCGCGGATCGAGATGCAGTACCTGATCGGCGAGCCGGGCCGCCCGGTCCGGCACTTACGCGAGCTCCACGAGATGCCGCTCGTCCCGGTGCGGGCGATGCTCCGCGAGCTTTCCCGCGCCGGTTTCCGCGCCGGGGTGCGGTTCGGGCCGGTCCGCGAATGGCGGGACCGGGGGCTGTACGTCGGCCGCCGGCCGCCGTCGGACTAGTCCTCCCCGAGGGGGAACCGGGCGACGACCCGGTGGACCGGCCCGCCCGGGTGGAGCTCGCTCGCCTTGAGGAGCACCGCGCGCACCGCGTGCCGCTCCGGAGGAGGCCTCTCGGTCGGCGCGAGGAGGGCGCGGGCCCGGGGGAGGTCCCGGGGCCCGCGGACCCGGAGGAGGGTGAGGTGCGGGACGAACGGCTTCGGGTCGAACGGGAACCGCCCGGCGACGAGCGCCGCCCGGACGCGGTCGGAGAGCGCCGCGAGCGACGCCGCCCCGTCCTCGACGCGCGCGAAGACGATCCGCGGCCGCCGGGGGTCCGGGAACGCGCCCGTCCCGGCGATCTCGATCGCGAACGGGGCGACCCCTCGGAGCGCCTCCCTAAGCCGCTCGACGAGCGTCGGAACCCGGTCGTCCGCGATCTCGCCGAGGAACGCGAGGGTGAGGTGCCGGGGGGCCCGGACGCCGACCGGGACCGCGGCCGGACCGTCTTCGAGGTCGACCGAGACGAACGCCCTCACGCGCCCTCGGCCCCCGGACCGCGGCGGGGCGGATATCGGTCCGGTCCGGCGGCCGCGCGCCGGAGCGTCCAGACCGCCCACCGGGTCCGGTCCGGGACGAGCGACCGGAGGAATCCCGCGACCCGCCGGCCGTGGGCGGGCGTCGCCACGAGCACGAGGAGGAACGCCCCGGCGGCCCGGGCCTTCTCCCAGTCGCGCTCGATCCGCGGGCGTCGCTCCGCGCCGGAGACCTCCGCCTCGACGTGCGCGTCGCGCCCGCCGAAGTACCGCCACGCCCAGGAACGCCGTCGCGCATCGACCGCCGCCGCGAGGTCGGCCGGGACGCGGCCGGCGGACGCGGGGAGGAGCGCGACCCGTCCATCCGGGAGGCGCGTGTCGAACCGGCCCTGGCGGAGGAGCTCGAGCCGCTCCCCCCGGCGCGCGAGCACGGTGCCGGCGACGACGAGCAGCGACCGGTGCGTGTCCCCCTCGACCGTCGAGCCGTGGTCGAACCGGAGCCCCGCGGCCCGGGTCCCGGCCGCGGTGAGCGCGACGCCGTCCGGTCCGTGCGCGAGGTACCCCCGCCGCTCGAGCGCGTCGAGCGCGGCGAGGGCGGTCGCGCGGCTCGTGGCCGACGGACCGGCGAGCCGGTCGAGGAGGACGCCCCGCGCGACCGGCGCCGGGGCGGCGAGGAGCGCGAGGAGGAGATCCTCCTCGGACGAGGTGCCCTCCTCGCCCTCCGGTGCTTCGTCCGCCGGTCCGTACGCCCGGCGGGTGGCGTCGACCCAGGCGGCCCAGGTGACCCCGCCGGCCCGCGCCGGCCCGGGCGGGAACCGTACCAGGCGAGGGACCTCCCGCCCGGGGGCGGGCGGCGCGATCGCGCAGCCGGCGGGCAGCCGGGGGAGGAGGCGGGCGCCGGCCGTCGGCGGGAGCCCCGCCCACTCCGAGACGCCGGCGGCCGCCGGCGCCGGCAGGCGGAAGACGAGGTGGCTTCCAACGGCGCTCCCCGCCGCCTGCCGGGAGCCGGGCGGCAGCCGCTCCGGGTACTGCGTCGCGAGGACCGCCCGGAGGCCGAACTTCCTCCCCTCGGCGACGATCTCGGTCAAGAGCGGGGCGGCGATCATCTGCGCCTCGTCGAGGAGGAGCGCGACCGGCCGGCCGCCCGGCGGGCGCCGGGCGAGCTCGAGGTAGACTCGGCTCGCCACCAACGTCGCCGCGAGCGCCGCCCCCTCCGGTCCCAGGATGCCGATCGGCGCCCGGACGAGGATCGACCGGCCCGCCTCGAGGAGCGCCCCCAACGGGACCGCCCGGTCCGGCGGCGGGGCGACGAGCCGGGCGAGCCGCGGGGAAAGTGCGAGGGGGCCCAAGCGCGCCGCCGCCGTCCACAGGAACTCCGGGTTCCGCCGGACGATAGGGCCTAATTCGTCGAGGAAGCGGGCGATCGGCCGCGACCGGGTCGCGAGCCGCGCCGCCTCCCGGCGCTCCGGCCGGGTGAGGAGATCGTAGACATCGAGCAGCGTCCCGCCCTCCTCGACGGCGAGGCGGACGAACGCGTGGAAGATTCGGTCGAGCCGGGCGCCCCAGTACACCTCGTCCCGGTCGGCGGATAGCCGCTTCAACGCGGCGACGGCGATCGCCGCCTCGCGGCCGTCCCCGTCGGGGTCGCGGCCGACGCCGGCGATCCCGGGACCGGGAGGCCCGGGCGCCGCGGCGTCGATCGCGACGGGGGTCGGCACGACGGCGGGGCCGGCCCGGGCCGCGATGGCGGGCGCGAGGTCCCCGTGGACGTCGAGGACGACGGTCGGCCGGCCGGCCCGGATCCGCGCCGCGCCGAGGGCGGCGAGCGCCGTCGTCTTCCCGGCCCCCGTCGCGCCGACGAGGACGAGGTGCCGGTCGAGGTCGCGCGGTCCGGGGAACGGACGGGGTCGCGGCAGGTCGACGAGCCCCGCCGCCCGCTCGGACGGGACCGGACGGGCCCGCCTGAACTCGTCCCGGCCCAGCGCGCCGGCCGTCCATCGCCGCCGAGCCCGGCGGCCCTCGGGCCGCCACCCGAGCGGCCGGCCGACGAGGCCGTGCAGCGCGAGGGTGGCGGAGATAGCCTCCCCGGCCGCGAGCGACGCGCCCCCGATCGCCGCCCCGGCGGCGGCGAACCGGTACCGGGTGGCGGCGACGATGCCGGGCCGCCCATCCATCGCACCGGCCATCCAATGGCTCTGCACGCCGATCCAGCCGGGGGCCGTCGGCGTCGTGTCGAGGACGACGGGCGACCGGTCCCCCCTTCCGGCCCGCTCCCCCGGCGCCGGCGCACCGTCCGGCACGAGGAGGTCGAGCGGCGCCTCGAGGAGCGGTGCGCGGACCGGCGCGGGTGGCGCGGGGGCCGGCGCCGGGACGGAGAGCGGGGACGCTCCCGTGGAGGTCGCCGCGAGCGCGGCGACCGCCTCCGCGATCCGCCGGCCGGCGGGGAGCAACTGCGCGGCCCGCCGGTCCGTGCCGGACTCGACGAGCACCCCCTCGCCGGTCGGGGACGCCGCCACGAGCGCGGCGACGCGCGCGAGGAACGCGCTCCCCTCCGCGCCCGCGAGGTCGACACGCACGGCCCGGACCGGGCGATCCGTCGTCATCGGCGCCTCGGGACCGCCCGGGCGGCGATCGCGCCGAGGGCGGCGTCGGTGTCGGGTAGCCCGTTCGCCCGGGCGTACCGGCGCAGCGTCTCGGTGGCGACGACCCGGGAGACGGCGCGGTCCCCGTCCCAGAGGCGGATCGTCCAGACGACGCGCCCGTCGGGCAGCGCGTACGCGGTCGCCCACGGCCTCGCCTGGAGCCCGAGCGGGACGCGGACGCGGCCCAGGACCGTCGCCCCTACGGCGCGGAGAAGATTCGATCGGTCGGTCGAACGGGTTGGAATCGGTTCCGTCGAGCCGGTCGGCTCGAGATCGGTTCGCATCTCCCACTTCCCGGGACCCGCCGCCCCGGGGGGTGGTCGGGTCCCCGCGGCGGTCGGCGGTCCGGGCCCGGACCGCCCGTCGAGCCTCCCCCCGACCGCCCGGGGGCCGATCCTCGCGGCCCCCGTGGGGGGAGGCGGCCGGTCCCGAGGGACCGGGAAGGTTCCCGCGACCCCGACGTCGCTTCCCGACGGCGCGTCCCACCGGTTCGGGCGGGTCCGCTCGCGGGCGCGGGGCGGCCGGACGGTCCCGCCGTCCGGGCCCTACGGGGTCACGGGAGGTTCGAGGGGGTGGGAGGACCGGGCCGGATCGACCGGACCGATCGTCCCTTCCTCGCGCGTCCCGGGTCGATGGCGGGTCCGCGGGACCGGGCCGAACGCCGGGTCCTTACAGGGCGGACGGGGAGCGCCACCGGCCGTACGTGCTTCGTTGCAGGCGACGCCGACCGGGCCCCGCCGGGTCACTCCGGCCGCCGCGGCGAGCGATGGACGATGCGTCGGTCGGGCGGACGGAGGACGGAAAGCGAGCCGGCGGGAAGGAAGAAGAGAAAGGGCCGAGACGGGGAAGAAGAGGGTTGGAAGGTCCCGCCGCACCCCCAAGACGCGGTGCCGTCTTCTAGCGGGGATATTGGAGGGACCTTCCGGGGTGGTTGCACGGAACGGTCGGTCGGCCGCCTATTTGAACCGCGGAACGGGGGGTGGGGAAACACCCCCTCGCGAGGCGTTCCGCGCCCGAGCGGCTTTGCGATTCTATGGCCCGGGCCACGGGGGTCGATGATCTTGTTCGATCACATTTACTTTCCACGCTACGTCCAAAGTAAGCCTAAAGTGGGCGGCGCCCCTCTTCCCTGTGATGCGGAGCGAGGTTCGAGATCTCTGCCATTGCTATCGCTGCATCTACTCGTGGCGCCCGAAAAAGCTCCCGGTCCGGATCTGCCCGAGATGCAAGTCCAAACTTTGGGCCACCCCACGGATCCGGTCGCCCCCGTCGCGCCCGAGCGGTTTGGGCGTGGCGGAAATCGTCCACCCGCACCTCCCGGAGATCCGTCGACTCGCGAGGCGGTATGGAGTGAGTTCGATCCGAGTCTTCGGATCGGTGGCCCGGGGAGAGGGGAACGCGGCCAGTGACGTGGACCTCCTCTTCGATTCTCGCGAGCCCCTCGGACTGCTGAAGCGTGCTCGCTTTCGGGGGGACCTTAGGCGGATTCTGGGCCGGAACGTCGACCTCGTTCGAGAGGAATACTTGAGGTGGTGGATCCGGCCGCAGGTCGTCGCCGAGGCGGTGACCCTGTGACGCGAGGAGCCACCGCGGACCAGGGACGGTTGGACGACATACTCGACAAGCTGAGAGACATTCGAGAGCATCTCCGCGTAGATCGTGGGGTCTTCGAGCGGGATCGGGACCTTCAGAAGATCGTCGCCTACGATCTCATGATCATCGGGGAAGCCGCCTCGAAGGTCTCCAAGCGAACGCAGAAGGCCAATCCGAAGGTCCCGTGGACGGAGCTGGTCGAGTACAGAAACGACCTCATCCACGAGTACGGCTCGCTGGACCTGAAGGACACGTGGGAGTTCGTCCAGAGGGACCTTAGAGAGGTAGAGCGCCGGTTGGCTCGGGTCCGAATCGCCCGGGACGATGTCGAATGACATGCCCTCGCTCCGGAAGCCCGCTCATCTGGTCAGAAGTCGGCTCTCCAAGACCAGTATCCGATCGACAGGGCTGTTAGGCAAGTTCCGCTTGGGGCGCGATCGAACCGACTCCTGCCAATTCGTCCGCCGAGGTCCCTCGACCTAAGTGTAGTGTAGCATCCGGTTCCCCCCGGTGGCCCGAAGACGCAGTTCCGGCCGCCCGTGCCAGTCGATGCGGCCGAGAGCCCGGACGGGTCAAGTCCCGACGGGAGCGCCTCGTTGGCCGCGGCCGAAACTCGTGATTCTGGTCCCGCCGCGGTGACGGAAACCGGCCCCGTTCAGGGAACCGATTCGCTTACGACACCCAGCCCGCCCTAGCGAGCCGACCGGGCCGGGTCGACCACGATCCGGGGCAGCTCGCCCTGGATCGCCGGCGTGCGGCTCCCCGGACCCGGAGACACCGCCGAGCGGAGCCTCGGCTGGAGCCACCGTTCGCCCCAGGCGCGCAGCTCGCGCGCGGCGGGCGCGAGCCCCAGGCCCATCTCGGTGAGCGAGTAGACGACGCTGAACGGCCGGGTGCTGACGACGGTCCGTTGGACGACGCCGACGCCCTCGAGGTGCTTCAGCGTCGCCGACAGCGTCTTCGCGTTGAGCCGGGGGTTCGAGCGCAGGATCTCGCTGAACCGCTGGGGTCCCTCGAGGAGGCGGTGGATGATCGCGAGCCGCCATTCGGTCCCGATCACGCCGACGGCGGCGAGGACCGGGCAGAGGCCGCGGCCCTCGATCTCGCACGGCTCGTCGGGGGAATGGAACGGGTGGGGCGCCTTGCGAGGGGAAGTGACTGCCATGATCGCTAGAAGGTACGCGGAGCCTTATATAGTTACTCGGGTAAATCGGGTGGCCTACGTACAGTCGATTGCCTTGGGTGACTCTTCCGGGCCGTCGCACCCTCCGGCCCGCGCCAGCGCGCGATTACGTTTTGTCCCGGCCCCCGCATCCGACGCCATGGCCCCGGCCCGGCGCCCGGTCGACCTCACCGTCGAGCGATCGATCGCCGTGGGCGACGCACCGCCGGTCGTCGTCCGCCTCACGGTGCGCGTCGACCCGGACGACGCGACGGGCGGTTCGCCGAACCTCCCCGACGCGCTCCGGCGCCTGCGCGAGGAGCTCGAGGCGGCGATCGCCGCCGTCGTCCCGGAGGCCGCGACCCCGGTGCGCGCCGACCGGTCGCTCGACGAGCTCATCGAGACGTACCGCCCCCGCCAGCCCGAGCTCGTCGACCTTCTGCGCGACGAAGGGGAGCTCACCCGCGCGGAGCACGCGCTCCTCCGCGGCCACCTCGCGGCGGCCGTCCCCCCGCCCGCCGCCGGCGGCGTTCCGATCGCGGAGCGCCCCATCGCGGCCGCGCCGCTCGAGGGCGACCGGGCCCCCGCATCGCCGCGGCCGGTGGAGGAGCTCCTCCGGAAGTACCAGATCGAGTCGCTGAAGCAGGCCGGGGCGGTCCGGGCCCGGCGGCAGATCT
The DNA here is from genome assembly GCA_035502055.1 of Thermoplasmata archaeon. Lineage (GTDB taxonomy): Archaea > Thermoplasmatota > Thermoplasmata > Lutacidiplasmatales > UBA184 > Lutacidiplasma. Next base: position 16,625 of record DATJVB010000080.1, on the reverse strand, counting down.
CCTTCGAGGAGTACATGGCGCTGAAGCGACACTTCGAGGGCGCCCCGCCCGCCGCGCCGTAGGCGGGCGCCCCCCCGTCCTCCCTACGTGTAGTTGATCCAGAGCGCACCGGGCGCGCCGACGTAGACCCACGTCGTCGCGACGGTCGGATGCGCGACGACGATGAGCGGCGTCATCGACGTCCAGTTGACGAACCCGTACGGTGAGTACGTGGGCGCCGTGAGCTTCGTCGAGGCGTTCGCGGGGAGCCACCAGTACGCGTACGAGCTCCGCACCCCGCCGGCGACGAGGACCAGGTGGACGAGGTAGTCGTGCGAGAAGGAGACGGAGACCGCCACCGAGGTCGCGCCGCGCGGGATCGACACCGTCCCGCTCGCCGTCGCCGGGGCGTACTCGCAGCCCGAGCCGCACGCGAGGACGGGGACGCTCCAGCCGAGGTAGGCGGTCGCCGTCACGACGTACGAGACGTGGGTCGCGCGCGTCGTGACCGCGACGTGGTTGAACGTCACGCTCCAGGCGGTGCCGTTCGGGAGCCCGGTCTCGGTGAACGTGACCGCCACGTGGTCGTGCTGCCCGAACGCGTACAGGTCGCCGCCCGACGTCATCACGAGGAGCTCGTTCCCCATCCCGATCGCGGGGGACGTCGTCACGGCCGCGCCGACGGACGCCTGCCAGAGGAGGGCGCCGGCGCTCGAGAGCGCGTACACGTTCGCGTTCTCGGCCCCGAAGTAGACGCGGCCCGCCGCGTCCACGGCGGCGGAGCCGACGATCTTCCCCGAGACGTTGTAGGCCCACCGGAACGATCCGGTCGACGAGAGCGCGAGGAAGGTGCCGAACGTCGTGCCGACGTAGACCGAGCCGTTCGCGTCGATCGCCGGCGAGGCCCGGAGGCCAACGCCGGCCGAGTACGTCCACGCGAGCGTCCCGTTCGGGTGGACCGCGACGACGCGGCCGGCGAGCGTCGTGACGACGACGAGCCCGCCGGGGCCGACGGCCGGGTCGGAGACGATCGCCCCGCCGGTCGCGTAGCTCCACTCGGGCGTCCCGTTCGCGTGGAACGCGTAGAGGAGCCCGTTCGAGCTCCCGACGTAGACGTCGCCTCCCGGGCCGATCGCCGGCGAGCCGTTCACGAGGCCCGCGACCGTGGCGGACCAGACCGGGTGCCCGTCGGACCTGAGGTCGAACAGCTTCCCGTCGGAGAGGACGAGGAAGATCTGGTTCGAGGGGCCGACCGTCATGTTGCTCTGGAAGAAGGTCTTGAGCACGTTCGCGAGCGGGCTCTGCCAGTTCATCGTGAAGCTCGGGGCGATCGAGTAGAGCCGTGACCGCTCGGTCCCGACGATCACGTCGCCCGCGGAGGTGACCGCCGGGTCGTGCTCGACCGGGGAACCGCGGTTCGCCCCGGGACCGCCGCCGCCGCCCTGGAACGAGCCGATCCGGGTGCCGTTGGGGCTCACGCCCGTGAGGTCGCCGACGGCCGTGTAGATGGTCCCATCGGGCGACTGGACGGGCGCCTCCGACGGGAACCGGGACTTCGCGATCGTGAGGAGCCAGTCGACGGAGCTCGTGGTCGGCCCGTCGAGCGTCGAGAGACCGGTCTGGGCGGAGTTCGCCCGCGTCTGCGTCCACGCCCCCGAGCGGCCGGCGCCCGACGGAGTCACCGCCGCCGCGCTCGCCCCGAGCGCGAGCGGGCCCGAGGGGTGCATCGCGAGCCCGACGGGGACCGCGAGCAGGATCGCGAAGAGGACAGCGGCGCCGAGGACGAGACGGGAGCGGACCATGCGGCGAGGACCGGGGGTCCGTATTTCAAGAGGGCGAGGGAAGCCTCCCGCGGTCGCACGAGCGGCGGGTTCCCCGAGACCGGTCAGAAGGCGAGGCGCCGGACGGCGGGGAGGCCGATGGCGGAGACGGCGCAGACCGCCCCGAGGAACGCGGCGAGTCCGAGCGCGATCGGACCGAACGCGACCGAGACCGCGAGCGCGCCGACGACGAACGCGCCCGCGGCCCGGCTCGTCCCCCGGAAGAGGTACGTGTCCGTGAGGGCGCGGCCCATCACGTCGGGCGGCGCCGTCGCCTGGACGTAGACGATGACGCCGTTGAAGACGATCGCCTCGACGAGCCCGACCGCGAGCCAGACGGCCGTCGCCGCCAAGAGCGAGCTCCCGAGGATCGGGACGACCGCGAGGAGCGCCGCCTCGACGCCGGCCGATCCCAACAGCCACGCGCCGAGCCGGCGGCGCGGGTTCGCGGCGCCGAACAGGAGCATCCCGACCACCCCGCCGACCGCGAGCGCGGTCGCGAGGAGCCCGTACACTGCCGCCGCGTCCCCCCCGCCGCGGTTCGCCTCGAGGGCCACGAGGAGCGCGGGCCCGGCGGTGACGAACCCCTCGAGCGCGTAGAACGCCGCGAGCTGCGCGAGGGGCCGGCCCGGGCCGCGCGCGACGTACCGCCAGCCGTCCGCGAACGCCCGAGCGAACCCGGCCGTCGGCGGGGCCTCGGTCCGGGCCGGCGGGACCGGCGCGAGGGCGAGGAGCGCGGCGGCGTTGAACGCCGCGTACAGGAGAAGGGCCGCGGCCGGTCCGCTCACCGCGAGGAGGACGGCGCCGGCCGCGGCGCCGGCGACCTGCGTCGCCCCGCCGGCCGCCTGCACGAGGCCGGTCGCGGGCAATAGCTCGTCCGCGCCGACGAGGCGCGGCAATAGGATGTTCGTCGCGGTCCACGTGAAGTCCCACGCGACGGAGAGCGCGGCGACGAGCCCGAGGAGGATCGGGGCCGGGACCGGCCCCGCCCTCGCGAGGAGCCCCAGCGCGGCCGCGACGCCCCCCTGGACCGCGTAGCCGACGACCGCGACCGCGCGCGGCGACCCGAGCCGGTCGAGGACGGGTCCCGCGAGGAACGACATCGCGTAGATGCCGAACTCGAGGGCGAGGACGGCGCCCGCGACCGCGTACGAACCGTGGGGGCCGACGGCGAGCCAGACGACGGCGATCGCGTAGAGCGCGTACCCCGTCGTGCCCGCCACGTCGGAGGCGAGGTACCACCGGAACGCCGGCCGGCGGAGGAGGCCGGGCGCGCGCGGCGCGGCCGACGCCCGGGGTCCGATCACGGCGTCGGGATCACGACGGCGGCGAGGAGGCCGACGTCGGTGATCCCCGGCCGCATCGGGATCGGATGGATCGGGTCCGCGCGGCCGTCGCGGCCGGCCCGCGGCGACGCCACCACGCCGCCGGCCGCGGGACCGCCGGTCGGCGCGCCGCCGGTGTCGAGGAGCCCGATCGTCGCGTCCCGCCGCGGGAGGTTCGCCGCGGCCCGGCGGAGGAACCGGCGGCGCGCGTCGGCCGGATCGCTCCCGTCCGGGACCGCGAGCGTCGTCGACGCGAAGACGATGAGCCCCCGGGGCGGCCGGCCCTTCTCACCGGGCGCCGGCCCGAGGGGGGTCACCCTAAGCAGCTCCTCCGTCCGCGCGATGACGCGGTCCGCCGCCTCCTCGGCCGCGAGGTCGACCGACAGCTCGCCCAGGACCGGCCGCCACCGCTTCTCCGACACCGCCTCGCCGACCTCCCGGAGGGCGTCGGCCGGCACCGCGACCGCCACCGGGCGGACCCCCTCGACGGGGCCGGCGCGCGAGGCGAGCGGTCCGTCCCCGGGGCCGACCGCCTCGCGGGCCTCCGCCGGGAGGCCGTCGAGCACCCCGAGGCGCGTAAGGAGGGCCCGGGCCTCCTCCCGCTCGGGCCGACCGACGGGAGCGGCCGGACCGCCGCCGACGGTCTCGGGCCCGTCGCCCCGGTCGACGACCAGCGCGACGAGCTCCGCGCGCGTGTGGGCGGCGACGCGCCCCCCGCCCGCGCCCCGGCCGATCGCCCGGGCGACACGGGCCGCGCCGCGGCTGCCGGCCCCGTGGGCGGCGATCCGGTCGAGCCAGGCGACCCACTCGCCGCGGCCGAACCCGGCGGGAGGGTCCGTGAGGAGCCGGGACGCGCCCGGTGACAGGAGGAGGAGGAGGAGGTCCTTCTCGCCGAGCCCCTGCGCGAGCTCGAGGACCTCGGCGACGACCCCCGGGTCGCGGTCGGCGGGGGCGTCGCGCGGGACGACGACGTTCCGGAACGGGACCGCGTCCGGGATCGGGTCCGGTCCGGCGATGAACCCCTGGGTCAGCGCGTCGCCGAGTCCGTGGAGCGCCGCGAGGGTCTGCGACAGGGCGGCGCGGCCGACGGCGACGAACGCGATCTCGCGGTACCGGTCGGCCGGCACGAACCGGTTCCCCAGCCGGAGGACGTCGCCCTCGCGCCGCAGCGCGAGGCGCGTCGCGCCGTACGCGTCGGCCCCCGTGACCGCGGCGCGGAAGATCGTGGAGTAGATCGGGTCGACGCCCGGCTCCGGGGCGATTGGATCCGGGAGCCGCTCGGGGGCGAACGGCTCGAACGGCATCCGGGCCGACATCGGCGCCGAGACCGGGGGTCGCCACTATAGGGTTTGGGCGTCGGCTCACCCGAGCTGGAGCCGTTCCGGGGCGGCGGGACGCGTCCGGCCGTCGAACCGCGCGGGGGAGAAGAGCGCCGGGTCGAGATCGCTCGGTTCGCCGAGCACGGCCCGCGCGACGCGCCGCCCGACGGCCGGGGCGAGCATGAACCCGTGCCCGCCGAGACCGTTCGCGTGGACGAAGCCGGGGAGCCGCGGGTCCTCCCCGATGACGGGGAGGCCGTCCGGCGTATCGTCGTAGAACCCGGACCACGCCCGCAGGACCCCCACGCGGGCGAGCCGGGGCACGAGGCCGGTGAGCGCCCGGGCCATCCGCGCGAGGAAGGCGGGCGAGCTCGGCATGCCGGGTCCGGTCCCCGCCGGATGCGGCACGGTGAGCCCGCCGACGATCTCGCCGCGCATCGTCTGGCTGAAGTAGAGCCCGTCGGAGGAGCGGACGACCATCGGGTCGAGGAACGGCTTGAGCGGCTCCGTCGCCAGGATCTCGTGCCGGGTCGCCCGGTTCGGCACCGTAAGGCCGGCGCGACGCGACACGTCGCCCGACCATCCGCCGGCCGCGTTCACGACGCGGTCGGCCCGCAGGCGGGCGCCCCGCCCGGTCGTCGCGCCGGCGACGCGCCCCTGCGCGTCGCGCTCGATCGAGGCGATCTCGACGCCGAGGGCGACCTCGACGCCGAGGCGCCGCACCGCCTCGTAGACGCCCCAGACGGCCGGGAACGGGAAGAGGGTCCCGTCGGAGGCGAGGAACGAGCCGCCGAGGATCGTCGACCGGTCGAGCGCGGGGACGATCGCCCCGATCGCGTCCGGGCCGACGATCCGCACCGGGAGGCCAAGCGCGCGGCCGGTCGCCTCCACGACGCGGAGCCGCGCGAGCTCCGCCTCCGTCTGCGCGAGGAACAGGTAGCCGCCCTGGCGGAACCAGATGTTGTAGCCGAACTCCCCGCCGAACCGCCGGTACGCGTCGACGGATTCCCGGGCGAGGCGGGCCGTCGCCGGCGTCTCCCACTGCTGGCGGACCCCGCCGCCGTTCCGCCCCGAGGCGCCGTACGAGAGGAACCCCCGCTCGGCGACGAGGATCGGGCCCGCGCCGGCCCGGACGAGGTGGTACGCGGTGAACAGCCCGACGATCCCGCCGCCGACGATCACGGTCGCGTACCGGTCCCGGGCCGGTTCCGTCACGACGCCGCCTCCTCCGCCGAGCCGTCGCCCGGGAGTGCCGCGAGGGCGCCCAGGGCGACCGGGTGGACCGGGGGACGCTGGGTGATGTACCCCACCTCCTCGGGCGGACGCTCCTCGAGGAGGGAGAGCCAGAGGAGGGCGTCCGGGAGGCAGAACCGGCCCTGGCAGACGCCGGTTCCGACGCCCGTGTACCGCTTCACCACCTCGAGGCCCCGGAACCCGCGCCGGTGCGCCGCCGCGACCTCCGAGAGGAGCACGTCTTCGCAGGGGCAGGCGAAGACCCGGCGGGACCGCTCGAGGAACGGCCGAAGCTCCCGGTAGTACCCGGCGAGCTCCCCCGGCGGTTCGGAGATGATCCGCGCGCCGGCCGCGGCCGCGAGCCGGCCGGCGATCGCCGCCGCGGCGGCCTCGCCGCTCGACACGCGCGCGGCGGGCGTGACGAACCCCGCCGCCTCGCCGACGGCGTAGAGCCCCGGAACGGAGGTGGCGACGCCGTCGAGGACCGGGTAGTAGGCGCCGGTCGAGGGCGCCCACGCCATCGCCGCGCCGGCCTGGAAGAGCAGCTGGGTCTGCGGCAGCCTCCGGTGTGCGAGGACGATCGCGTCCCCGGCGATCGAGAACGCCGGACCGTCGCCCCGCGTGCGCAGCCGGGCGCCTCGGACCCGGGCGCGTCCGGTCGCGCCGACCAGGAGCGTCCTCGGGTACAGCGGCACCTCGAACCGCACCGCCCGGTCCGCGAGCCCCGGCTCGATCGACCCGGGCGAGACGACCGCCTCGACCTCCCCGCCGAACCGGTCGAGGAGCTCGGTCGCCCGGTCGCCGCCGCCGACGACGACGGCGCGCGCGAACGGCGGGCGACCGCCGTCGGGCGCGAGGGCGAACGCCGCGTCGGCGGTGAGGACCCCGGGGCGGTCGTTCCCGTCGAACAGGAGGGTCCCGTCGTACGCGCCCGACGCGACGATCACCGACGCCGCCTCGATTGTCTCCGCCGGCCCCTCGTCGGGCGAGGAGACGACGTGGAACCGCCAGGGCCCGTCCGGACGCGGCGGCGGGAGGAACGCCGCGGTCGTACTCCACCGCACCGTCGCCCCGGGCACCGGGTCCCCTCCCGCGCGCCGGTCGAGGACGATCACCGACCGGCCGTCCGCGGCGAGCGACGCGGCCGCCGCCCGGCCCGCGGGGCCGGCGCCCACGACCACCGCGTCGGCCCGGGCCGCTCCCGGCGCCGGGGCGAACGGGGTCGCCGGCACCCGCTCCGGGAGCCGTCCGGTCCCGGCGAGCCGACGGATGACGGCGTGGTAGAGCGGGGCGGCGAACCGGGGGCGCCTAAAGCCGTGGAGCGTGTCGAGCCCGCGCCGGAAGAGGAGGTCGAAGACCGCCCCGAGGTCGAACCGGGCGGACGGCCATCCGAGCGCGGGGCGGATGTCGTCCCCGGGACGGGGAACGTACCGGCACGCCCGCACGTTCGGGGTCCCGTTCACCTGGACGAGGCAGTGGCCGCACGCGCCGATGCCGCAGAACGCGGCGCGGGGCCGGTGGTAGCGGATCGACCGCGCGAGGAGGGGAAAGCCGCCGCGCGCGAGGGCCGTGGTGACGGGCTCGTTCGCCCTCGCCGGGATCGGCCGGCCGCCCCACCGGGCGGGCTCGGGGGACGGTGCCATCGACGCCGGGCGCGGATGGGACCGGAGCCGTATTTAGAGACCCGGCCGCCCGGTCCCGCCGGCGACCCGACCCCTCGAGGGGAGGGCCCGGCGGGCGCGGGGGCGCCCTCGCCGGAGCCCGCGGCGGCCGGGGAATCGGGGTCCCCTACCGAATCTCTATAGTATCCCCCGCTCGTGGACCCCGCCTCGCCATGCGGACCGCCGGGGGGTTCCACGGACGCCGGATCCAGAAGACCGGCGGGTCGACGTACATCGTTTCGCTCCCGAAGAGCTGGGTCGTCGGCCGGGGCCTCCGCGCGGGGGACACGCTCCTCTTCACCCCCCGGTCCGACGGCTCGCTCACCGTCTTCGCCGACGAGGGCGACCGGGCCGAATCCGCCCGGTCCGTCGTCCACATCGCGAACACGACGGACCCGGAGCACATCTTCCGCCTCCTCGTCGCCGAGTACATCGCGGGCGCCCCGCTCCTCGAGATCCGCACCGACGGCCGGATGAGCGCCCGGACGCGCGAGGTGATCCGCGGGTTCACCCAGCGGATGATCGGCCCGGAGATCCTTGAGGAGACGGCGGAGTCCGTCGTCGTCCAGGACGTCGTCGGAACGAACCCCCTCCCGATCCCGTCGGTCATCCGGCGGATGCACCAGATGGTGCGCGCGATGCAGGCCGACGCGATGGCCGCGTTCCACGGGTCGGACGCCTCGATCGCCCGCGACGTGACCGACCGCGACTGGGAGGTCGACCGGCTCCACTGGTTCGTCGAGAAGCAGGTGACGACCGCGCTCCGGGACGCCCGCAGCCTCGCCGCCATCGGCCTCACCCTCCCCGAGTGCGCCACGTACCTCCTCGCCTCCCGGACCCTCGAGCGGATCGCCGACCACGCGGTCCGCATCGCCGGCACGACTTCGATGCTCGGCCGCGAGGCCCCGCCGCCGACGCTCGTCCAAGCGCTCGACAGCCTCTCCGCGAGCGCGAGCCAGGCGCTCGCCGACGCCCTCGACGCGCTCGAGAACCGGGACGTCGCCCGGGCGAACGCCGTCATCGACAGCTCGAAGCGCGTCACGCGGGAGCGGGAGAAGATCCTCCGCGAGCTCGCGACGAAGCGCGGCCGCGTCGCGGTGGGCCTCGCGTACGTCCTAGAGAGCCTCGAGCGGAGCGCGTTCTACGCGAGCGACCTAGCGGAGATCGCGATCAACCACGCCGTCGGCTCGGCGGTCCCGGAGCCCCCTCCCGCGCCCGCGCCGAAGAAGGAAGGGCGCGTCGCGGCCGCGGCGAGCGCGTAGGGCGCCCTCAGAAGTCGACCGGGCGGCCCGAAACGGCCGCGTCGAGCAGTTGCCCGATCTCCTCCGCGGACGGGATCCGGGGGTTCGCCCGCAGGGCCGTCGACGCCTGCGTCCGCGCGACGACCGCGCCGCGCTCCGCGGCGAGCCGGTCGAGGTCCACGCCCGCGTCGCCGAGCGTCGCGGGAAGCCCGAGCCCCCGGAACAGCTCGCGGACCCGCTGGGCGAGGGCGCCGCGCGCCTGGCCCGCCGCGCCGCCGAGGAGCGGCGCCGCCACGGCGAGCCGCTCCTTCGACGCCGGGAAGTCGAACTCGAGCGCGAGGGGCAAGAGCACGCTCACGAGCCGCGCGTGCCGGACCGGCGGCCGCGTCGGGAGCGCGTGCGCGAGGGCGTGCGCGATCCCGCGGCCCGCGTTCGCGGCCGCGACCCCAGCCATCGTCGCCGCGTAGTGGAGGCGCGCGCGGGGCTCGGTCTCCTCCGGGTGGCGGGCGAGCCGGGGGAGCGACTCGAACGCCGCGGCGATCGCCGCGCGGGCGAACGCGTCGGCGAACGGGTTCGCCCACTCGGAGAGCATCGCCTCGAGGGCGTGCGCGAGGAGGTCGGCGCCGCCCTCGGCCGCGACGGGGCCGGGCAGGGTGAGCGCGAGCCCGGGATCGACGAGCGCCCAGTCGGCCGCGAGCTCGCGCGCGCCGGCCTCGAGGAGCCGGCCGTCGGGGTCGCGCACGAGCGCGGTCCACGCCGCCTCGGAGCCGCTCCCGCTCGTCGTCGGGACGGCGACGAACCGGCCCCGAGCGCGCGCACCGAGCTCGGCGATCGGGGTCATCGCCGCGAGGGGGAGGTCCGGCCGCGCGGCGCGCGCCCACGCGGCCCGGGCCGCGTCGAGGGTGCTGCCGCCGCCGACGGCGACGATCCAGTCGGCCGGCCGGTCCCGGATCGCGGCCGCGATCGGCTCGACCGTCTCGACGGTCGGCTCCGCGCCGTCGGTCGCGATCCGTTCGACCGCGAGCCCGCCGGCCGCGAGCTGCTCCTCGACGCGCGTCGCGACGGGCAGCGGGCGGAGGGCGGGGTCGATCACGACGATCGCCCGGCGGCCGGGGAGGGCGCTCAGCTGCTCGAGCGCGCCCGGACCCCAGGCGATCGCCGGGACCGTGAAGAACCCCTCCATCGCCGGCCGCCGAGGCTAGCCGGGACGGGTAATGATGCGACCGGTCAGGCGGGCCGGCCCGCGCGGCACCGCGGGCACGCGCCGGTCAGGGAGACGGTGATCGAGTCGAGGCTCCATCCGGCGGGCGCCTTCAAGAGGAGCGCCTCGAGCGTCTGCTGCTCGTCGAACGCCATCGGCACCTCGACGATCCGGGCGCACGCGCGGCAGACGAGGTGCGTGTGCGGCGGCTCGGGGAGCGCGGCGAGGCGGGCCGTCGGCCGGAGGGCGACGACCGGCCGCGGCGGCTCCGGCATGGGGCGCGCCGCCGTCGCCGTCGGGCGCGACTTCCGCGGGGCGGGCCGACGGCGGTGCCTTCCACGTCGCGGGGGGGCCATGCGAGGAGGAGGTACCATCGGCGCGGGGTATATGGCGCGTCGGGCGGAGGCGCCCCGGTCACTCGACCTTGAGGTACCGGCTCGCGACCCAGGTGCCGATCCCGAGCATCACCGCCGCGAACACCGCGAGGTAGCCGAGGTACAGCCAGTCCGCGGTCCCGTCGACGAGGATCCCCCGGCCGAACAGCGCGGAGTACGTGACCGGGTTCACGTTGGCGATCGCCTGCATCCAGGAGGGGAAGTTCTGCTGCGGGAACAGGGCGCCGCTCGCGAACATGAGCGGCATCGTGATGAAGTTCGAGATCACGCCCGGCGTCTGCCAGTCGGTGCTCGACGCGGTCACGGCGAGGAAGAGGCAGGAGAAGCCGAGCCCCAGGAAGACGAGGCCGAGGATCCAGCCGGCCCACTCGAGGGGATCCCCGTTCAGGCGGACGCCGAAGAGGAGCGCCGCGGCGATCATCACCGGCACCTGCACGAGGCCGCGCGTCGCCGAGCCGAGCGCCTTCGTGAGGTAGACCGTCGCCTTGCTCGTCGGCGTGAGGAGGATGCGCTTCATGAAACCGAACCGCTTGTCCTGGATCGTGCTCATCGATCCGAACATGCCGATCGACAGCATCGACGTCGAGAGGACGCCGGGGAGGAGGAACTGGAGGTAGCTCGAGAGGTGGGTGCGGAGGAGCGTGTCGAGGACTGGGAGCGGCACGCCGGAGAAGCTGGAGCCGAAGAACGCGAGCCACATGAACGGCTGGACGACGGTGACGAGGAGGACGAACTTGTTCCGGAACGTCCGGATGAGCTCGCGCGCGTAGAGGCCGACGAACTGGCTCCACTGGCCCCCGGCGGCGGCCTGCGGCACCGGGGCGTCGGCGACGCGCGACGGGAGGATCGTCGCGGCGGGCGTCTCGCCGCTCACTGCCGCGCCCTCCGCACCGTCGCGTAGAACTTCCGGAAGTCGTGCACCTCGCCGCCTGCATCGAGTCGCTTCCCGGTCAGGTCGAGGAAGACCGTCTCGAGGCTCGGACGGTCGACGTTGATCCGCCGGAGCCCGTCGGACCGGAGCGCCGCGAAGATCCCCGGGAGCGACGCCTCCGCGGAGTCGACGCGCAGGACCCACCCCTTCCCCAGGCTCCGGGCCTCGGAGACGCCGGGGATCGCCCGCAGCTTCGCCTCGTCGACCGCGTTCGCCGTCTCGACCTCGACGAAGTCGGCCCGCACCCGGGCCTTGAGCTCGTTCGGGGTCCCCGAGGCGACGAACCGGCCCCGATCGATGATCGAGACCCGGTCGCAGAGCGCCTCCGCCTCCTCCATGTAGTGGCTCGTGAGGAGGACCGTCACGCGGAACTCCCGGTTCACGCCGGTGATGAGCTCCCAGAGCATCCGGCGCGTGCCGGGGTCGAGGCCGATCGTCGGCTCGTCCATGAAGACGACCTCGGGCTGGTGTAGGAGCGCGAGGGCGATCTCGAGCTTCTTGCGCATCCCCGTCGAGAACGTCTGGACTTTGTCGTCCCGCCGGTCGAGGAGGTCGAAGTACCGGAGCAGCTCCTCCGCCCGCTCGGTCCAGTTCCGGAGCCGCTGCAGCTTCGCCTGCAGCCAGAGGTTCTCCCACGCCGAGAAGTCGTCGTCGAGGATCACCTCCGCGGCCACCCAGCCGATGCGGGCCTTCACCTGCATCGGCTGCCGCAGGACGTCGAAGCCGGCGACCGTCGCCTCGCCGGCCGTCGGCTCGGAGAGCCCGGTGAGGAGCTTGATGATCGTCGTCTTGCCGGCCCCGTTCGGGCCGAGTAGGCCGAAGACGCCGCCCGCGGGCACGTCGAGGTCGACGTGGTCCACGGCGAGGAGCTTCCCGTACGCCTTGGTGAGCCCCCGGGCGAAGATCGCCGATCCGTCAGGAGGCATGCGGAGCCTCCCGGGGCGCGAGCGCGCCCCCGCGGGTCCCGCCGGCGCCCGTCTCGGCGAGGAGCCGGTCCCCGAGCCGCTCGAGCGTCCGGGTCATCCGCGCGAGCTCGGCGGTGGGCAGCGTCGCCATGCGCGCGGCGAGCCGACGCCGCATCCGCCCGTGGACCGTCCGAAGGCGTTCTCGGCCCACGTCGGTGACCGAGAGGAGCAGGCGCCGCCGGTCGCGGGGGTCGGTCTCCCGCCGGACGAGGCCGCGCGCGACGAGCCCGTCGACGAGCTCGGAGACCGTCGAGGGCGAGGCACCCGCGCCGCGCGCCCAGCCGGCCGACGGATGCGGGCCGGTCCGCTCGAGCCACCCGAGCAGGTGGAGCTGCGGGATCGTGAGCCGAGCGGCCCGGACCTCGGGACGGAGGAGCCGGAACGTCCCCCGGGCCAGCCGCGGCAGCGCCTCGCCGAACCGTCCTTCCCAGGCGCGGCGGTCGGGCGTCGCTCGGGCCGGGGCCTCCCTATCCATTCGGGACCCGAACGATCGGGCCGGCTCTTGAGCCTAGCGCCCCCGCGGGCCCCCGCGCGCCGCGTCCGGCGTATCCGGCCCGGGGGTCGTCTCCGCGCTACTCGCCTCCTCCATCCAGGACGATCGCCGTCCCCACGCCGGCCGGCGGTCTCGCACCGGCGAAGGTCCCGAGCGGGATCGCGTTCACGGCGAACTTCGCTCTCGGCGCGACCATCGCGGCCGCGCTGGGCGTCGTCGACCGGTTCCTGCGGACCTATCGCGCCTTCGAGCCAGAGGGCGCGTCCGGTCCGATCGAGGCCGTCATGCCCGGCCTCGCGGGGACCCCCGCCCTCCCCGGACGAGTTGGGAGGAGCGCGACTCGGACGGACGAGCGCGTGGTCCCGCGCCCGACGCCGGGGTCGGCGGAGGGCCGGGGCGGATCCGCGCCCCGCCGCGGGCTAGCGCGCCCGCATCCGGTTGTTCTTGGGGTGGTGCTCCACCTCGGCGACGCCGAGCCGTTCCAGGACCGGGGGGACGTAGTTCGCGAACCGTCCCCGGAGCCCCTTCCGGAGGCCGTACCAGCCGCCCACCGGATTCGACGCCGACCGGGCCCACGCCTCGACCGTGCCCGGCGGGGCCGGCTTCTGCTCGTCCGTGCTGCCGAGGGGCATCCAGTCGCCGTGCGCCTTCAGCATCGCGACCAGATCGTCGAGGCCCCGGAGCTGGTAGCGCAGCTCGGTCGCCCCCGAGACGACGACGAGCGCGGGCGGGGACCCCTCCGGGTCTCGGTACGCGGTGAATTCGGCGAGTCCGCTCGGCGTCTTCAGCCGCCAGGGCCGGGTCCGGGTGCCGTCGTCGGAGGTCCCCACGCCCCCCCACGACGCCGGGGGGGTTCTTGAACCCCGATGGTACCGGTTGAACCTCGGGGAAGACGAGCCCGGCGGCGCGGGCGTAGCCGGGGGGGCCGCGCGGGATGAAGGCGGGACTTCAGTTCGGTTCTACCAAATAATTAGGCACTTCCATAAATAGGGTCCGGCCGTGGGGGGGGCCCATGGAGATGCTGCAACGACTGACTCGGAGACACGTGGAGACCCTCCGGTGCGTGGCCGACGCGGAGACGTCCGAGCGGGGCGTGCCCCTTCGGGGGGTCGCCCAGAGCCTCGGGGTCACGCCGCCGACCGCCCTCGAGTGGCTGACCACGCTCGAGAACCTCGCCCTCGTGACGCGGTTCCGGGGCAAGTCCCGGATGACGCCCCGGGGCCGGAGCACCCTCCTCGAGTACCAGCGGCACCACCGGATCGCGGAGAGCCTGTTCGGCGGCCTCGGGCTCTCCCCTCGGGCGGTCTGTGAGGCGGCCCGCGAGGTCGACCTGTCGCTCTCCCACCAGACCGTGGAGCAGCTCTGCCAGGCGGAGAACCATCCGCGCGTCTGCCCCCACGGGGAACCGATCGCGCCGTGCGCGGCGGATCGGGGAGGGCGGTGAACATGTCGCCCGAACCGGGAACCTCCGGAGACGGGGACCGGGGCGGTCCCGCGGGTTCGACCCCAGGCATCGGCGCCCACCGGTCTCGCCGCGGCCTCTGGATCGCGATCGGCGCGGCGATCGTGCTGGTCCTGGCCGGAGGGCTCGTCGGACTCCACTACATCACCCCCGCCAGCAGCACGGCGGCGGGTGCGGCGATCCCGGTCGTCGCCGCCGAGAACTTCTGGGGCAGCCTCCTCACCCAGATGGGCGGGTCCGATGTCCAGGTCCACACGATCGTCTCCGACCCGAACGCGGATCCCCACGACTATGAGAGCACGACCGCGGACGCCGTCGCCATCGCGGGCGCCCGGCTCGTGGTCGAGAACGGCGCGGGATACGACGACTGGTGTCAGAAGATCATCACGTCGAGCAACACGCAGGGCCAGGTCGTCCTCAACGTCGCCGACCTCCTGGGGAAGGTGGCGGGCGACAACCCGCACTTCTGGTACGGGGCGGCCTACGTGAACGCGACGCTCGCCGCGATGTACTCCGACCTCGTCGCGGTCGCCCCCGCCGATGCCGGGTACTTCTCGACCCAGTACGCCCAGCTCAACGCGTCGCTCAACCTGGACGTCTGGGGGCTCGAGGCCCAGATCCGGGCGCAGTACGCGGGGGTGGAGGTCGCCTCCACCGAGAGCATCTTCGTGTACATGGCGAACTCGACCGGGCTCGACCTCGTCTCGCCGCCGGAGTTCATGAACGCCGTGGCGGACGGGGACGACCCCCCGACGTCGAGCGTCACGACGTTCGAGAACCAACTCGAGAGCGGAATGGTCCCGCTGCTCGTCTACAACGCCCAGACGATCACCCCCCTCACCGACCAGATGAAGGCGATCGCCATCGACAACAACGTCTCCGTGGTGGCGGTCACCGAGACCCTGGTGCCGCCCGACGCGACGTTCCAGATCTGGATGGAAGGGGAACTGTTCGCCATCGAGACCGCGCTCGGGGTGGCCGCGGCGGGGTCGTCGTGAGACCGGCGCGGCCGTGCTGACGGGGGGCCGTCCGGGCCCGGACGGCCCCCCGCCCGCGGGTCGCGCCCTGGAGGCGAAGGACCTCGGCGTCGGCTACGGGGCGGCGACGGTTTGGCGGAACGCCTCGTTCGCCGTCGAGCGGGGGGAGTTCGTCGCCGTCATCGGGCCCAACGGCGCCGGGAAGACGACGCTCTTCCGGCTGCTGCTCGGCCTCGTCCCGCCGGCGGGCGGATCGGTCGAGGTCCTCGGCGCGTCGCCCCGTCGCGGCAGCCCGGAGATCGGCTACGTGCCCCAGCGCCACTCGATCGACTACGACACGCACGTGCGGTGCTTCGATCTCGTGCGGCTCGGGTTCTCGGGCCACCGATGGGGGTTCCCGCTCTCCGGCCGCCGGGAGGAGGCCGCGGCCCGCCGCGCCCTCGAGGCGGTCGGGGGGCTCGACCTCGCCGAGGAGCCGCTCAACGCCCTCTCGGGCGGGGAGCTCCAGCGGATCTTCCTCGCGGAGGCGCTCGTGAGCCAGCCCGCGCTCCTCCTCCTCGATGAGCCCCTCTCGAACCTCGACCTGCGCCGGTCGAAGGAGCTCGTCGCCCTCGTCCACCGGATCGTCCGGACCCGGCGCGTCGCGGCGCTCCTCGTGGCCCACGACATCAACCCGCTGATCCCGTACCTCGACAAGGTCCTCTACATCGCCAACGGCCAGATCGCGAGCGGGCCGCCGAGCGAGGTGCTCACCTCGGCGAGCCTCACCCGGCTCTACGGGCTCCCCGTCGAGGTCCTCCACGACTCCCAGGGCCACCTCGTCATCGTGGGCGGCGAGGCGCACACCGAGACCGAGCTCGGCGGCGGCGAGGGCCACCACGAAGGCGAGGCCGCGGGCGGCGTCTTCCGTCCGCCGGGAGGCGCGCCGTGAGCTTCAGCCCCGACCTCGTCGGCGACGTGCAGGAGATGTTGCGGTACCCGTTCATGGTGCACGCGTTCGAGGCGGGCGCCCTCATCGCGCTCGTCGCGGGGTTCGTGGGGTACCTCGTCGTCCTGCGCCGCTCCGCGTTCGCGGCGCACGCCCTCGCGCACACGGGGTTCGCGGGGGGGGCCGGCGCGGTCCTCTTCGGCGTGAACCCCGTCTTCGGCCTCCTCCTCTTCACCGGGGCGAGCGGCACCGGGATGGCGCTCCTGGGCCGGCGCGCCTCCGAGCGGGACATGGAGATTGGCACCGTCCTCGCGTTCATGCTCGGTCTCGGCCTCCTGTTCATCAACCTCTACCGGGGCGGCGTGGCGACGGCGACGTACTCCCTCCTCTTCGGCGAGATCCTCGGGATCAGCGCGGACGCCGTCGTCTTCACGTTCGAGGCGTTCGTGGTCGTCGTCGCCCTCGCGGTCGTCGTCTACCGGCCGCTGCTCTTCTCGGCGCTCGACGAGGATGTCGCGGAGGCGAAGGGGATGCCGATCCTCGGCCTCAACCTCGTCTTCCTCCTGCTCGTCGCGGTCGCGGTGTCGATGGCGGTGCAGGTCGTGGGCGTGCTCCTCATCTTCGCGCTCATGGTGACGCCCGCCGCGATCGCGGTCCGCGTCTCTAAGGTGCCGACGCACGCGATCGCGATCGCC
>DATJVB010000079.1:0-39131 GCA_035502055.1 Thermoplasmata archaeon | reverse complement strand
CCATTCCTCCAGCAGCGACGTGTACGCGAACACCCCCGAGGTCATCCTCGACGCGCTGAGCGTCCAGAGCCAGTACGTCTCGTTCCAGCCGGCGGAGAACCACGACCCGGTCCAGACGGTGGGCCCGGTGCCCGGCTCGTGCGTCCAGCAGGCGTACGTGAGCGCCTACGACTCGAGCGGGATCCCGTTCGTGGTCCTGAACGGCCAGTACATCCACCAGGGCACCCTCGTCGATCCGACCCAGCTCGCCGGTCTCCCGGCGACGGAGGTGATGGAGGAGATCCAGAACCAGTCCGGGACGGCGTGGTCGCTCATCAGCCCGCCGGCGTACTGGATCATGGCGTACATCGTCCACCTGAACGGCGGGAACCCGCAGTCCGTCGCGAACATCGCCCAGGTCCAGCAGGACCTCTCCCAGATCTCCTAGTCGGACCGCCGATGGACGCCCGCACGCTCCACGCCCTGCTGCCCGTCGCCATCGTCGTCGGCCTCGCCTTCTCGGCGTACGCCGCCTACGAATCGAACACCCCCGCCGCGCAGGGGAGCTGCACCGTGAACGGCTTCATCTCGTGCCAGAAGGTCGACCAGAGCGGGCTCACGACGACGTTCGGGATCGCCGACTACTGGATCGGCATCGGCGGCTTCTTGGCCCTCCTCGCCGTCGACATCCCGCTCCTCCGGACGTACAAGCCGGTCTACCTCAACGCCCTCGTCGTCCTGTCGGTCCTCGGGGTCCTCGTTTCGCTGTACCTGGGGTACGTGGAGCTCGTCCAGATCCGGGCGGTCTGCCTCATCTGCCTCGGCTCTTACCTGTCGAACGTCGTCGTCCTCGGGGTCGCGCTCGCCCTCGTGCGCGCCCGCGGCGCCGACGCGGCGCGGGGCGGGGACGCCCCGACCGCGGGGGCCCGCGCGCCGCCCTAGATGTCCGGACCAGGACGTCAGCGCGGCGACCGAGCGCCCCGCGGCGCCCGGACCCGCGAACCTCTTATGCACCGCCGGGTCGCGCCGCGGCCGATGATCTCGGGAGCCCACGTCATCCTCACCAGCACCGACGCGGAGAAGGACCGGGCGTTCCTCCGCTCCGTCCTCGACCTCCCGTGGGTCGACGCGGGGGACGGCTGGCTCATCTTCGCCCTCCCGCCGGCCGAGGTCGCGGTCCATCCGGCCGAGAGCGGCGGCGCGGCCGAGCTGTACCTCCTCACGACCGACCTCGCGGCGGCCCGGGCCCGACTCAAGGCCCGCAAGGTGCCGGTCTCCGACCCCGAGGAGCGCGCCTGGGGCCGGCTCGTCACGATCACCCTCCCGAGCGGGGCGACGCTCGGCCTCTACGAGCCGCGCCACCCGCTCGCGCCGCACCGGGCCAAGTCCCGGGCCCCGACAACCGGTCCCGTGCGACGGTCCCGCCCCGCGCCGTGACCCCGCGGCGGGGCCCGGGCCCGGCGCCCCTACGCCGTCGGCCGGAACTCCCGCTTCCGCCGGGCGTTCTCGTCGCCGATGACCCGGTTCGCCTGCCGGATCCGCCGGACCGTGCGCGCGAACTCGCTCAAGTGGTCGCCGCGGATGCCGATGACCATCTGCTCGTCGCCGATCTGGGTGAAGATGCGCGAGCCGATGCAGCCGATCGACACCGCGACCTTCGCCCCCTGGTTGAGGGTCGGGACGATCGCGCACATCGGCCGGCCGTTCATCGGAACCGGTCCGCCGGCCGCCTCCATCGCAAGCATCGCGGACTTCGGCTTCGCGAACAGGAGGACGTTCGTGGGCGGCACCGGGAGGGTGCCGAGCGGTCCGTACGCCACGAACTTGGGCGCGACCGAGTTCCGGGGGATCTTCGCCTCCTCGCCGGGGGCGAGGTACCCCTCCTTCTGCATGAGCCCGACCATCCCCATGACCCGCTCGCCGAGCGGCCCCTCGGGCGGGATGCCCAGGACGAACGCGCCGATCTCGCAGTCCTCGTGGGCCTTCTGCGTCGCGTAGCTCGTCCGGGTCCGGCCCTCCGCGAAGAAGGTGCACACCGACGGCGCGCCCCGGGTGTTCTCGTCGACCCCCGCGGGCGGCGCGTCGAGGTAGCTGATCTGGACCGGGGCCCCGGTGAGCTCCAGATCCTCCGAGAGCTGCGCCGCGATCGCCTTGAGCTCGTCCGTTCCCATCGTCCCTGCCTCGCCCCCCCCACCCTCCGGACGGGATAAGGCGTTTCGAGGCCGCCGGCCCCGCCGTCCGGGACCCCGGGCCCGCCGGCCGGCCCGGCGAACCGTCTTATATAGGCGACCTTGCTCCGCGCGCGGGAGCCGACGTCCATGGTCTCGGACTTTGCGGTGATTGGAGCCGGTCTCGCGATCGCGGGGGGCCTCATCGGGACGGGCATGGCCCAGTCCGGGATCGGGGCCGCCGGAATGGGGATCTACGCGGAGAAGCCGGAGAAGTTCGGCAACGTGCTGTTCTTCTTCGTCATCCCCGAGACGCTCTGGATCATCGGGTTCGTCCTGGGGATCATCCTCCTGTTGGGCATCTTCGGATGAGCCTCGAGCGGCTCGTCGACGAGATCCGCACCCGGGCCGAGGCGGAGATCGGGGAGGAGCGCCGCCGCCTGGCGGCCGAGGAGTCCCGGATCACCGAGGAGCGGGACCGTCGGCTCGCGACGATCCAGGCCGAGGCGACGCGGCAGGCGGAGCTCGAGACGGCGCGGGAGCGCGCCCAGCGGCTCGCCCGCGCGAAGCTCGACGCCCGCAAGCGGGTCTTCGAGGCCCGGGAGCGGAAGATCGGCCGGCTCCTGGAGGCGACGCGCGGCGTCCTCACCGACTTCGCGGACTCCGAGGAGTACCCGGCCGTCCTGAAGCGGCTCTACGCGTATGCCCAGGGCTCCCTCGGGAAGCAGATCCGGGTCCGCGGACGCGCCAAGGACGCCTCCCTCCTTAGGACGATCGCGAAGGGCGCCTTCTCCGACGAGCCCCTCCCCATCCTGGGCGGCCTCGTCGCCGAGACGACCGACGGGGCGCGCCGGCTCAACCTGTCGTTCGACGAGCTCGTCCGCCTGCGCGAGGACCGGGTCCGCGAGCTCCTCGCCGCGTAGGGACCAGGGGGGGACGCGCGTGTCCGGCTCGCCGTACGCGGCCGCCCTCGGCCGGCTCAAGGCGCACCTCCCGAGCTTCCTCCCGCGCGAGCAGTTCGCGCGGCTCCTCGCCGCGCCGGACCTGGGCGAGGTGACGAAGCTCCTCGAGGCGACGCCGTACGGGCCGGCGATCGAGCAGGCGGCGGCGACGTACTCGGGCGCCCCCCTCCTCGAGGTCGGCATCAACCGGACGTTCGTCCAGCGGAACCGCCAGGCGTACGAGTCCGCGTCGTTCGCGGGGAAGCCGATCGTCGGGGCGTACCTGCGCCGGTGGGACATCGAGAACATCGCCCTCGTCCTGTCGGCGAAGGCGCAGGGCCGCCCGGTCACCGAGGCGGAGGCGTTCCTCGTCTCGAGCCGCGACGTGCCGGCGGGGCTGTTCGCGGGCGTGATGACGCTCGACGACTTCCGGCGGCTCCTCGACCAGCCGACCGTCGAGGCGGCGGCGACGGCGCTCGTCCCGTACGGGTACGGCGCGGTCCTCCTCCCCCTCCTCGAGGCGTACGGGCGGAGCCACGACATCTTCCCCCTCGTCCAGGCGCTCGAGCGGGAGTACTACCAGCGGCTCCTCGCGTCGATATTATTCTTCCAGGGGGACGAGTGGGTCGTCCGGCAGTTCGTGCAGGGGGAGATCGACGGGCGGAACGTCCTCCTCCTCCTCAAGGGGAAGGACGGGGGGGTCCCGGCCGACACCGTCGCCGAGCGGTGGATCGACGGCGGCACCCTCCCGAGGGCGTCCGTCGCCGAACTGTTCGGCGCGCGCGACGTCCCCGAGCTCGTGAAGGGGTTGGAGCCGCGGTTCCCGGCCCTCCCCGAGGGCCTCGCCGCCTACGAGGCGGAGCGGAGCCTGACCGCGTTCGAGATCGCGCTCCAGCGGGAGCGGGCCGCGCGGGAGGTCCGCCGGATGCGCGGCTACCCGCTCTCCCTCGCGATCCTGTTCACGTACATCCTCCTCGCCGAGCTCGAGCGGGGCGACCTCCGCCGGATCATCTACGGGCGGCTCTACGGCCTCCCGACGGCGCGGATCGAGTCGCTCCGCGTCCTCGCGAAGCCGTAGATCACGGCGGCGCCGCGGCTCCGATCGCCGGGCGGGGCGTCGCGCGCGGGCCGAGCTCCCGCCCGGCTACGGGCGGAGGCGGCCGACGGCCGCGATCGATCCCAGGCGCGCCTCGACGGGGCTCGCGGTGTGCTCCCGCCGGGTGCCGAACGGCCGGAACTCCCGGCCGTTCCCGTGGTAGAACTTCGAGAAGTGCTCGACGAAGATGAGCCGAGCCCCTTGGATTCCCGGCTCGAAGACGGCGAGGATGAGGTTGAACCCCTGGAACAAGAGGAGGATGAACACCGCCGCCACGACGCCGCCGGCGCCGTGGCCCAACGCCCACGTGGCGAACGTGTCGATGAGGAGCGCCAAGACGACCGAGGCGAGGAGGATGCCGACGACCCGCGTGTACGAGAGGACGTGGCTCACCGTCTCGAGGATCGCCATGCCGCCCTCCTGGCCGAGCCCGACGGCGAGGACGACCATCCCGCCCACGAGCGACACGTAGGCGGGGCCGAGGAGGAGGTTCGCCCCGAGGGCGCTCCCCGTCGGGAGGACCGCGTTCACCGTGCCGCTCCGAAGAAGCGTGAGGCCGATGTACGAGATGCCGAGCGCGAAGAAGATCCCCGCCGCCTTCCCGGCCGCCTCCCGGCGGTGGCCGTGGAAGTATGCGTTGAGCGCGCCGAGCGCGAAGCCGAGGCAGACCATGAGGAGGCCGATGTAGCCGCACAGGAGGAGGAGGTGCCGGAGGCCGGTCCCCGTGGGGTCGATCGGGTCCAACAGCGTGACCGGGAGGAGGTGGTAGCCGAAGAACTCGTTGAAGACGACGCCGAAGCCGACGCCGATGAGGCACCCGGGGACGAGCGTGTACGCGAGGGAGCGCATCGCGTTCGGCGGCATGATGAGCTTCGGGATCCCCTTCACCGCCTCGGGGATGCCCCGGCGGCCCGGGAACCCCGCGATCATCCAGAGCGAGACGAGCAGGATGACGAGGGCGTAGCCGATGTCGCCGATCATGAGGCCGAAGAAGAGCGGGAAGACGATCGCGAAGATCCACGTGGGATCCCACTCGCTCGAGAGCGGCAGCGAGTAGAACCGGATGAAGAACTCGAACCATCGCACGCCGCGCGGGTTCGCCATCAGCGTGGGGGGCTCCTCCGAGGTCGGCACGTCGTAGACGTGGACGCGCCCCGCGGTCACCTCCTCGAGCGCCGCCTCGATGCCGGGCCGGTCCCGCGTCGGGACCCATCCCTCGAGCGCGAACGTCGTCCGGCCGGCGCCCAATCGCGTGTGGATCTCGAGCTTGCGGCTCTCGATCGAAAGCGCCTCCTCGAGCGCCGCGACCGTCGGGTACCACTCCGTCGCGAGGGCGTCGAGCCGGCCCGAAAGCTCCGCGAGCCGCCGCTCGACGTCGGCGAGCTCCGCCCGGAGGACCGGCACGACCTCGGCGGGCGTCGCGGAGCGGCGCGGCACGGGGTAGAGCTTCACGCCCTTCTGCTGCGCGAGCCGGCTCACCTTCTCCGCCTGCTCCCGGGGGACGGCGACGATGAACCGGACCGTCTCCCCCTCGGCCTGCGACAAGAGGTCGGCCTCGGAGAGTCCCGGGACGGCGCCGGCGAGCTCCCGGTACGCGTCGGCCGACGCCTCGCCGAAGAACGCGAGGATCGACCGGGCGTTCAGGAACTCGAGCCGGTCGCCGTAGAACCCGAACCGCTCGAGGAGGCCGGCCTCGTCCCTGAGCCCCTGGGCCGTCGTGAGGAGGCGGTCCTCGGTCCGCTTGAGCTCGCCGACCTCCGCGTCGATCGGCACCGCCCGCGCCGTCGCGAGGACCTCCGCCAGGTCCCGAAACGCCCGCCGCCCGGGCGCGGGGCGGGGCGGGAGCGCCGCCTTGAGCGAGCGGAACCGAAGGAGCGCGTCCCCGACCTCCCGGCCCAGGTCGCTCGCGTGCTCCGGCGCGAGGATCTCGAGGGACGACCGGCTCACCGTCTCGACCTGGACGGCGCCCAGGTCGTGGAGGACGCTCAGGATCGGCTCCCGGTCGGCCTTGAGGCCCAGGACGCCGATCTTCTGCATCGGGATCGGTCGCAGGGCGGGCACGCGGGACCGTCCTACTCCCCGCCGGGGCCGCCGACCCCGCCGAGGACCGCGTCGAGGATCTTCGTCTTCAACTTCCGGACGTCGACGGCGGCCTCGGTCTCGATCCGGCGCGCCTCCGCCTCGCCCGAGGTCTCGATCGCCTTCGCCTCCGCCTCGATGGCGGTCCGCGCGGCGGCGATCGCCGCCTCCCGCGTCGCGTCGGCGCGCGCCTGCGCGTCGCGGACCGCCTGCTCCGCGTCGGCGCGGAGCCGCGCGAGCGCCCGCTCGGCGTCGGTCCGCAGGACGGCGAGCCGGCTCTCGACGTCGGCCTCGATCTCGTGCACGCGTTTTAGGCTCGGGCTCGCGCCGGTCGGTCCGGTCCCGGTCCCCGCGTGCGCCGCCACGCTACACCACCCCCATCGAATGGAGGAGGAGGAGGAGCCCGACGACGGCGGCGAGCTTCACCGCGAGGGAGATCCGGAAGTACCGGACGATCTGCCGCTGCATCGGGGAGAGGTGGCTAAGCAACGGCCCCCGCCTCCTGCTCGCCGATCTTCCGCTTCACCGTCTTCAGCATGCTGAACGAATCCCGCTCCATCTCGTCGAACCGGAACTTGATGAACCGCACGACGCCCTCGAGCCGCGGGATGAGGACGTTCTCGATCGCGCTCGCCCGCCGCTTCGTCCGTTCGATCTCCTTGAGGAGCCGGCGGAGGGCGTTCTCCTTCTCCGCGATGTCGAGGATGACCCGGTAGATCCGCTGGAAGTGCTGGACCGACTCGTGGAGCGATGTCGGGAGGTCGAGGAGCTGCGCCGTCGCGATCGGCGTGAACGTCCCCGCGTCGACGCGCGGCGTCTTCACGCCCATCACGTTCTTCGTCTCGACGGAGACCGGCGTGAGCGTCGGGAGGAGCATCGCAAGGTTCTCGAGCTTCGTCGGCCCCTCCATCATCTCCGCCATGCGGATCGACTCGTAGCCGCGGGCGATCCGGGCCTT
Organism: Thermoplasmata archaeon; assembly: GCA_035502055.1. GTDB lineage: Archaea > Thermoplasmatota > Thermoplasmata > Lutacidiplasmatales > UBA184 > Lutacidiplasma. The sequence goes on along the minus strand of DATJVB010000079.1, from coordinate 31,910 downwards.
GAGGTCGCCCCGCAGCTCGAGCGCCTCGCGCGAGAGGTTGAAGAACTCCGCGATGAGGGCGGAGCGCTTCAACTTGAGGAGGTTGAGCCCCTTCTTCGCGAGCACGATCCGCCGGCGGGTCCGGAGGAGCTCGAGGCGGGTCGGCCGGATCGACTCGTTCGCCATCCGCGGGACCTCGGCCTTCCCTACGGGGCCGTCCCGGGGGCGGCGGCGCGGTACTTCGCGATGAACTCCGGCTTGATCCGTTTGAGCTCCGCCTCGGGGAGCTCGGAGAGGATCGACCAGCCGAGGGTAAGGCTCTCCTCGATCGACCGGTCCTCGTCGGGCCGCTGGTTCACGAACTCGTTCTCGAACCGGTCGGCGATCTTGAGGTAGATCCGGTCCGTCGGGCTCAACGCCTCCTCCCCGACGATCGCCGACAGCGCGCGCTGGTCCTTCCCCGTGGCGTAGCTCGCGTACAGCTGGTCCGCGACGCCCCGGTGGTCCTCCCGAGTGCGGCCCTTGCCGATCCCCTGGTTCATGAGCCGGGAGAGCGACGTGAGCACGTCGATCGGCGGGTAGACGCCGCGGCGCTGCAGGTCCCGGCTTGCGACGATCTGCCCCTCGGTGATGTACCCGGTGAGGTCCGGGATCGGGTGCGTGATGTCGTCGGCCGGCATGGTGAGGATCGGGAGCTGGGTGATCGATCCCTTCCGGCCGTGGATCTTCCCGGCGCGCTCGTAGAGCGTCGCGAGGTCGGTGTAGAGGTACCCCGGGTAGCCGCGCCGCCCGGGCACCTCCTCCCGCGCCGAGGCGATCTCGCGGAGCGCCTCGCAGTAGTTCGTCATGTCGGTGAGCACGACGAGGATGTGCATGTCCCGCTCGTAGGCGAGGAACTCGGCGGTCGTGAGCGCCATCCGCGGCGTGATGACCCGCTCCATCGACGGGTCGGAGGAGAGGTTCAGGAAGACGACGGTCCGCTCGAGCGCGCCGGTCGTCTCGAACTCCTTGAGGAAGAAGTTCGCCTCCTCGCTCGTGATCCCCATCGCGGCGAAGACGACGGCGAAGCTCTCCGTCGACTCCTTGAGCTTCGCCTGCCGGACGATCTGGGCCGCCACCTGGTTGTGCGGGAGCCCCGCGCCGGAGAAGATCGGGAGCTTCTGGCCCCGGACGAGGGTGTTCATCACGTCGATGTTGCTGAGCCCGGTCTGGATGAACTCGCTCGGCTCCTCGCGCGAGTACGGGTTCATCGCGTTGCCGACGATCTCGAGCTCCGTCTCGCTCACGATGCGCGGGCCGCCGTCGCGCGGCTCGCCGAGCCCGTTGAACACCCGCCCGAGCATCTCGTCGGAGACGGGGAGGCGCGCGGTCTCGCCGAGGAACTTCACGCTCGTCGAGGAGACGTTCATCCCCATCGTCGGGCCGAACACCTGGACGATGGCGAGCCCCTTCCGCGAGTCCAAGACCTGGCCCTGGCGGCGCGTCCCGTCGGGGAGCTGGATCTCGACGATCTCGCCGTACGCCGCGTTCGCGACGTCCCGCACGAAGAGGAGGGGACCGCTCACGCGGTCGATGGTCCGGTAGTCGACCGGCACCTCGGCGCCGGGGGTCTTGCGGCCGGCCTTCGCCTGCGCCATGACTCTAGGCCCCTCCCGCGACGGCCGCGACGGAGGCGCCGATCTCCATCTCGAGCTGGTCGAACTCGTCGCCGAGCTTCGCCTCGGGGATCCACTTCATGCGCGACAGCTTCTGCCGGACGGGGAGCTTCGTGATGTCGCCCACCCGGGCGCCCTTCTGGATCGCGTCCTGCTCCCGGTCCCCGAAGGTGAGGATCGCCTTCAGCATCCGGTACTGCTTCTGGATCGACGTGTAGGTGTCGACGTCGTCGTACGCGCTCTGCTGGAGATAGTCCTCCCGCAGCATCCGCGCGACGTCGAGCGTGCCCTTCTCCCGCTCGGGGAGGGCGTCGACGCCGACCAACTGGACGATCTCCTGGAGCTCCGACTCCTTCTGCAGCACCTCGATGGCGCGCTGCCGGAGGTGGACGAAGTCCTTCCCGATCTCGCTGCGGTACCACGGCTCGATGTCGCCGACGTACAGGGAGTAGCTCTGGAGCCAGTTGATCGACGGAAAGTGCCGGCGCGACGCGAGCGAGGCGTCGAGCGCCCAGAAGACCCGCGCGACGCGCAGCGTGTTCTGGCTCACCGGCTCGGAGAAGTCGCCGCCGGGCGGCGAGACGGCGCCGACGACCGTGACGGACCCCGGCCGGCCCTCGGGCGACAGCGTGATGACCCGCCCGGCCCGCTCGTAGAACTCGGCGACGCGGCGGCCGAGGTAGGCGGGGTACCCCTCCTCGCCCGGCATCTCCTCGAGCCGGCCGGAGATCTCGCGCATCGCCTCGGCCCACCGCGAGGTGGAGTCGGCCATGAGCGCGACGTCGTAGCCCATGTCCCGGTAGTACTCGGCGATCGTGATCCCGGTGTAGACGCTCGCCTCGCGCGCGGCGACCGGCATGTTCGAGGTGTTCGCGATGAGGATCGTCCGCTCCATGAGCGGTCGCTTCGACTTCGGGTCCTGGAGGTTCGGGAACGTCGCGAGGACCTCCGTCATCTCGTTCCCGCGCTCCCCGCACCCCACGTACACGACGACGTCGGAGTCGGCCCACTTCGCGAGCTGCTGCTGCGTGACCGTCTTCCCCGACCCGAACGGCCCCGGGATGCAGGCGGTGCCGCCCTTCGCGACCGGGAAGAACGTGTCGATGACCCGCTGCCCGGTGAGGAGGGGGATCCCCGGGGCGAGCTTCTGCTGGACCGGCCGGGGGATCCGGACGACCCACTTGTGGCTGAGGTAGAGGGGCTCGGTCCCCGCCCCGGTCTCGATCTGGCCGATCGGCTCGCGGATCGTGAACCGGCCGCTCGCGAGCGCCTTGAGCGTCCCCGAGACGTGGGGCGGGACGAGGATCTTGTGCAGGATGAGCGGCGTCTCCTGGACCGTGCCGAGGATCGTCCCCGGCGTCACCTCCGCGCCGGCCTTCGCCGTCGCGGTGAACTCCCACTTCTTGGTCTCGTCGAGCGGCGGCGCGACGAAGCCGCGCGTGATGAAGTCCCCCAGGTTCTTCTTCAGGATGTCGAGGGGCCGCTGGACCCCGTCGTAGATCGACTGGAGGAGGCCGGGGCCGAGCTCGACGCTCAACGCCTGGCCGGTGTTCTCGACCGGATCGCCCGGGCGGACGCCCGTCGTGTCCTCGTACACCTGGACCGTCGCGGTCTCCCCGACGAGCCGGATGATCTCGCCGACGAGCCCGAGCGTGCCGACGCGGACGACGTCGTACATCTTGGCGCCGGGAAGGCCTTCGGCGATGACGACCGGACCGGAGACGCGTGCGACGGAACCCATCGTTGATTCACCCGGGGAGCGCGAGGGAGACGCCGAGGACGCGCTTCGCGAGCGCCTGGATGCTCTCGACCTCGTACTCCCCCGTCGGGGTCGGGACGAAGACGACGAGGGGCCGGAGCGAGGCATCGGCCGCGGCGCGGGCGTTCTCGGTGAGCGAGCCGCGGATCGACTGGCTCGCGATGACGAGGCTCACGTCGGGCGCCTTCATCGCCTGGTCGAACTGGGAGGCGGCGGTGGCGGGCGTCACCTCGACCGTGTCCTTGAGGCCGATCAGCCGGAACCCGATCACGAGCTCCCGTTCGCCGAGGACGATCGTCCGTCCGGCTCCGGCGGGGGCCCCGGCCATGGCGTCCCCCGCGGGGTACGGGGATATTTAACCGTCTTGGGGGCCGGCTCGGCGACAGCGGCCGAGGGGCGAGCGGCCGTCCGGGCGGGGGACCGGGATCCGCCTTACTTGTACGTCGAGTGGTGGACGTGGCCCTCGTCGTCGGTGATGAGGATGCACTCCCCCTCGCACTCGAAAAGGCACGCCTCGCAGACGATGCACTCCGGGCCGTTCACCGCGATCGACTTCTCGCCGCGGAACTGGAACTTCGCCCCGACTCCGGGGTCGTCCACGACCTCGGGGAACTGGTCGCGCGGCTTGAGCTCGAAGACGTTGACCGGGCAGACGTCGCGGCAGTGGGCGCAACCGGTGCACTTGCCGAGCTCGATATCCACCTGTACCATCGGGGACCGTCCTCGCGGGGCGTTTCCACGGACCATCCATATTTAGGGTTTCTGTCGGAGAGCCCGCGTCATCCCGCGGGCGCGCCGTTCTGGACGGCCCGCGGCCCCGCCCCCTCGGGGGGACGGTGGGGCCCGGTGTTACGTTCCGCGAAAACGACACACGCTATATAGCCGGCGTCGGTCGGTGCGGCGTGGCCGGAGGCGAGCCCGCGCGCGACCCCGCCTCGACGGCCCTCTCGTCGCGGGAGGTCGGGTCCGTCGCCGTCCTCTACGGGGTCATCCTCGCGACGACGGTCGTCGCGTTCGGTCTCCTGTTCCTGATCGCGCAGCGGTACGACACGGCGGCGACGGCGTCGGCCCCGGCCGTCGCGTTCGTCGCCCTCGGGATCCTCTCCTACCTCCTCGGGCTGCGGCACGGGGTCGACGCCGACCACATCGCGGCGATCGACAACACGACCCGCAAGCTGCTCCAGGAGGGGAAGCGCCCGCTCACCGTCGGCACCTGGTTCTCGCTCGGCCACTCCACGATCGTGGTCGGGCTCATCGTCGCCCTCGTCTTCGCCGTGCGGGCGATCGGGAACGCGATCCCGGCGCTCGAGACGTACGGCTCGATCGCGGGGACGCTCGTCTCGGGCACGTTCCTCTTCCTCATCGGCCTCATCAACGTCGTGATCACCGTCGAGATCTACCGGATCTTCCAGGGCCTCCGCCACGGCGAGCTCGACGAGGCCCGCCTCGAGGCGGAGCTAGGGAAGCGCGGCTTCATGAACCGGTACTTCGGCCGGTTGTTCCGCGTCGTCTCCTCGCCGCGGCAGATCTACCCGATCGGGGTCCTGTTCGGCCTCGGGTTCGACACGGCGACGGAGATCGCCGCGATCGGCCTCGCCGTCGCCCTCGGCGGGGCGAACTCGGCGATCCCCCTCTACGTGATCCTCGTCCTGCCGCTCCTGTTCACCTGCGGCATGGTGCTCGTCGACACCTCGGACGGGGTGGCGATGCGGTACGCCTACGGGTGGGCGTTCCTGAAGCCGATCCGCAAGGTGTACTACAACCTCACCGTGACCGTCATCTCGGTCGCCGTCGCGTTCGGCATCGGCGGGATCGAGCTCTTAGGGGTCGTCGCCGGCGAGTTCGGCCTCTCCGGCGGCTTCTGGGACTGGATCGGCAACCTCGACTTCGAGACCGTCGGCTACGTCATCATCGGCCTGTTCGTCGTCACGTGGCTCCTCGCGATGGCGTACTACCGGTATCGGGGATTCGAGCGACCGGCGGAGGTCCCCCACGGGCCGCCCGTCGGCCCGGCGTAGGCCGATGCCCGACCGCGTCGTCCGGCTCGGGGTCTCCCTCGAGCCCGCCCTCGCGCGCGCCCTCGACGCCTGGGTGGAGCGGCGCCATTCGAAGAGCCGCTCCGAGGCGATCCGCTTCCTCGTGCGCCAGGAGCTCTCCGACGAGGCGCTTCGGAACCCCGACGCGGACGTCGTCGGGATCGTGATGCTCCTCTACCGCCACGACGCGCCGAACGTCCTCGCCCGGCTCGTCGCCGCCCAGCACCGGTGGGGGGAGCACATCCGCAGCTCGACGCACGTCCACCTGGACGGCGACGTCTGCCTCGAGTCGCTCGTCCTCGTCGGCCGCGGCGCGGAGGTGACCGCGGCGGCGGAGGAGCTGCGGGGCATCAAGGGGCTCCGCGCCGGCCGAGCGGTCCTGTCGAGCCCGACGCCCCACGGCGGGGCGACGGGCCACCGGCATCCGCACCGGAAGCCCGCCCCCGCCCGGCCCGGGACGTCCCGGCGGGGCGTTTCGTCGCCCCTCCCCGCGCGCCGCCCGCGCCTATAGCCCCCCGGCCCGTCCCTCGGGCCGTGGGGCGGATTCTCCTCGGCACGAGCGGCTGGGACTACCCCGAGTGGGTCGGCCGCGTCTACCCGAAGAAGGGCGTCGCGGACCGGCTCCGGTACTACGCGGAGCGGTTCCCGCTCGTCGAGGTGAACACGACGTTCTACCGGCTCCCGCCGGTCTCGGTGGTCGAATCGTGGGTCCGGCGAACGCCGGACGGGTTCCGGTTCGCGGCGAAGTTCCCCCGTTCGATCACCCACGAGCGCCGGCTCCAGGCCGCGGGGTCGGAGCTCGCGGCGTTCCTCGAGGTGATCCGGCCGCTGCGCGACGCGGGGAAGCTCGTCGCCGCGCTCCTCCAGCTCCCTCCGTCGCTTCCGTTCGACGAGCCCGCGGTGCGCGGCTTCTACGAGAGCCTCCCGGCCGACCTCCCCGTCGCCGTCGAGTTCCGCGAGGAGAGCTGGCTCGCCCCGGAGTCGATCGAGCTTCTGCGCGCCCACCGGTTCGCCCACGTGGTCGTCGACGAGCCGAAGCTCCCGATCCGGCTCGACGTGACCGCGCCGTTCAGCTACGTGCGATGGCACGGCCACGGAAGCGCGATCTGGTACGACTACACCTACTCGAAGGCCGAGCTCGACGCGTGGGTCCCGCGGGTCCGCGCGCTCGCCGAGCGGGCGGACCCGGTCCTCGGCCTCTTCAACAACCACTTCCGCGGCGACGCGGCGGTCAACGCGGAAGCGCTCGCGGAGGCGCTCGGCGTCCCGCCGCCGGCCTGGAGCCACCGGCTCGGCGGGTAGCGCGGGGCCGGCGGGGTTGAGGGGGCGCCCGGACCGTCAGTAGTGGAGGAGGAGCTGGTGGCAGTCCCGGCACCGGAAGCCGGGGATGTACACCATGCCGAACGTGTTCGGGCGGGCGAGCTCCTCGCCGCCGAACGCGAGCCGGGTCCGTTCGAGGAACCATTTCGACCCGCCGATGAAGCTCTCCGAGCCGAGGAAGCCGGGCGACATCGGCTTCCCGCAGTTGGGGCAGTTCGGCACGAGCGCGGGGCTCCGGTCGGTTTGAAGCGCGGACACGCGGGATAAACCTTCCGACACCGGTCGCCGTCACCGTCCTTCCGACGCGGCCGGCTCCGCCGGGGGCCGGGACGCCGCCCCCGGCCGGGGTCCCGATCGGACCGCCGCGCGCCCCCCCCCGGGACGATCGCCCGAGGCCGGCTCCGCATCGCCGGCCCCAGCGGGACCGGGGGTTGACGGCGCCGGGCCGCGGCGCGCCGGATCCCGCTCCCCCGGGCGCGAGGGGCGGCTCCCGGCGGCCCGTCCCACGGGGCGGGCCGGACCGGAGACGGGGTGCAACACCCCGCCCCCCACCCCGTTTCCGGTCCCCCCGGCCGGCCCTTAACAAGCGGCGTCCGCGTCGAACGGGGAGCGGTGACGATGTTCGATCCGTTCCTCGAGGAGGAGACCGCGGCGCTCCCGTTCCCGCTCCCGCTTCCGCTCCCGGGACCGGAGCCGGAGACGACGCCGCCGCGTCCGCCGGCCGCGCGCCGGGTCCGCCCGGCCGACGCCGGCGCCGGGCCCGCGCTTCCGACGACCCCGGCGTGGCTCGGCTGGTTCGCCCGCCGGCTCTCGCCGGGGGAGGCGACGCTCCTCTTCGGCCCGGCGGAGCCGGTCGAGCGGCTCCTCGAGCTGTTCTACGCCGGCAGCGCGGCGGCCGGCGGCCGGCTCTCCCTCATCGAGGGCGCGAACCGGTTCCCGGCGTACCGGATCGCCGAACGGGGCCGGGCGTTCGGGATCGCCCCCGAGACGGTCCTGAAGAGGGTGCGGCTCGCCCGGGCGTTCACCGCCTACCAGCTCGTCGCGCTCGTCGACGGGTGGGCCCGGGAGATCCGCCGGACGCGCCCGACGTGGCTCGTCGGCCACGAGCTGCCGGCGCTGTTCTACGACGACGACCTCCCCGAGGCGGAGCGGGAGCCGCTCCTCGCCCACGTCGCGGCGACGCTGCGGACCGTCGCGGAGACGTCGCGCCGCCCCCTCCTCCTCACCGGGGCGGGCGGGTTCGGCCGGTTCCCGGGCCTGCGCGCGCACGGACCCCGGTGCTTCGACCTCTGGCGGGTCGCGGCGGCGCCGCACCGGCTCGTCGTCGACGGCTACCGCGACGGGGGCCGGCTCACCCTCGTCACGCGCCGCCCGGGGCAGCTCGGGCTCGAGGCGTTCGACGCCCCCGGGGCCCGGGAGGAGGTGATCGCGTGGGACGCACGGTGCCGACCTACCGGCAGGCGCTCGAGGAGCGGCTGAAGCGCTGGGAGGCGTTCGGCCGGCTCCTCACGACGCCCGAGGAGCGGGCGGCGTTCGAGCGGCTCCGCGCCGGGGCCCGGCGGTACGTCGCCCAGGCGACGAACGTGGGCAGCCCGGACCTCCTCGAGTCGATCCTCCTCTCCGTGCTGCTCGACCTCGCCCGGCGGCTGCCGCCGGACGACGGCGCGGCGGCCGTCCCGGCCCGGTCCCTCCCGTAGGGCCCGCGCGATGCGCGCGGGGTGGCTCCTCGACGTCACGGAGGCCCGGGACGGCTCGGGCGTCGTCCGGTGGGTGAAGGACGCGACGACGCGCGCGGTCACGGCGGAGCCGGTCCCGTTCGCCCCGCCGTTCCTGGTCGCCGGCGCCCCGGACGCCCTCGACCGGGCCGCCCGCCTGCTCGCCGACGACCCGGGCGCCGCGCGCGTCGAGCGGCGGACCGAGCGGCCGTCGCTGTTCGACCGGCGCGCGCGCCGGGTGCTGGCGGTGACCCCGCGCCGGTCGATGGACCGCAAGCGCCTCGCGACGCTCGTCGATGCGTTCGGCGGGTACCACGCGTTCCAGCTGTACGACGTCGACCTCTCGCTGCCGCAGCTCTACCACCTCGCGCACGACCTCTACCCGTTCGCCCCGATCGCCGACGACGGCCGCGGCTGGCGGGCGACGGAGCCCCCGGAGACGATCGACGCGCGGACGCCGCCGCTCACGGCCCTCGCCCTCGTGGTCGGCCGGCCCGAGGTCCGCCGGCGCGGCCGCCTCCTCGAGGAGCGGATCACGGCCGTCACGCTGGGCGACGCGACGATCGAGGGCGACGAAGCGTCGATCCTGGCCGAGCTCGTCCGGGAGCTCGCCCGGGCCGACCCGGACCTCCTCCTGACGGAGGGCGGCGACGCCGCCGACCTCCCGGCGCTCTACCGGCGCGCCGCGCTCCACGGGTTCACCGAATCGGAGTTCCACCTGGGCCGCGCGCCGGGACCGTTCGCGCCGACGCGGGCCGCCTTCTCCTACGCGTCGTACGGGCAGGTCCGCCACCGGACGGCGAGCTACCCGATCCCCGGCCGGTTCCACGTCGACCGGGAGAACTCGTTCCTGTTCGACGACGTCGCCGTCGAGGGGCTCGTCGACGCCGCGCGGCTCTCCCGGCTCTCCCTGCAGACGGTCGTCCGGCAGTCGCCCGGGACGTGCTTCACCGCGATGGAGATGGCGCACGCCATCGCCGCCGGGGTCCACGTCCCGTGGAAGAAGAACCGCCCGGAGGAGTTCAAGCCGGCCGACCGGCTCGTCGCCGCGGACCGGGGCGGCGTGATCCTCCAGCCCCCGGTCGGCCTCCACGACACGGTCGACGAGTTCGATTTCGCGAGCCTGTACCCGCACATCATGGTCCGGCACAACCTGTCGACCGAGACGCTCGACTGCGCCTGCTGCCCCGCGAGCGGGCACGTCGCGCCGGGCCTCGGGTACCGGTCGTGCGAGCGCCGCGTCGGGCTCATCCCCCGGACCCTGGCGCCGCTGCTCGCGCGGCGCCTCGCGTTCAAGGCGCGCCTCGCCGACCCGTCCCGGCCGGCGGCGGAGCGGGCCCGGTACCGCCACCGGGCGAAGATGCTCAAGTGGATCCTCGTGACGGCGTTCGGCTACCAGGGGTACCGGAACGCCCGGTTCGGCCGGATCGAATGCCACGAGGCGATCAACGCCTACGCCCGGACGCTCCTCGCCGGGCTCATCGCGCGGGCCGAGGCGGCCGGCTACCGGGCGCTGCACGGGCTCGTCGACTCCCTCTGGCTCGCGCCGGTCGACCCCGACCGGCCGCCGGACGGGCCCGCGTTCGCCGAGGCGGCGGGCCGGGCGGTCGACCTGCCGCTCGGCTACGAGGGCCGGTACCGCTGGATCGCGTTCCTGCCGGCCGTCACCCACGGGTTCGGGGTGCCGAACCGGTACTTCGGCCTCTACACGACGGGCGAGTTCAAGCTCCGCGGCGTCGGCTCGCGGCGGCACGACACCCCCGCCGTCCTCCGCGCGTTCGAGCGGGAGGTGCTCGACCTCCTCGCGAAGGCCCCCGACGCCGAGGCGGTCCGGGGCAGCCGACCGAAGATCCTCGCCCGGGGCGACCTGTTCGCCGCCCGGCTCCGGGCCGGCGACTGGCCGGCGGAGGAGCTCCTCCTCACGCACCGGCTCGCGCAGCCGGCGGCGGCGTACGTCCAGTACACCGACACCGTCGCCGCGCTCCGGCAGCTCGCCGACCTCGGCCTCGAGCGGGCGCCGGGCGAGTACGTCCGCTACGTGATCGTCGACCGGACCCAGCGGCGGTACACCGAGCGGGTCCGGGTCGCCGAGGCGGTGGAGGCGGGGACGGCGTACGACGCCGACGCGTACCTCGAGCTGCTCGCGCGGTGCGCGGAGACGCTGCTCGCGCCCCTCGGGATCGATCGGGCGTACCTCCTCGACCGGTGGGGCGTCGCCCCCGCCCCGCTCGGCCGGTACCGCTCGGCGGAGCGCCGGGCGCAGCGCGCGCTCCCCGGCGCGGCGCGCGCGACCGGCGAAGCGCTATAACGGCACGGCCGCGTACGACCGCCGTGGTCGCTCGTCCGGGCCGGTCGAGGCCGCCGCCCGCCGGGACCCCCCGTCCCGACACCCCCGTCGCGGACCGGTTGAGCGCGATCCGGCGGCTCGCCCACGCCGCGCCGCCGGTCGACACCGCGCCCCTCCTGCGGGCGCTCGCGGACCCGGAGCCGGTCGTGCGGCGCGCGGCCGCCTGGGCGCTCGGCACGATCCGCGACCCGCGGACCCGGACCGGGCTCGAGGCGTCGCTCGGCGACCCGGACCCGGCGGTCCGCGGCTCGATCGCGGAGGCGCTCGGCGCCCTCGGCCGGCCCGAGGCCCGGCCGGCGCTCGAGCGGACGCTCGCGGATCCCCAGGCGTCGGTCCGCTCGAAGGCCGCGTGGGCCCTCTGGTCGATCGGCGGCGACGGGTCGGTCCCGGCGCTCGCCCCGCTCTTGGCCGACCCGGAGCCCCACGTCCGGTGGGGCGCGACGGCGGCCGTCGGCCGGGCCCGCGACCCCGGGACCGCGCCCCTCCTCATCCCGCTCCTCGCGGACCCGAACGATCGGGTCCGCCGGCAGGCGGTCCTCGCCCTCGGCGAGGCGGCCCCGCCGGAGCTCGCGCCCCTCATCCGCCCGCTCCTCACCGACCCGGCCCGCCGGGTCCGCATCGCGGCGGCGATCGTCCTCGGACGCGCCCGCGACGGGGAGTCCGTCGACGCGCTCGTCGACCGGCTCGAGCGGGAGGAGGGGTGGGTGAAGCCCGCGCTGTTGATCGCCCTCGGGCGGATCGGCGACGCGCGCGCCGTCCCCGCGATCGTCCGGTCGGCGGAGTCGAGGGCGTCGTGGATCCGGGTCTGCGCGATCCACTCCCTCGCCGACCTCCGGGCCGACGCCGGAGCCGAGGTCGCCCGAGCGGCCCTTTCGGACCCCGCCTGGTCGGTCCGGGGCGCGGCGGCGGAGGCGCTCGGCCGGCTCGGAGGCCCCGGCGATCTCCGCCTCCTCCTGGGAGTCCTCGAGGACCCGCACCCGTGGCCGCGCCGCGGCGCGATCCTCGCCCTCGGCCTCCTCGACCACGCGGAGGCGGCGCCCCGGATCCGGGAGGAGCTCAAGCACGCGATCCCCGAGGTCCGGCTCGCGGCGATCTGGGCGCTCGGCCGCCTCCGGGACGACGGGGCCCGGGAGGCGCTCGCGGGGCTCCTTCGGCAGAGCGCCCCGGTCGTCGGCCCGGTCCTCCCGGACGCGATGGCGACCGGCGACGGCGCCGTCCGCCTCTCGAGCGACGCCGAGAGCCGCCTGTTCGACTCCCTCGTGCAGGCGCTCGGCCGGCTCGCGCAGGGCGAGTCGGACCTCCTCGTCCGCCGGGCGCTCGTCGAGGCCCGCGCCCGCGTCGACGACGAGGGGCTCGACCGGCCGGCGCGCCTCTTCGCGCCCGAGAGCGATCCGGGGACGCCCGCGCCGTCCCTGCGGGCGGTCTTCGAGGGCGCCCTCGCCGGGCTCGACGACGACGAGCTCGGATGCTGAGGGCGTTCCGGCCGTCCGACGTCCCGGCGCTGTTCCCGCTCCTCGACCGCCACTTCCCCGAGGAGAACGCCCTCCTCGGCTGGACTCCGGCCGCGTTCGACCGGACGGTCCGACGGATCTACCGGTGGGACGCGCGCCTCTTCCTCGCCCTCCTATCGCTCGCCGGCCGGCCGGTGTTCCGGTTCTTCGCGATCGAGGCCGACCGCCGGCTCGTCGGGACGACACTCCTCACCTACGCGGCGCGCGCGGGCTTCGTGAGCCTGGTCATGGTCGACGGGCCGTACCGGCGGCGCGGGTTCGCCCGCCGCCTCGTCGGCGCGGCGATCGCCGCCACCGCCCGGTCCGGCCGGCGGCACGTGGCGCTCGACGTCCTCGATTCGAACGCCCCGGCGCGGGCGCTGTACGCCGCGCTCGGGTTCCGCCGCCTTCGGTCGCTCACGCTCTGGTCGGGCCCGGTGGGCTCGGTACCGCCTCCCTTGCCGGCGGCGGCCCACGTGCGGCCGTTCCGGCGGTCCGATGCGGGACCGATCGCCGCGATCGCCTCCGCCCAGCTTCGGCCCGAGGTCGCCGAGGTGCTACCGGTCGGTCCGGGCGACTTCGACGACTCCGCGTGGGTCGCCCGGGCCCTCGCCTCCGAGTCGGAGGCGTGGGTCGCCGTCGACGGGGCCGGGGCGCCGCGGGGGTTCGTCCGGGCGACGGCGAGCGCGACGACGACGGCAGGCCACCTCGCCGCGCCGGTGATCGCGGACGAGCTCGACCCGGCGACGGAGGACGCGCTCCTCGCTGCGGCGCTCGGCTGGCTCGCCGGCCGGGGCCGGTCGACGCTGGTCTGCGAGCTCGCCGACACGAACGCCCGCGGCGCGGCGCTCCTCGGGCGGTCCGGGTTCGTCCCCGCGCTCGCCGCGGAGACGCAGGTCCGTGCCGTCTAGCGCGGCGCGCGGCCGGCCGCGCGCGGACGTCTACCTCCTTCCGACGGTCATCGGCGGCGGGTGGGGCGACGTCGCGAACCTCGCGGACGCGGCCCGGACGCTCGCGGCGGACGGCCACCCGATGTTCCTGTTCCGGCCGCGCGCGATGCGCGGCCCGGTCCCGTTCCCCGGCCCGTTCTCCTGGCCCGCCGTCCGCCCGGTCCGGGTGCTCCGGCCGACGGGCCCGCGGGCCGTCACCCTCGGCCCCGCCTTTGGCCTCGCGGCCGCCCCGGCACGTCCCGGGCCGCTCGGCCGCCCGGGCCCGTGGGCGGATGCCGTGGCGGCGATCGAGCGCCGGTACGGGCCGGAGCACACCCTCCACGTGAGCCTCGAGGAGTTCGCCCGGACGTACCGGTCGTCCCGCGAGGACTACGAGCGGTACCGGGAGGGCGGCGTCGCCCGGGCGGTCGCCGACCTCCGGAGGCGCTCCGAGGCCGGCCGGCGCGAGCGCGCGCTTTGGCGCACCGCCTTCCGGAGGTTCCGGGCGCTCGACCGGCCGAACGTCGTCCGGCTGCTCCCCACCTTCCGGCGGTCGGCCCCGTTCGCCCGGGAGTACCCCGAGTTCGTCCAGGTGGGTCCGCTCTGGCCCCCGCGTTCCCCGGCCCCACGGCGCCGGCGGCGCGCGGGACGGCCAACCGTCGTCTGGTACGCGAGCCCCGCGAGCGCGACCGTCCTCGCACCGGCCGTGGTCCGGGGTCTCGAGGCGACGGGCCGTCCCGCGATCCTCCGGATCCGTTCGCCCCGACCGGTGCCGACACCCCCGTCTCCGACGGTCTCGGTACAAACGATCCCCGTCTCGTCGGCGCGCCGGTGGCGGGCCGAGTTCCGGCGAGCCGACCTTCGCATCGTGACCGGCAGCCGGACGCTGCTCGAGGCGATCGACGCGGGCGGGCCGTTCCTCTACTTCAACGGGGTCCTGCGCGCGTCGACGGGCCGCTTGCGGGCGCACCGGCCGGAGAAGCTCGCCTCGCTGCTCGCCCTCTACCGGGGGATCGGGGTCCCGGAGGCGATCCGGCGGGACCTCGCGGCGTTCGCACGCGGGGCGCGCGTCGGGGAGATTGTCGAGCGGGCGATCGCCGACCGCGCGTGGCGCTCCGGGTTCCCGTCGGCGGCCCGCGTCCGCGCGGCGACGCCGCCTCCGCTCGCGGCCCGGCTGCGCGGGATCGTCCGGCGATTCGCTGTAGGGCGGTCGTACTCCACTGCCTTCCGGGTCGACCCGTCGTCCGTGTCGCCTATCCAACACGGACGGAGGCGAGCCGAAGCCGGTTCCCGTCGGTCCCACAGTTGAACCCTGAGGTTGGCCGCTCACCGTCCGGCGGGACGAGGCCCCTCGGGAAACCCGCCGGATCCTGGACCCGCGGGGAACGCGTCCGGCTTAGTCGGGGGATCGGGCCGCAGGATCCGTCGCCCGGAGCCCGTCCGGGCCGTCGGAAAGGCGCCCCTGACGCGTCCCGTGTTCGATGATGCGGTTGAGGCCGGCCAAGGAGATCCGGTGCCCCCGGGCGTCGAGCTCGGCCAACAGCGACCTCCGCCGGATCGGGCTCGGATTCGCCTTCAGGACCGACACGACCAGGTCGAGTGACCCCGGGGGAATGTCGGCCATGCCGACGGCGGGCAGACCCCGTCGGCTCATGAACGACGCGCGGTATCGAGGATCGACCGCGATAACGGTACGGTCCTTTCCGAGGGGCCATGCGGCCGAACGGGGCGCTCGGTCCTCCCCCGTCGAGGGGGCGGGCGCGGTCGGGCGCGTTCTAGGTTTAAGCGGGGCGGGGCTATGCTCCCCCGTGGCCGGGTCCGACCAGGAGGCGTCCCGTCTCGCGGAAGCGCTCCTCGGCCCGCCGATCCATCTCAAGCGCGGCGAGAACCTGATCATCGAGAGCTGGTCGCACACGCTGCCGTACGCCACCGCGTGCGTCGTCGAGGCCCGCCGTTTGGGCGCCCGCCCGATGCTCCTCCTCGAGGACGAGGCGGCGTACTGGCGGACCCTCGACCTCGCCCCGGACGTCGCCCGGTGGAGCCAGGTGGGGGCGCACGAATGGGCGGCGCTCGCGAAGGCCCACGCGTACGTCTTCTTCCCCGGGCCCGCCGACCGGCCCCGGTTCCGGGGACTCCCGGTGGCGACGCGGGCGAAGCTCACCGGCTACAACGACGACTGGTACAAGCGCGCAAAGTCGGCACGGCTCCGGGGCGTCCGGAGCCTCCTGGGCTACGCGTCCGACGCCCAGGCGCAGCTCTGGTCGGTCTCCCCGGCCGCCTGGCGGTCGCAGCTCGTCCGCGGGAGCGTCGAGGCCGACCTGAAGGCGATCCAGTCCGACGCGGCCCGCATCAAGGGCCGCCTCAAGACGGGCAAGGTGGTCCGCATCACGGGGGCGAACGGGAGCGACCTCACCGTGAAGCTCCGGGGCCGGACGCCGGTCGCTGACGACGGGGTCGTCGGGCCGGAGGACCTCAAGGAGGGGAACAACCTCGTGAACGCCCCGCCCGGATCCGTCGGCGTCGCGGTCGACGAGCGGAGCGCGGAGGGGCTCGCCGTCGCGAACCGCCCGTCGTTCGTCATCGGCGGCCGCCTCGAGGGGGGCCAGTGGGAGGCGTCGGGGGGGCACGTAGTGAACCACTGGTACACCGACGGCCAGCCGGTGTTCGACGCCACCTTCGGGGCCGCCCCCAAGGGACGGGACGTGGTGTCGTTCCTCTCGATCGGTCTCAACCCGGCGCTCGACCCCGGCGTGGCGCAGGTCGAGGACCAGGAGCTCGGCGCCGTCACGCTCGGGATCGGCGGCAACCAGGGGTATGGCGGGTCGGTGAAGTGCCCGTTCAACTCCTGGATCGTCCTCGGGGAGGCGACCGTCGCCGTCGACGGGAAGCCGCTCCTCGACCGGGGCAAGCTCGTCGGATGAGGGCGGCGCTCCTTCGCGCCCCCTCGCTGCCGCGCGCGTTCTACGACCGGCCGACGCGCGCCGTCGCCCGGGACCTGCTCGGCCGGTACCTCGTCCGCGAAGGGCCGGCCGGCCCCATAGTCGGCCGAATCGTGGAGACCGAGGCGTACGTCGCCCGCGACCCCGCGAACCACGCCTACCGGGGCCGGACGGCCCGGAACGCGTCGATGTTCGGCCCGCCGGGAACGCTCTACGTCTACCGGATCCACCAGGTGCACTGCGCCAACGCGGTCACGCGGCCCGGCGAGGCGGTCCTCCTGAGGGCCGCGGTACCGCTGGACGCGCCCCTCGGACCGAGCGCCTCCGGTCCCGGGCGGCTCTGCCGCGCCTTCTCCCTCACCGCCGCGGACGACGGGGGCGACCTGGTCGGGGGACCGACGCGCATCGTCGGGGAGGACCCCGCGGCCCTTCCCATCGTGCGGGGACCGCGCGTCGGGGTCTCCCGGGCGATCTCCGCCCCGCTCCGGTTCGCGATCCGCGGCGACCCCGGTGTCTCCCGCCCGTTCCCGTGGCGGCGCGTCCCCGCGCCGGCGGGTCGCGCAGGCGGACTAACTAACGCAGCTTGAGCTTCGCCCAGTCGTACCCGCGGCGGCGGGCGGTCTCGCCGAAGCCGCAGGAGGCGCAGACGCCCTTCTGGCGGTGGAACGAGTGCCGGCCGCACCGGCGGCACCGCACATGGACGATCTTGCCGCCGCGCCGTGACGGGGTTCCCTTTCCCATCGTTCCCCTCGCTGGTCTACGTCGGTCCTTCGGAGCGTCTCACGGGGAGATGTAGACGATGCTGTCGCCGCGCAGGAGGGTCATCCCGCCCCGCGGTGTCACCGTCTCGTCGACGACCTCTTCCGCCGACGAGAGGACGAGGTTGAGGTGCTGGTCGAACGCGTCGAGGACACCCCGGAACGAGTGGCCCCCCCGGACCTCCACCAGGACGCGCTTGTGGAGGCTCTGCTGGAGGAGCTCCAACGGCTTCATGGTGGGGCTCGGGCACTCCGGGACCGACTTTTAACGGTTACCGATGGGAGTCCGAGCGCCGCCGCGGCGACGGGTCCGGCGGGCGGCGGGGGCGGCGTCCCCTCCCGGGCGCGGTCGACGGCCCGGACGACCCGGCCGACGACCGCCTCGACCGGGCCGGTCGCGGAGACGAAGGCGATCCGTCCCGGAAGCGTCGTCCGGCCGAGACGCCGCCAGGTCGCGAGCTCCGCTCGTCCCACTCGCGCGTGCCGGTCGCGCAGGTCCTCGGGATGCGCGGCCGGGGCCCCGGCGAGCCGCCGGGCGATCTCCCGGGACGGCGCGACGAGGACGACGTGCAGGTCGGCCGGTCCCCACATCCCGGCCGCCTCGAGCCGGCGGGCGCTCTGGGCGAGCGTTGGGCGCACGTCGAACGCCGGGTCCAGGCGCGCGAGCCCGGCGGAGTAGGTGAGCGGTCCGAGGAACCCGGTGTCGGCGACGACGAGCCGGCCGAGGGTCCGCGCCCGCCGGGCGGTCGCGTAGCGCCGTCCCTCCTCCGCGAGGAGCCGGGTCTCGAGCCGGCGGAGGCCGGCCGGCGAGCGGTACCGGAGGGTCGGGCGGGGCCGGAGCCGGTCCGCGGCCTCGGCGATCCGCATCGCCCCGGTCCGCCCGGCGACGGCCCGGCTCACGGCCGTCTTCCCGACGCCCGACTGGCCCTCTAGGGCGACCACGAACCCCTCCTTCCGGCCGCCCCGCATCCGGGTCCCGGGAGCCCTCCGGGAGGGATACGCTCGCCCCGCCGGGGGAGCGCTTTAACGGGCGCCGGCCCGTCCCCGCGGACCGATGACGGATTCGCGGGGCGCCGCGGAGTCGGGCCGCTACCGGGCCCGGGTGCTCACCGCCACGTCGTTCGCGGAGATCGCCCGGGAGATCGAGCGGACGGCGAGCGAGCCCGAGGGTGTCGGCATCATGACCCGGAAGGCCCGGATCTTCCCCGTCCGGCTCGACGGCGTGCCGCTCCGCGCCGCGCCGCTCCTCAAGCAGGAGCTGCTCGCCGTCGGGGGCGACTCGGCCCACGCCCGGGGCGTCGCCGACCAGTCCGTCGCGACGACCTCGGTCGTCCTCCTTGCGACGTGGGGCCAGTACCGGCGCGTGATCCCGAAGCTCGCCCGGCAGCCGTTCCACCTGGGGGCGATCGCGGAGGCGGTCGACGCGGCGCTCGCGCACTTCACGACCCGCCGCCCCCGGCTCGTCCAGGGGACGCGCCGGAGCCTCGAGGTCGGCGGGACGACGCGCGTCATGGGGATCGTGAACGTGACGCCCGACTCGTTCAGCGACGGGGGCCGGTACCTCGACCCCGACGCGGCCGCGGCCCGGGCGCGCGCCCTCGTCGCCGAGGGGGCGGCGATCGTCGACGTCGGCGGCGAATCGACGCGGCCGGGCGCGGCGCCGGTCGCGCCGTCCGTCGAGTGGGGCCGGATCGGCCCGGTCCTCGAGCGGCTCCGCGACCTCCCGGTGCCGATCTCCGTCGACACCCGGTCGGCCGAGGTCGCGGAGCGGGCGCTCGCCTCGGGGGCCGACTGGGTGAACGACGTGGGCGGCCTCCGGGACCCCGCGATGCGCGCCGTCGTCGCCCGGTCGGGGGCGCCGGTCATCGCGCTCCACATGCGCGGGACGCCCGCGACGATGCAGGCGGAGACCGAGTACGCCGACGTCCGGGCCGAGGTGTACGACGGCCTCGCCCGGGCGGCGGAGGCGGCGATCGCGGACGGGGTCCGGCCGGACCAGCTCCTCGTCGACCCGGGCCTCGGCTTCGGCAAGACGGCCGAGCAGAGTGTAGAGCTCCTCGCGCACGCCGGGGAGTTCCGGTCGCTCGGGTACCCCGTCGTCGTCGGCGCCTCCCGGAAGTCGTTCCTGGGGCACCTCTTGGGCGGCGCCCCCGTCGGCGACCGGCTCGAGGCGGGGCTCGCCGCGGCGGTCCTCCTCGCGTCGGCGGGCGTCGAGATCGTCCGGACCCACGACGTGGGGCCGACGGTGCGGGCGCTCGCCGTCGCCGACGCGGTCCGGGCGGGGCGCGAGCCGCCGGGGCGCGACGCGCCGCCGGACGACGCCGACTAGGCGCCCGGCCGGACCGGCTCGTCCGTCTCGAGGACGAGGCTCCCCACGTAGTCGCACGCGAGGCAGTGGTACACCTGGCCCGAGATCATCGCGGCCTCGTAGACGAGCCGGTCGGAGCCGCAGGTGGGGCAGCGGAGGACCCGCCTACCCCTCGGACGGCGGCGCACCGCCATCGTCGTCCGCCTCCGCGTCGTCTTGGTCCGCGTCCGGGGCGTCGTCCCCGCCGCCGCCGACCTCCTCGTCGTCGTCCTCGTCGTCCGGCGTCGGGTCCGGCTCGAACGGCGGCTCGGGGCCGGGCGGCGGCGACGGGAGCTCGCCGGCTGCCGGGGCGGCGCCCCCGTCGGCCGGCTCGAGCGCGGCGGCGAGCGCGACCGCGTCGCGGACCTGGTCGCCCTCGTCGAGGCGGATGATCCGGACGCCGAGGGTGTTCCTACCCTGGCTGCGGATCCCCTTCACGGGGACGCGGATCGTGATCCCGCCCTGCGTCGTCACGAGGAGCTCCGACTCGTCGCGCGTCGGCAGGACGGCGACGACGGAGCCGTTCCGGCCGCCGGTGCGGATCGTGCGGACCCCCTTCGCGCCCCGGCGCGTCTCGCGGTACTCCTTCACCGGGGAGCGCTTCCCGAACCCGGTCGACGTGATCGAGAGGAGGTCGGGGTACTCGGGGGTCGCGACGGCCATCGTGACGACCTGGTCGTCCTTCGAGTCGGAGAGGCGCACGCCGATCACCCCGTACGTCGACCGGCCCATCCGCCGCACCTCCTTGAGGGGGCACCGGACGAGCTGGCCCGCGCGCGTCGCGAGGAGGAGCTCGGTCCGGTCGTCGTCGTCGACCTTCGCCACGTTGACGAGGGAGTCGTCGGCCTCGAGGAGGATCGCCTGGATCCCGTTGGTGCGGATGTTCTGGAACATCGCGAGCGGCGTCCGCTTCACGTACCCCTTCCGGGTCGCGAACAGGAGCGAGCCGTCCGTCGCGAGGTCGCGGAGGGCGAGGAGGGTCTGCACCTTCTCGCCGTCGCGGAGCTTCGGGAGGAGGTTGATCACCGCCTTCCCCTTCGAGTGCCGGCTCCCCTCGGGGAGCTCGTACGCCTTGAGGCGGTAGACCCGGCCCTGCGTCGTGAAGAACAAGACGTCGTCGTGGGTCCGGGTGAGGAACGTGCGGATGACGTAGTCCTCCTCCTTCGTCTCCATCTGGATGAGGCCGCGGCCGCCCCGGCGCTGCCGGCGGTACTGGTCGAGCGGGAGGCGCTTGATGTAGCCGTCCCGGGTGACGAGGACGACGATCTCCATGTCGGGGATCAGGTCCTCGAGCGTCCGGGCGGTGAACGCGGGGACGATCTGGGTCCGGCGCGCGTCGCCGAAGCGGTGCTTCAGGTCCGCGAGCTCCTCCGCGATGAGCCGGTCGAGCTCCCGCGGGGAGCCGAGGATCGCCCGGAGGTGCTGGATCAGCGCCTCCTTCTCCGCCTTCTCGGAGAGGACCGACTCCCGCTCGAGGGCGGTGAGCCGCGCGAGGCGCATGTCGAGGATCGCCTTCGCCTGCTCGGCGGAGAGGAGGAACTTCCCCATGAGGGAGCTCTCCGCGGCGGCGACGTCGCGCGACCGGCGGATGATCCGGATCACCTCGTCGATGTGGTCGATCGCCGTGAGGAACCCCTCGAGCAGGTGGAGCCGCTCCTCCGCGCGGGCGAGGTCGAACGTCGTCCGCCGCGTGATCGTGCGGCGCCGGTGGTCGAGGTGGAGCTGGAGGAGGTCCTTGAGCGGCAGGATCTTCGGCCGGCCCCCGACGAGGCAGAGGTTGATCACGCCGAACGACGTCTCGAGCGGCGTGTGCTCGTAGAGCCGGTTGAGGACGATCTCCGCCGGCACGTCGCGCCGGAGCTCGAGGACGATGCTCGTCCCGTCGCGGTCCGACTCGTCCCTCAGGTCGGTGACGCCGTCGAGCCGCCGGGACTTCACGAGGTCCGCGATCAGCTCGAGGAGGCTCGTCTTGTTCACCTCGTACGGGATCTCGGTGATGACGATCTCGTCCTTCCCGTCGCGCTCCCGCGGCTCGGCCTTCCCGCGAATCCGGAGCGTGCCCCGCCCCGTCGCGTAGGCGTCGCGCACCCCCTCGGAGGAGGCGAGGAGCCCGCCGGTGGGGAAGTCCGGCGCCGGGAGGACGGCCATGATCTCCTCGAGCGTCGCCGCGGGCCGCTCGAGGAGGAGGAGGAGGGCGTCGACGATCTCGCCCAAGTTGTGCGGCGGCATGTTCGTCGCCATGCCGACCGCGATCCCGGCCGAGCCGTTCACGAGGAGGTTCGGGACCTTCCCCGGGAGGAGGAGCGGCTCCTTGAGGGAGCCGTCGAAGTTGTCCCCCCAGTCGACGGTCTCCTTCTCGATGTCGAGGAGCATCTCCTCGGCGATGAGGCTCAAGCGCGCCTCGGTGTACCGCATCGCCGCCGGCGAGTCGCCGTCGATCGAGCCGAAGTTCCCCTGGCCGTCGATGAACGGGTACCGGAGCGAGAACGGCTGCGCCATCCGGACGAGGGCGTCGTAGACGGCGAGCTCGCCGTGCGGGTGGAACTTGCCGAGCACGTCCCCGACGGTACGCGCCGACTTCCGGTACGCCTTGTCGTGCGTCGCCCCGCCGTCCCACATCGCCCAGAGGATCCGCCGCTGGACCGGCTTGAGGCCGTCGCGCCCGTCGGGGAGCGCCCGCCCGACGATGACGCTCATGGCGTAGTCGATGTACGAGCGGTGCATCTCCCGCTCCAGCGGCTGGTCCCGGACCCGGTCGCCGGTCGGCTCCGCCGGCACCGCGGGGGGGGTCGTCGTCACGGGCCACCGTCCACGAGGACGGGGAGCTGCGCGGCGATAAGGCGGTTCGCCTCGGCGAGAAACGGCTCCCACCGGTCGAGCGGGATGGTCGCCCCGGCCGCCACCCGGTGGCCGCCGCCCTCGCCGCCGACCGCCCCGGCGGCGGTCCGGCACGCGCTCGCGAGGTCGAGGCCCGCGTCGACGAGGTGGAGGGTGCCCCGGGCCGACACCTTGAGGGCCCGCTCGGCGGCGGTCCGGACGAAGATCGGCCGGCGCGGGTCGACCAGGTAGTTCATCGCGAGCCCCGCCTGGGTGCCGGCGAGCGTCGTCTCCGGGCTCTCGAACCACTGGAGCGCCGGCATCGCGTGGACCCCGTCGTCCTCGATCCGGCGGAGGCCCGCGAGGACCCCGTCGCGCCACGCGGTCTCGGCCGCCGCCGCCCGCTCCCGGGCCGCCGGGTCGCCGAGGGCGAGGGCGATCCCGACGCCCGGCTCGCCGACGCGGCCGGTCGCGTTCTGGAGGATGGAGAGCTCGTTCGCGGTCGTCCCGAGCGCCGGGACCGCGTAGGCGGGCTCGGTCAGCATCTCCGCGAACTCGGGCCGGACGCCCTGCGCGTTCAGCCGGGCGAGGAGCGCCGACGCGAGCCGGTTCGCCTCCGTCGGCTCGAGGGAACCGAGCGGCCGGTGCGGCGCGAGGCCGAGCCCCTCGACGAACGCGCGGCACTCCGGCGCCCGGCCGGAGAGCCCGCGGAAGTACGGGTCGACGCTCCGCTCGATCGCCCGCGCGACCGTCGGTCCGATGAGGGCGAGCCCGGGCCGGGGGACGACGAGGCCGCGCTCGACGGCGCCGTCGAGGAGGGTCCGGTTGAGCCCCCGGAAGCCGCCCGGGTGCTGCCGGTCGGCGATCGCCCCCGAGAGGCCCCACGGCGCGTTGTCCCAGTTGGCCGGGTCGAGGAACACCGTGAACAGCCAGGTGAGGGAGGCGGCGCACAGCTCGACCATCCCGTCGACCCCCCAGTCGAGGGGGTTCACGAACGCGACGTGGCCCGGGACGGCCGGCGGCGTCGGGGCGCTCGGGTACTTGTGGTGGTCGAGGACGATCACGGGCGCCGGGTGCTCGACATAGAGGTCGACCCAGGTCGCCCCCGTGTCGACGACGAGCGTCGGCCCGCGATACCCCTTGAGGAGGTCGGCCATCCGGTGGCGCTCGACGCCCTGGAGCGGCGTCGCCTGGAAGCCGTACCCGAGCCGGAGGAGCGCCCGCGCGGCGCAGGAGGCGGAGGCGATCCCGTCGCCGTCGTAATGGTAGATGATCCGCCACCGGCCGGGGTGGGCGAGGAGGAGCGCCTTCGCCTTCCCGAACTCGGTCGCGTACGCGGCGTCGGAGACGAACCCTTCCGGCCCGGAGGGCATCACTCCACCTGGAGGACCGCCGTCGCCGACGTGTACTTCCAGTTCTCCGGGAGCTGGTGGTGCTGGCGGTAGTAGTGGGCGAGCCGCCGGATCCGGGACTCCATGAGCTGGAGGCCGCGCCGGTTGGCGAGGTCCGCCGGGTTCGTCTGGAGGTGGCGCTGGAGGTGGACGACGCGCTTGAGGAGCGCCTGGAGGTCCTCGGGGAGGTCCGCCTTCACCCCGTGGTCCGCGAGGAGCCGCGTGAGCGGCGCCCCGGTGGACGCCCGGACCGACGCGACGCCCATCGCGTCGCGCAGCCGGGTCCCGACCTGGGCCGCGCTGAGCCCGCCCTTCCCGAGCTTCACCGCCTCCTCCACGATCTCCTCGCGGGTCGCGGTCGACCACGCGGGGGCGGTCGCGGGGTACGGCCGGTGGGAGCCGGCCCGGCCCTTGCGACCGGAGTGGATGCGGGACACGGCGCGCCGACCTCGGTTCGGTACTTAAGCGTTGGCGAAACCGACCGGCCGGACGGGCCGCCTACCCGATCCGGTCGCTCGACCGGAGCGCCTCGACGAGGAACTTCTTCCCGCCCGGGGTGATCTCGTAGAGCGCCCGGGCCGAGCGCTGCCGCTGCCAGGAGAAGTCGCCGGGCGCGCGGGCCTTCACGAGCCCGTTCCGCAGGAGGAGGCCGAGGACGAGCGACACCTTGACGGACCCCGCGCCGATCGCCCAGAAGTCGGAGAGCCGGCGCTCGATCTCGTCGAGCTCGAGGGCCTGCTCGGCGCGCTTCCCCTCGTGCGACGACTCGGCGTGGTTCAGCTGCTTCAGGATGGCGATCAGGGTCGCGCGGACCGGATCGGCCCCCGTCGCGGGACGGGCGGCGTTCATCGGTAGTGGAGGCTCCGATGGGGTACTTAAACCGGGCGGCGCCGGCGACGTCCGGTCGCATCGGTCCGCCGGCCGGGCGGGACCGGTCCCGACGGCTCCGGGGAGCGGTCCGGACCGGGGGGGATTCAGCGGATCCGCCCCGTCTCCTCGAGCTGGCGCAGGAGGTACGACTTCCCGAGGGGGGTGATCTGGAACCGGCGGCCGACGGTCCGGTTCCGGACCCACGAGAAGGCGGGGTCGTCGGCCGTCCCGACGAGGCCGTTCTCCACGAGCAGCGAGAGCGCCGAATCGAGCTGGATGCCGGCGCTGCGGTGCGTCCAGAACCGGTCGAGGAGCCGCTCCATCTCGGTGAACTCGAGGCCGTGGACCTCGATCCCCTCCTCCGCGGCCTGGTTGAGCCGCCGGAGGATCTCGAGGAACGTCTCGTGGAGGGTCCACGCGTCCTCCTCCGGCGAGACCGGGTGCACGCGCCGGCCAGCGCGTGCCCCCCCAAAAAACCCGAGGGACGGCCGGAAACGCCGCCGACGGTCCGTCGGTCCCGTCCCCCGTCACGGCGCGGGGCGATAGAGGGATATCCCCAGAGACCGCTTCCCAAAGCGAGCACACGGTATGCGATGCACTTGCCGGGCGCCGGCCCGGTGCCCGGTCTGCAACGTCCCGGTCCGGGTCCCGCTCACCAACCTCGAAAGCCAGAGCGGAGCGGCCGTCCTCGTCGACCGGTTCGCCCGCCGGGATTCGTCGGCGAGCCGGGAGGGCCTCCGCCGGATCATCGAGGGGTGGACCACCTGCCCCAGCTGCGGCAACACGGTCTACCACAACCACAGCCGCGGGTGCGTCGCGGAGGCGCTCGCCTCGGCCGGCGTGCCGCTCTCCGAGCGCGAGCAGCTCCTCGCGAAGATCACCTTCCCGGAAGGGTAGGCCGGGGCCGATGCCGGAGAAGCCCGAGTTCGTGGTGACCCCGTACGAGGTGCGGGGCCGCATCGACTACGAGCGCCTGCGCGTCCAGTTCGGCACCCAGTCGATCGGCCCGGAGCTTAAGGACCGGCTCCGCCGGCTCGCCGGCGGCGAGCTCCATCCGCTCCTCGAGCGGGAGGTCTACTTCTCGCACCGGGACCTTCCCTGGATCCTCGACGAGCACGCGAAGGGCCGGCCGTTCTTCCTCTACTCGGGCCGGGGGCCGAGCGGGCCCCTCCACACGTCGCACCTCGTCCCGTTCGACCTGTGCCGGTGGCTCCAGGAGCGGTTCGGGGTCCCGATGTACATCCAGATCACGGACGACGAGAAGTACTGGCTTAGGCCGCGCCTCACCCGGGAGGAGACGGCCCGGTGGGCGCGGGAGAACCTGATCGACCTCCTCGCCGTCGGCTTCGACCCCCAGCGGACCCACGTCTTCGTCGACACGCGGTCGATCGCGGCGCTGTACCCGCTCGCCGTCGACGCGGCGAAGCGGATCCCGTACTCGACGGCGAAGGCGGTGTTCGGCTTCCCGCCGAGCACCAACATCGGCCTCGTCTTCTACACGGCGCTCCAGACCGCCCCCAGCTTCTACCCGTCGTGGGTTGCCGGCCGGCCGGTCCCGTGCCTCATCCCGTGCGGGATCGACCAGGACCCCCACTTCCGGATCACGCGGGACATCGCGGAGAGCTTGGGCTACCCGAAGCCCGCGCTCCTCCACAGCCAGATGATCCCCGGCCTCCTCGGGCCCGACCGCGTGATGTCGACGACCGGGGAGGTCGCCGAGAACGCAATCTTCCTCAACGACCCGCCGAAGACCGTCGCGAAGAAGATCCGGCACGCGTTCACGGGCGGCCGGGCGACCGTCGAGGAGCAGCGCCGCTTGGGAGCGACCCCGGAGATCTGCTCCGTGTGGGCCGCGTGGCGCGCGAAGTTCGCCCCCCGGGCCGAGGAGTTCGAGCGGATCACCCGGGACTGCCGGTCCGGCGCCCTCCTCTGCGGCGACTGCAAGGAGCAACTGATCGAGCGGGTCACCGGCTTCCTCGCCGAGCACGCCGAGCGGCGCGAGAAGGCCGCGGAGTGGGCGGATTCCGCGATCGTCGAGCGACCGCCGGACGGGGCGCCCGGCCCCGCTCAGCCGACCTCGGGCCGCGCGTCCGGCCCCGCGTAGGCGGTCCGGGAGAGCGCGGGCCGCGGGGCCGCCCGCGGCTCCTCCTCGGGCGGCTCCTCGTCCTCCACCGGTCCGCCGGAGGCCGCGGTGACGAGTCTCAGCATCGGCCGGAACAGCGACCGGGCGGCCCGGTCGGGGTCGAGGGTGTACGCCCGCTCGTAGGCGGCGACCGCCTCCTCCTCCTCGCCCAGGCTGAGGAGCGAGAGGGCGAGGTCGATCCAGCTCTGAGCCTCCCGGCCGCCCTCCTGCTCGCCGGCCTCCCCCAGGTGGCCCCGTTCGGGCCCGCGGCCGGTGACCGGCTCCTCAAGGGGGACGGTCGACGTCTCGCGCGACAGGACGAGCGCCCGCTCGAAGGCGACGCTCGCCGACTCGGGGTCGCCGCATTCGGAGAGGGCGACGCCGAGCCGGTGCCAAGCGACCATGTCCTCCGGCGCGAGGGCGACCGCGTGCCGGTACGCCGTCGCGGCCTCGGGCCACTCGGAGCGCAGGGACCGGGCGACGCCCAGGTGGAACCACGCCTCGCCGTTCTCGGGAGAGAGCTCGATCGACTTCGAGAGCGCCCGCTCGGCCTCGCTCGCGTGCCCCAGGTGCGCGGAGCAGATGCCGAGGTACGACCACGCCCGGGGGTTCTGCGGCTCGTCGCGCAGGACCTCCTGGAAGCACCGGCCGGCCCGATCGTACTCTCCCTGGAGGAAGTACTGCACGCCGAGGTCGAACCGCTGGCTCACGGACCCGGATCCAGGGGCCCCGTGGCGGGCGGCCGCAAAAGGATGCCGTTCGAATTGAACGGGCGAGGCCGGGGGCCCCCGTACTCTCGCGACCCCGGGGAGCCTTCGCTCCCGGGCTACCCAGAAGGCCGGGCCGGGCCGCGGGGAGGGAGTCGGGTATCGACCCGCCGGGCCCGTTCGGTCCCCCCGGAGTGACCCGCCGCCGGGCGCCCCGCCGGCAGATTCCCCGCGCCCTGCGACAGGATTATATAGTCAACCTAGCTCGGCCCGGTTCGAAGAGACTGATACCCGCGCCGGTTGAGCCCACCGTCAGACCTGTTTTTGACGATCTTGACCCGACCGGGGCTAGGTCGAATCAACGCGAGAGACGCGAAAGAGGAAACGACATGGAGAAGACCCTGACGAAGGTGCGAGACCTGACCCCGAGCTCGAAGCAAGTGAACGTGCACGCGAAGGTCGTGAACGTCGGCGACGCGAAGGAGGTCATGGGAAAGTATGGCGACCCCAGGAAGGTGGCGGAGGCCGTCATCGGCGACGACACGGCGCTCATCACGCTCTCGCTCTGGAACGAGCAGATCGGGACGATCGCGAAGGACGACATCATCCTGGTCGACAACGGCTACGTCTCCCTCGTCCGGGGCCACATGCGCCTCAACGTCGGGCGGTACGGGAACCTCACGAAGTCGGACCAGCCGATCGGCGAGGTGAACCAGTCGCTCGACATGAGCCAGCAGGAGTTCGAGTCCGAACGCCGCTCGTTCGGCGGCGGCGGCTACCGTGACCGCGGCGGAGGCGGCGGCGGCGGCGGGTACGGCGGCGGCGGTCGCTCCTACGGGGGCGGCGGTGGGGGCGGCGGCGGAGGCCGCGAGCGCTCCGACTCGTACAAGCGCTACTAGGACCCTCCCGGGACCCGGTACCGCGGGCCGCGCGACCGATCGGTCGGGCGGCCCCGAACCCCTTTCCCACCCCGCCCGCCGGTCCGGCGGCGCGGGGTTTGATTAAATAGCCCGGCCCTCTCGCCGCCGACGACATCGATGGCCGACGCGCCGAGCCGGGAGCTCACGCTCTACGTCCAGAGCAAGAGGGTCGTCACGAGCTTCTTCCGACCCGCCATGCCGACCGCGGCCGGCGACAACCCGACGGCCGACGTCGCCCACCCGCCGCACACCGACCCCGAGGCGTCGCTCGCGGGCGAGGAGGCCCACTTCCTCTCCGACGACCAGGCCCGGTGCGTCGCCCTCGCCGAGGAGATCGCCATGCGCCGTGGCTACTCGGTGAAGGTCGTCGACGTCGCCAAGATCGGGCGGCTCGAGCGGATCGTGACGGAGCGGCTCCGCGGCGTCGCCAAGTTCCCGGTCCTCGTGGGGACCCACGACGAGCGGCTCGAGGGGGTCGACGCGTTCACGGAGGACCACCTCTGCGAGCTGATGCCGACGGAGATGGGGTCGCTCCGGGCGTTCACGTACATCAAGGTCCGCGGGGGCGACCTCGACCGGATCCGCGACATGCTGCTCGGCCTCACCGAGGTGAAGGAGCTCCACCTCCTCACCGGCGACTGGGACGTCTTCGTCGTCCTCGAGTTCGAGGGCCGGGCCGGCGGGAAGCGCCAGGTGCTCGACTTCGTCACCGGGCGGATCCGCGGGATCCCCGAGGTCCTCGACACGTCGACCCTCGTGCCGGAGTACTCCGTCACGAAGTTCGCGTTCTAGGACCGCCCCGGAACCCCGACCCCGCGGGCTGGGGTCGTCGCCGAGCACGGGCCCGGAGACCTGCTAGCGGGGGGGCCGCTCCAGTGCGATGGACGGGGGCCCGCTTTATACCGGGCAACGGTCCGACGGCGTTGTGCCTCTCCCGCCGACCGGAGGGGGGCGGCCAACGGCCCGGACCGGCGCACCGCCCCCGGGCGAGCCTCGACTTCTCGTGACCGGGGTCGTCGCGATCGTTCTCCTGCTTCTTGTGCCGGGCCTCCTCGTCGTCCCCTCCGACGTCGCCGCGCCGCTCGGAGGCGAGCCGCCGCGCGCTTCGGTCGCTGCCGGGCGATCCCCCGGCGTCGGATCCCCCGAGCCCGCGACCGTCGCGGCCGCGACGAACGCCCGGGCGGCTCCATCCTCCGCCGGCCCCGCGGGCGCCCCCTCCCTGCTCTCCTACACCACCTCCACCGGAGCGTGGCCCGAGACGCCGGCCTTCGATCCCTCCAACGGCTTCGTCTACGTCTCGAACGAGTACTCGTGCTGCCCGACCGTGGCGCCCACCGTGAGCATCTTCAGCGGTTCCAAGCGGATCGCCTCGGTCGGTGTGGGGAGCGACCCGGCCCCTCCCATCTTCGACCCCGCGAACGGACTCGTCTACGTCGAGAACCGGGGGTCCGGCACCGTGACGGTGATCAACGGGACCCGCAGCATCGCGAACGTGACCATCGCCGGCATCAGCCGGGGGTTCGGCGAGGTCCCGGGCGTCGACCCGGTCACCGGACTCGCGTACTTCCCGTACGCCGACGGGGGCCACGTGGCGGTGGTGAACGGGACCCGTCTCCTCGCCCTGATCAGGACGGACCATCTACCGCAGTTCGCGACGTACGATCCCCACAACGGGTTCGTCTACGTGGTCAACGAATGGTGTACCCGCTACACGGCATGCGATGCGAACGGGACCGTCAGCGTGATCCACGGAACCCAGCTCCTGGCCACCGTCGGAGTCGGCTCCTTCCCGGACGCGCCGACCGTCGACTCCCACGGATACGTGTACGTCGCGAACAGCGGAGCGTGCAATTTCTACACCGTCACGTGGAACTGCACCGCCCACAACGTGACGGTCCTCAACGGGACTCGGTCCGTGCGATCGCTCCCGGTCAGCACGCACCCGTACGCCGCGCTCTTCGATCCCGTGAACCACCTGCTGTACGTCACGCACAAGGCGGGGGTCGAGATCCTCAACCTCACGAACCTTTCCGCGGGGGCACCCTTCGTCAAGCCGTTCGGCTGGTTCGGTGTGCCGGGACCCCCCGCGCTCGATCCGACCACCGGGAACGTGCTCGTCCCCCAGGAATGCGAGCGATATGTGCCGAGATGCTCCAACATCTCGGTCCTCGAGGGCACGACGATCGGCGGGACGATCTCCGTCGGCGGGACGGATCCCGGTAGCCCCGTCTACGCCGCGCCGCTCGGCTGCTTCTACGTCGCGAGCGGGGACTACTACGGCAATCTCACCGTGCTCTGTCCCACCGGGAGCTACTCGGCCACGTTCGTACCGGCGGGGCTGCCGACGGGCGCGAACTGGACCGTCTGGGTGGGGAACAGGACGCTCACCGGCTCGGGACCGCTCGTCGCGTCGAACCTGTCCGCGGGCGCCCTCTCGATCGACGCGTCGACCTCCGCGAACGTCTCGGTTCCCTACGTGACGGAGCCGATCGTGATCGGGGCCAACGCGACGATCGTCGTCGACTTCGTTCCGGCCCTCGCGGGGACCCCGCGGAACCCGCCGGTCGAACGCAACGTCACGATCCGCGAGGACGGACTCCCGAACGGCACCTCGTGGAGCGTCACCCTCGCGGGAGACCAGCGCACGACGACCTCCGACTCGATCGTCTTCCAGGAACCGGCGGGGAACTACTACCTGTGGGTCCCGTGGGTGTCGAGCTACGAGCCCACCCCGGGCTCGGAAACGGTCACGGTCCCGAACGCCGACCTCGAGGTCGACATCCTGTTCACCTGGGTGACGGGGAACTCGACCTTCGCGATGACGTTCTACGAAGCCGGACTGCCGGCCGGAACCTCGTGGTCGGTGACGGTCGGAAGCACGCAGACCGCCTCCGCCCCCTCGTCGATCGCGTTCGTCCTGCCGAACGGCACGTACTCCTTCTCCGTCCCGGACGCGGCCGGGTACTCCGCCGTCCCCGCGGCGGGCACGTTCCGGCTCGACGGGGAGGCGAACTGGACGTCGATCGTGTTCGTCGTGCGACCGCCGCCCACGTTCCCCCTCTCCTTCGCCGAGTCCGGTCTTCCGGACGGGACGAGCTGGGGCGTCCAGATCGACGGCGTCCTCATCCAGTCGACGCAAGCCGCGATCGTCCTCCAGCGGCCGAACGGGACTTACAACTATTCCATCGAACCCCTGGCCGGCTGGCTCACCGACGGGTACTCGGGGACGGCATCGATCGCCGGCGGCCCCAGCCTCACGACCGTCGAGTGGCGCCGGGCGGTCTACGAGGCAACGTTCACGGAACGGTTCTTGGCGGACGGCCTTCCGTGGTGGATCAACGTTTCCGGCGAGGCCCCGATCGAGACCGTGCTCTCGGGGGTGTCGACGGTCCTTCCGAACGGGACGTACGACTACACCGCGTCGGCGGCCGGCGGCAGCTACCAATCCCCCGGGGGAACGTTCGAAGTGGCGGGCGGTCCGGTCGGACTCACCCTGTCGTTCGTCCGGATCGTCCCGCCCCCCCCGACGTACGGCGTCGTGTTCGTCCCCACGGGGCTTCCGGGCGACGCCGTGTGGTCGGTCACGGTGGGTTCGTGGGGAGTTGCGGGGATGGGGGCGCTGTCGCTCTATGGCCTTTCGAACGGCACCTACACGTTCGTCGTGGACTCCCCGGTCTCGTATGTGGGCGACCCGTCGGTCGGCTCCTTCGAGGTCCGGGGCGGCAACGTGACGGTCGGGATCGCCTTCGCGCTCGTCTCGGCCCCCCGGGGCGCCGCTCCGTCGGTCCCGGGCGCGTGGGCGCCGACCT
>DATJVB010000078.1:0-5428 GCA_035502055.1 Thermoplasmata archaeon | reverse complement strand
GGTGAGCGTCTGGCTCGGGGCGATGACGATGTTGTCGCCCGTGTGGACGCGCATGGAGAGGACGTTCTCCATGTTGCAGACGGTGAGCGCGTTCCCCTTCCGGTCCCGGACGACCTCGTACTCGAGCTGCTTGAACGCCCCTACGTATCGCTCGAGGAGGATCTGGCCGACCGGGCTCTGCCGGAGCCCGCGGGCGGCGACGTCCTTGAGCTCCTCCGCGGACCGGGCGACGCCGCCGCCCTTGCCGCCCAGCGTGAACGCGACCCGAACCATGACCGGATAGCCGAGCTGGTCGGCCGCCCGGAGCGCCTCCTCGATCGAGTAGACGGCGTGGCTCGGGAGCGTCGGGACGCCGGCGCGGCGCATCGCGGTGACGAACTTCGCCCGGTCCTCCGTCGCCCGGATGCCGGCGAGCGGCGTGCCGAGGACGTCGATCCCCAGCCGGCGGAACGCGCCGCGGTCGGACAGTCCGATGCCGCAGTTGAGCGCCGTCTGGCCGCCGAACGAGAGGAGGGCGCCGTCGGGGCGCTCCGCCTCCAGGATCGGCTCGACGAAGTCCGGCGTGAGCGGCTGGAAGTAGACCCGGCCGCGGGCCGGAGGATCGGTCTGGAGGGTCGCGATGTTCGGGTTCACGACGACGGCGTAGACCCCCTCCTCCTCGAGCGCCTTGAGGCACTGGCTGCCCGAGTAGTCGAACTCCCCCGCCTCGCCGATCTTGAGGGCGCCGCTCCCGAGGACGACGACCTTCTGGTGCGACGACCTCGGCATGGGGACTAGCTCCGGCGGACCTTCTCCGCGAACCGGTCGAAGACGAACCCCGCCTCCTGCGGGCCGGGGTGGCCCTCGGGGTGGCCCTGGAGGGCGAACGTCCGCCCCCGCCGGTCCCTGAGCCCCTCGAGCGTCCCGTCGTCGGGGTTCGTCGCCCAGGGGAGGAGGTTCGCCCCCGGGAGGGAGGCGGGGTCGACGGCGTAGCCGTGGTTCTCGCTCACGATGAGCGCGCGGCCGTCGGCGAAGACGACCGTCTTGTTCTGGCCCCGGTGGCCGAACTTGAGCTTGAACGTCGTCGCCCCGCGGGCGAGGGCGAGGAGCTGGTGGCCGAGGCAGATGCCGAGGGTCGGTCGGCCGCGGGCGCCGGGCCGGCGGAGCTCCTCGATCGTCGACGCGAGGAGGGCGGGATCGCCCGGGCCGTTCCCGACGAGGAGGCCCTTCACGGGCCGCCCCTCCCACCGGTCGGGGACGGTCGCGTCGTACGGCAGGCGGAGCACGCTCAGCTTCCGGTCGAGGAGGGCCCGGACGATGCTCGTCTTCACGCCGCAGTCGAGGACCGCGACGAGAGGCCCGCCGTCCGCGGCGAGGAGCACGGGCCGCGGCGGGGCGACCTCCGGCATGAAGTTCTCGGACTCGTACCGCGGCGCCGCGCGCAGGCGCCGGGCGAGCTCGTCGTCCGTCGGCTGGGCGTCGAGCGGGCCCACGTCGAGGAGGCCGCGGACGACGCCGTGGGCCCGGAGATGCTCGGTGAGGCGCCGGGTGTCGACGCCGGCGAGGCCCGGGACGCCCGAGGCGTCGAGCCACCGGTCGAGGGTCCGGGCGCTCCGCCAGTGGCTAGGCTTCGTGACGCCGCGGACGACCACGCCGCGGACCTGGACCTCCGGCGACTCGAGGAACGCGGGGAGGCCGTACGGGTCGACGGCGTCGGTCGGCGGGACGCCGTAGTTGCCGAGGAGCGGGTAGGTGAAGGTGAGGATCTGGCCCCGGTACGACGGGTCGGTGAGCGACTCGGGGTAGCCGACCATGCCGGTCGTGAAGACGACCTCGCCCGGCCGGCTCGTCGGGCGGCCGAACCCGACCCCGTCGAACCGGGTGCCGTCCTCGAGAAACAGGGTCCCCCCGAGCTCGGTCCCCGTCGGGTCCCGCGGCACGAAGGTGAGAACCCAAGGTCGCCGACGCAACGGACGGCCCATAACCTTTACGTCGAAGCGGGGTCGGGGAGGGCCGCCGGCCGTCCCGGAAGCGCCCCTGGGGCGCCGCGCGCGCGCTCAAATCCCGTCCCCCTCTCGCGCGCCGTGGCCGGGTTCGTCCGCCTGCGCGACCGGTACGACTTCATCGTCCTCGGCGGCGGCCACGCGGGTCTCCAGGCGGCCCTCAAGGCCGCGCTCCTCCAGTACTCGGTCCTCGTCGTCGACCGCGGCCCCAAGTACAGCCGCTCGTACTACGCCCCCCGCCTCGAGAACATCCCCGGCTTCCCGGAGGCGATCTCGGGCCACAAGCTCCTCGACCTCCAGATCGCCGCGCTCAAGCCCCACGCCGAACGGGTGGCGTACGTGACCCCGGCGACCGCGACGGCCGCGACGCGCGACGCCGACGGCTTCTCGGTCGCGTTCGACTGGCTGAAGCAGCCCCGCACCGCCCGGGCCCGGGTCCTCGTCCTCGCCCTCGGCGTCGTCGACCGGATGCCCGAGATCGCCGGCCGGATCGACGACGTCTTCCCGTGGGCGAACCAGGGGATCGTCGACTTCTGCCTCGTCTGTGACGGGCACGACATGACCGGCCGGTCCGTGGGGGTCCTCGGGCACGACGCGTTCGCGGCGCACCTCGCCCTCGACCTCCTCCACTTCGCGCCCCGGTCGGTCGAGATCCTCACCCACGGCCGCCCGCTCCTCGACGGCGTCGTCGAGGGGACCGCGGCGGGCCTCCGGGAGGAGCTCGCGCGCGCGGGCATCGCCCACGTCGAGACCGCGATCGCGGGGTTCGACGGGATCCGCGAGAAGGAGTTCCGGGTCCGGTTCGTCGACGGAACGGAACGCCGGTACGACCGGGGCTTCTCGGGGCTCGGCTGGTACGACATGCACGACGCGATGCCCCGCTCGCTCGGCTGCCGCTTCGACTCGGAGGGGTTCGTCCAGGTCGACGACGAGGGCCGCGCGATCGGCGACGGGGGGCCGATCCCCGGGCTCTACGTCGTCGGGGACCTCAAGAGCGGCTGGAACCTCATCCCCGAGGCGTGGGCGAGCGCGGAGCGCGCGGTGCTCCACGCGTATGCCGAGTACTTGTGAGCGCGCGCCCTAGCCGACGGCCGCCGGCGGCCGCGGGAGCGCGATCCCGAGCATCGCCGCGAGCGCCCACAGGTCCGGCGCGACGGCGATCGCGCCCGCGGTGCGGAACCGATCCTCGGTGAGATCCGGGTCGGGCGGCTCCGCGCCGACGGCGACGAACCGGATCCCGGCGCGCTGCGCGCACTCCGCGTCGAGGAGATGGTCGCCGACGAACAGGGCGCGCGAGCCGGGCACCTCGAGGGCGGCGAGGACCGAGAGGAGCGCCTCCGGCGACGGCTTCGCCGGTCCGGGCGCGGAGCGCGTGCGCAGGTGGTCGAACCGGTCGAGGAGACCGGTCCGCTCGAGGGCGGCGCGGCTGAACGTCTCCGAGCTCCGCGTGAGGAGGCCGAGGCGGTAGCCGCGCTCGTCGAGCGCGGTCAGAAGCTCGGCGGCGCCGGCCCGCGCGACGGTCCGGGGAAGAGCCTCGAGCTCGATCGCATCGATCGTCCGGTTCGCCTCCGCGTCCATCCGGAAGATCTCGCCCTCGGGGACGCCGGCCCGCTCGAGCTCCTCGTGCGCCGCCTCCAGGATGCGGACGATCGGCTGCGACGCGGAGAGGTGCCCGGGGACGACCCCGTGCGCCTCGGCGATCCGGACGACCTCGTGGCGCATCCGTCGGAAGTCGTGCCGGCTCTCGACGAGCGTCCCGTCGAGGTCGAAGACGATCCCGAGGAGCGGGTCGACGAACGGCCGCGGCGCTCCGTCGGTCCCCATCGGCCCCCCCCGGCGCCG
Source organism: Thermoplasmata archaeon (assembly GCA_035502055.1). Lineage (GTDB taxonomy): Archaea > Thermoplasmatota > Thermoplasmata > Lutacidiplasmatales > UBA184 > Lutacidiplasma. The sequence continues at coordinate 1,604 of DATJVB010000078.1, read as the reverse complement.
CCGAGGAACCGGCGCGGCGAGGTAAGGGTTTGCGTCCACTCGCACGCGGTCAGTGCGGCGGCGCCACGTGGTAGGCGAGCCCGTACCACGCGGCGCGGCTCCGGTCGAACGTGGTGCCGCACTGGTAGCAGACGAAGACGCGGATCGGCGGCGTCTTCGGCTCCGCGTCCATCCGGTTGCCGCACGCGGGGCAGCAGAGCGTCTCGCCGATCTCGGGGAGGCCGTACCACTGGCCCCGGCGCTGGTCGTAGACGATGCCGTCGGCCGCGCAGACGTGCATCGGGTAGGCGACCGTCGGACGCGTGGGCCCGCTCATCGCGCGACCGCAGAGCGGGCAGAACATGGGGCGCCCCCGGGGCCGGGACGGGCGGCGGCCGCCATCAACCTATCTGCCGGCCGGCGGCCGCGTCTCCCGGGAGCCCTTTTCGAGCGTCACGACGGTCTCGCGGAGCTTGAAGCTCCGGCGCTGGCCGGACCGGCGCTCGCGCGCGACCTCGACGGACCGGACGGAGAACCCGGCCGCGACGCCGAGGCGGGCGAGGAGGAGGTCGCCCGGGACGTACGTCCCCGCGAGGAGCGAGTCGCCGACGACGAGGACGAACCGGCCGCCGGGGACGAGCGCGCGGTGGACGGCGCGCAGGACGGGGACGAGGTCGTGGAAGTACCGGGCGACGACGGCGTGGACGTCGTCCCGTCGGGAGGTAGCGTTCCGGGAGACCCCGTCGGCGATGGCGGTGAGGATCGGGACGAGGGCCGGATCGGCCGCCGTCGCGGGGTCGAGGAACGGGAGGAGCTCGGCGCGCGGCAAGTTGTCGCAGGCGACCGAGGCGGCCCGGAAGCGCGCGAGGTCGTCGTACGACGTCGCGTAGCCGAGCCAGGCGAGGTCGATCTTGTAGTTCATCACGTAGTCCATGCCGTTCACGTACGGCGGGCTCGTCACGGCGAGGGCGACGGACCCTTCCGCAAGGTCGAGCGCGCGGGCGTCGCCGGCGACGACCCGGGCCGGCGGTCCCCACGACGCCCGGTCCCGCTGGAGCTCGTCAAGGTCCTCCGCCATGGTCGCGACGGCGCGGCGGAACGCGTCGAGGACGTCCGGCTCCTCCGTCCCGGGCGGCCGCCCGTAGCCGAGGCACGGCGATCGCCGGAGTCGGCTCGCCGGGATGAGGATCCGACCGAAGGCGAGCCGGAGCGCCTCGTCAATCGGCCCGTCGCCGTCGGGTAGCGCGGCGCGGAGGCGGCGGAGCGCGTCGAGGGACCGGGGCGAGAACTGCCGTCGCGTCTCCCGGAGGAACGGCATCCGGGCCCGGGGACCGTCGCGCGCCGCCGCCACGACCCGGCGGGCCGCGTCGGTGAGCCGGCGGGGATCGACCTCGAACCGGGTCTTCACCCGGGCCGCGAGCGCGGCCGGCGGGAGGAGCTCGACGCCGACGGCGGCGAAGCCGGCCCGCCGCGCCTCGACGAGCGTCGTGCCGCTCCCGGCGAACGGGTCGAGGACCGTCGCGCCCGCCGGGAGGGGATGCGAGGCGAGGACCGTCCGGACGAACTCGGCGGAGTACCCCTGGACGTACGGCCACCACCGGTGGACCGGCGCCGCGTCGTTCGCG
>DATJVB010000077.1:0-8733 GCA_035502055.1 Thermoplasmata archaeon | reverse complement strand
GAACCAGCTGTACCGGCCCGGGGTGGTCCCGTTGAGGTACGGGGAGTTGAACCCGCTCGTCGCGCTCACGATCTTGAACCGGAGCCCGACGAGGTCGGTCGGGCCCGTGGCGCGGGCCGTGAAGTTCACCCCGAGGCTGGCGGTCCCCGGGATCGCCGAGATCGTCTCCGTCACCGCGAACCCCGGTCCGGTGTAGACGATCGAGATCGTCGCGTTGTTCGGGTCCGTGGGAAGATCGATCGTCCGGTGGGTCCCCCCGGTCGCGCTCCAGATCGGGTGGTCCTGGCCCCCCGCCGTCGTCACGATGACGGTCGTCGGGTCGATCTTGAAGATCGGTCGTGAGATCCCGTAGACGTAGAGCGCGTACACCGGGGCCGCGGTGAAGTCGGTCGAGTTGGTGCCGGGGATCCCGCCGAGGACGAGGCCGTTCGTCACCGCGTACCGGTAGCTGAGGCCCATCGTCGCGAGCTCGTCCTGGACGAGGTTCTCGGTCGAGTAGGTGAAGCCCGTCGGCGATCGGGCCTCGTAGAGGTTCCGACCGGTCAGCGTGGCCGGCCACCGATCGACGGCGGCGGTCGCCGAGAGGATGCTCCCGCCGAGGCCCGAGTGGGCGACGGTCCCCATCACCGCGACGAAGCTCGCGTCGTGCCCGGAGCTCGTGAAGCTCCGGGCGAACGCCTCCGCCGCCGGGGTCGTGTAGATGTCGAAGCAGGCGAGGAGGAACACCCCGCCGACTGCGACGATCACCCCGACGACGGCCTGGGGCCGGTCCCATCGACGCCACCGCCACCGGCGGCGGGCGGCCCGCGGAGGGTCGGGGAGGCCCGCTTTGGCGGCCGCGAGCACCTGGGGACGGCGGGCGAGCCACTCCCAGAGGGCGAGAATGACGACGTCCGCCCCGAGCCCGACGAGGAGGATGGCGGGCGGGTAGAGGAAGTAGGCGAACCGTCGGTAGTCGGCCGTGAGCCCCACGTACCAGGTGGCGAGCGCGACGTCGAAGACCGAGAGGAACCAAGCGGCGAGGACGATGACCCGATGGCTCACCTCGCGCGGAACGAGGAGCCGGGCGAGGAGGAGGACTCCGACGATCGCGATGGTGAGTTCCCAGAGGATCTGGAGGGCGAGGGTGTAGCTCTGGTGGAAGCCGCTCCCGCGGAACAGCTTCGAGAGGTTCTCGAGGTAGAATGCCTTGAGCGTCGCCTGGAGCTGGAGGGTGCTCTTCTGGCTCGTGAGGACCGTGGTGGTGAGGTAGTTCGGGGAGTTCACGCCGAAGAGCACGCTGCCCTCGTAGTACAGGAAGGCGGAGGCGACGACGACGGCGAGCCCCGCGACGCCCGCGACCGTCGTGAACAGCTCCCGGGGGAGCCGCCGGTAGAGGAGGAGGAGCGCGCCCGCGCAGAGGAGGAGCCCCACGAGGAGCACCCCGACGAGGGCGTGCGAGAGGACCGCGAGCGTGACGCACGTCCAGAACAGGGCGAGATGGGTCGGCCGGCGCGAGCGGAGGAATCGGAGCGCGAACGAAACGGCGAGGAAGAAGAAGACGAAGCCGAACATGTTCGGGTAGGCGCCGAAGTAGTACAGCTGCTGGAAGTCGGGCTGGAATAGGAACGCCCCCTCCACGAGGAGGGCGACGGAGCGCATCCGGAACATCGACCGGCCGAGGTGGTACATCGAGAGTCCCATCGCGGCGACGAGGAGGCCCGCGAAGAGCCGGGCGCCGGTGAGCGGACTCTGCGTCACCAGCACGCAGAGGCCGAGGAACGGGAACGAGATGGGAGGGTAGCTCAGGAGCGCGATCTGCGATGGCGCCGTGATCCCGACGTACGGGTACGACAGGAGGAGCCACTGGCTCTCGTCGCCCCCGGGCGGGATCGGGGCGATGTTCGCGAACCACTCGAACATCACAGCCGTGAAGACAGCGAGCCCGAGCGCGACCCCCCACGCGGGGAGATCGGGTCCCGGGTCGCTGAGGAGCCCGTCCGGGCGACGGGGCCGGCCCGAGGTCGGCGGCATCCAGTAGCGGAGGATGCGACGCAGTCGCGACGGGGGACGCGGCGGGGGGACCGGCGTCGCCGAAGGGCGCGCCGGACCGACCGGAGCGGGGCTCCGCGACCGGTCCGCGGAGGCGGGCGATGCGCCCGGGCCGGCCATTCGTCTAGCGCTGGGTCCGCTGTCCTATATCTACATGCCCCGCGCCCGGTCGGCGAGCGAGGGCGGCCGTCTCACTCGCACGCCGTCGGCGGCGCTCAGCGACACCATTATGGCGCGCCGACCGTGGGGCGGCGCGATGGACGACGATGCGATCCCCGGCTACTTCGCGAACCGCTCGGTCCTCGTTACGGGCGCCGCGGGGTTCCTCGGGACCCACCTGTGCGCCCGGCTGCACGGGCTCGGGGCCCACGTCGTCGGCGTCGACAACTTCTCGTTCGCCCGGCCCGACCGGGATGCGGTCGCGACCGGGGTCGCCCTCGAGACGGTGGACATCCGGGACCCGACGGCGACCCGGGCGATCCTCGAGCGGACGCGGCCCGAAGTGATCTTCCACCTCGCCGCGATCGCGAACCCGCGGACCTGCAAGCAGGATTTCCCCCTCGCGTTCGACGTGAACGTCCTCGGCACCCAGAACGTCCTTCGGTTCGCTCCGCCGGCGGCCCGGACCCTGTTCATGTCGAGCGCCGCGGTGTACGGCGCCCCGGAGCGGCTGCCGATCGACGAGACCCACCCCCGGAACGGGGCGGACCCGTACTCGGTCACGAAGATCATGGGCGAGGACCTCGTCGGCTGCTACGGCCGGCAGTTCGGCCGGGACGTGGCGATCGTGCGCAACTTCAACTCCTTCGGGGTGGGGCAGACGGGGGATTACATCGTCCCCCAGCTGATCCGTCAGGCGCTGACCGAGAAGAAGATCGAGATCTGGGACGCCCGGACGGTCCGCGACCTCATGTACATCGACAACACGCTCGAGGCCCTCCTCGTCGTCGTCGCGCGCGGCGAGAAGGGTCCGGTGAACATCGGGGCGGGACGGGGGATCACGGTGGGGGAACTCGCCCAGACGATCGCCGACCGGCTCGGGGGTTCGATCCCCATCGTCGACCTCAAGAAGGCGGTCGTCGGGAGCCCCGCGCTCGTGTCGAACAACGACCGGATCCGCGGGCTCGGGTGGACGGAGGCGATCTCCTTCGGCGACGGCATCGAGCGGACGATCGCCTGGACCCGCGGACAGCTCGCCGGCGCGGGGTCCTAGGGCGGGGCCGTCGCGCCCGGGTCGGCGCGGCTCGCCGCGGGCCGGCGGTGCCGCCACCCGGCGGCGATCTCTTCGAGATCCCCGTCGGTCTCGATGTTCCGGACCCCCGGGGCGGCGCGGTCGACGACCTCCGACGCCCGCATCGAGAACCCCATCCGCTTGAGGATCCGCAGGTTCGCCGCGTTGTCGACGACGACCATCCCGCCGCCGCGACGGACGCCGAGGCGGAGGGCCTCCTCGATCATCTCCTCGTGGAGGCGGGTGCCGATCCCCAGGCCCCGGAACCGGGCGTCGACCATGTAGCCGAAGATCGCCCGCGGCTCCGTCGGCGTGCGCCGGAAACCGGTGTTGCCGAACCCGGCGATGGTGCGGTCGGGCCCGATCTCCGCGACCAGCAGGAGCACCGCCCGTCGCGGCACGTGCCGGAGGAGCCAACCGACGAGCGGGCGGGTCGCCACCATGTAGAGGAAGATGACGCCGAGCCGGAGCCGGTCGAACGGGAACGGATGGTAGAGCCGGGCGGTATCGGCCCCCTGACCGCGGTACATCCGGACCAGCGCTCCGATATCGCCGAGGCGGGCCGGGCGAAGGCGAACGTCGACGTCGGCCCGGTCGCGGGCCGGGGACCCTAGGGAGTCGGCGGGCGGCGGCACGCCGGGACCCCCCATATCCGAGACATAAGCCGGGCCGGAGTATTTGGCGGCCGCCCCTCGTCTCGCGCCTCCGCGGGAGGGCCCACGAAGACGCCGGGCCCGACGGGGCCGTCCGACGCCCCCGCCTCACCGGGGGAAGCGCGATGAGAGCGCGCGCTCCCTATTTACGGCCGCCCGGTCTCGAGCCGCCGCCGATGGGGCTCCGGGGCGTAGCCTCGCTTCCGATGGTCGCCGCCGTCGGGACCCTCCTCCTCCTGTCGATGGGACCGCCGATCCTCGGCGCGAACGCGTCGGCGGTCCCCCCGCGGGGCCTTGGCGAGGTGAACCCCCGGGGCGCGGCGTCGGTCCCCCTCGATCACATCATCATCGTGATGCAGGAGAACCACGTCTACGACGACTACTTCGGAACGTACTGCCTCACGCTCGGCGTCGACTGCACGATGAACGCCACCGGGATCCCGCCCGGTACGTGCGTCCCCCTCTACCCGGCCAATACCGCCGCCGGGTGCATCCAGCCGTACCGGTACGGGTGGGCGAACGTCACGACGCCGACGGACATGCTGCACAACTGGGTGAGCGCGCACCAGGCGTACGACAACGGGTCCCTCGACGGCTTCTACCAGGCGGAGGGCCTCCACCTCTCGACGTTCGGGTACTACGACGGATCGCTGCTGCCCACGTACTGGGACCTCGCCGAGCAGTACGGCCTCGGGGACAACATGTTCGCGAGCGTGCTGAGCTACTCCACCCCCAACCACTGGTACCTCGTCGCCGGCACGTCGCCCCCCGAGGGCGTCAACCAGACGCTCCACAAGGCGAGGAACTCCTCCGCCCTCACGCCGAACGAGCAGCTCTACCTCAACCAGTCGAACTCGACGGAGACGATCGCCGACCTCCTCATGAACTCCTCCGTCTCGTGGGACTACTACGACTACCCGCTCGCGTCGTACGGGACGGCGCTCAGCCAGCCGTCGGGCGCGGGGGAGACCGACAGCGCGTTCGACTACTGGAACCCGTTCGCCGCGAAGGCGTCGAGCTACACGCCCGCGTACTCGTCGCACCTCGTGAGCAGCAGCCAGTTCTTCACCGATGCGGCCGCGGGGCGGCTCCCGAACGTCTCCTGGGTCCTGCCGACGTTCAACAACTCCGACCACCCGCCCGCGAGCCTCGTCAACGGCGAGTCGTGGGTCGACTCGATCGTCAACGCCGTCGAGCGGTCGCCGGACTGGAACACCTCCGCGATCTTCGTGGCGTGGGACGACTACGGCGGGTACTTCGACCACCAGCCGCCGCCCGCGATCGACGCGAACGGCGTGTCGCTCCGGTCGCCGTTCCTCGTGATCGGCCCCTACGTCCGGGAGAACTTCGTGAGCCACCGGTTCGAGTACTTCGAATCCCTCCTCCACCTCATCGAGTGGCGGTTCCACCTGCCGTCCCTGACGAACCGGGACCGGTTCGCCCCCCTCCCCCTCGAGTACTTCGACTTCGCGGCCGCCCCGCGCGCCCCGATCACCGTCCCGGGACCGTCGTCGGCCACGTACCCGATGCGGCTGCAGGGGCTGGGACCCCCGCCGGGCCCCACGGGCCTCTCGGCGGTCGCCGGTCCGGGGAGCGTCACCCTCAACTGGACCGTCCCCGCCCATACCGCGCCGATCACCGCGTACGAGCTCAGTTACGGCCCGCGGACGTTCCCGAACGCCTCGGCCCTCCGGATCGACGGGAGCCTCTCGTCGATCACGGTCTCGAACCTGATCCCGGGCGCGGCGTACACCTTCACCCTCGCGGCGATCACCCCCGGGAACACGAGCGCGACCGCCTCCCTCGTCGCGACGCCGGGGTACGGCGCTCCGGTCGCGGTGCCGAGCTCCGTGCCGACGTGGGAGTCGCTGCCGATCTACGGGACGGGTCCGGTGCCCGGCCCGAGGACCGGGGCGGTCTTCGGCTACGACGCGGCCGACCACTACGACGTCCTGTTCGGCGGCCGCTCGCCGGCCGGCGCCCTCCTCAACGACACGTGGATCTACAGCCGGCAGAACTGGACCGTCTTCCTCGGAGCCATCCACCCGTCGGCGCGGGCGTTCGCCGCCGCGGCGACGCTCTCCTCCTCCGGCGCGATCGTTCTGTTCGGGGGCCTGGGCGCTTCGGGCTACCTTAGCGACACGTGGCGGTTCCTCGACGGCCGGTGGACCAACGTGACGTACCTCTCCGCATCGCTGTTCCCGACGGCGCGGGGGAGCGCCACCCTCACCGACGACCCCGCCGACGGCTACCTCGTCCTGTTCGGCGGCCGCACCGCGTCGGGTCTCCTCTCGGACACGTGGGCGTACGGCAACGGCCACTGGAAGCGGATCACGGTCACCGGATCCTCCCCCTCGGGCCGGCTCGGGGCGGCCGCCACGTACGATCCCTCGAACGCCGTCGTGGACCTGTTCGGCGGGAAGGACGCGACGGGGACGCTCCTCAACGACACCTGGCGGTACAGCGGCGGGCGGTGGACCGCCGTCCCGCCCGGCCCGGCCCCGCCGGCCCGGGCGAACGCGAGCTTCGTCTACGACCAACGCGACCAGGAGGGGATCCTCGTCGGCGGGATCACGACCGGGGGCACGGTCAGCGGGCAGACGTGGGCGCTCACCGGGACCCACTGGCGACTCCTCCACCCGACGACCCCGAGCGGCGCGATCACGGGGGCGTCCGCGTTCTACGACGGTCTCCACCAGGCGGTCGTGCTCGGGTTCGGCACGAACGGGAGCGCGACGTTCTCCTCCCTCCACGCGTTCTCGCCGCCCACGAGCGTCCGGCTCATCGGATCGCCGACCTACATCGGGGCCGGGGGGAACGTCTTCTTCGCCCCGGCGGTCTCCGGCGGGCTCGGGCCGAACCAGTACCTGTGGGACTTCGGCGACGGCGGCCGGTCGCCCCTCCTCAACGCGTGGCACCTCTTCGCCGGGCCGGGCAACTACACGGTCCAGCTGACGGTGATCGACGGCGGGGGCGTCGCGACGACGGTCGCGATCCCGGTGTACGTCTCGGAGGGCCGGCGGCGCGGTCAGCCCGGCGCGGCGGTCTCGCGCGCCCGCCGGACCATCTCGGCGAGGTCCGCGACCGTCGAGTAGTTCGTCTCCTCCGGCGCGCGGGGATCCCGGTACGCCGTGGGGGAGAACATGAACCCCGCCTTGCTGATCGCCGAGATCGCCTTCGCGTCGGAGCGGAAGACGACCCCGACGCCCCATTTGTACCCGAGGTCGAGCCCGGTCTCCGCGAGCCCCCAGAGGAGCTGCTTGCCGATCCCGAGCCCCTGGAAACGCTCGCCGACCAGGAAGCCGAACCGGACCCGCGGCTCCTCGTTCCGGTGGATCACGCCGCGGAGCGTCCCGGAGCCGGCGACCTCCCCGCTCCCCTCGATCTCCGCCACGACGAGGACGACCAGGAGCCTCGGGAGGCGGCGCATCGCCCAGCCGACCAAGTACTGGTACGTCACGAGACCGAAGTAGATCGGGCCGAGGAGGAACGACCGGGACGGGAACGGATGGTAGCCGTGCCACGACGCCTCGGAGCGGTCGAGGTAGAGCCGGACCAGCGCCGCCACGTCGCGGTAGCGGGCGCGCCGGATGCGGACCTTCGTCCGCGGCGGACGGATCGGCGCCGGCGGCGGGGGCACCGGGGCCCCCGGCACCGCGTCCGCGCTCATCCCGCCCCCGGCCGGCGCACGAGCTCGTCGAACAGGGCGAGGTAGTCCCGGGCCGTGTCGTCCCAGCTCCGCCCGGGGGCCGGCCCGGCCGGGCGGCCCGCGTCGATCAGCTCCTCGAGCGCCCGACCGAGCGCCTCCGGGTCGTGGGGCGCGACGAGGCGGCCCCGACGGCCGTCGTCGGGGACCGTCTCCTCGGTCCCCGGGAGCGTCGTCCCGACGACCGGCGTCCCGAACGCCATCGCCTCCTGGAGGGTGATCGGCGTCGACTCGAGGAGGCTCACCGAGGGGCAGGCGACGACGTCGGCGCTCGCGTAGAGACCGCCCACCGCCGCGTCGGGGACGAACCCGAGGAATCGGACCGCCCCGTCGAGCCCGAGGGAGCCCGCGAGCGCCTGAAGGCGGCCGAGCTCGGGTCCGCGTCCCCCGATGAGGAGCTCCGCCCGGCGGCCGCGACGGCCGAGCGAGGCGACCGCGGCGAGGAGGTCGGGGAGCCCCTTGTAGCCGACGAGCCGGCCGACGAAGACGATGCGGGCGACGCCGTCCGAGCGCGGCGGGACCGCCTCGGCCCCCTCCGCGGGACGGCGCATCCGGGCGACGTCGATCCCCTGGTAGATCACCCGGACCTTGTCGAGGTGCCGGGAGAGGACCGGCGACGCCCGCGCGTAGCCCCGGCTGTTCGAGACCACGACCGTGCAACGGTCGAGCGCGGCCTCGGCGGAGACCGCCCGGTAGGCGCCGGTCACCACCCGGGATCGGAGCGAGGCGGCGTCGCCGAACTCGGCGTCCATGTGGTAGGTGAGGACCGACGGGACCCCCGCCCGGCGGGCCCACGCGGTCACCCGCCGCTCGACCCACGGGAACGGCATGTGCAGCTGGACGACCGACGACCGGGCGATCGCCGCGCGCAGTCGGGCTGCGGCCCGGGGGCCGAAGACGACCGGCCGCTCGAACACCTCGCGGCCCGGTATCCGTTCGAGGGTCGCGGCGCCGATGTCGAGAGCGTGGGCGTCGCCGGTCCACCGGACGGACGTCGTCACCACGTGCACGGGTCGCCCCGCGGCGTAGGAGCGGACGAGCTGGTAGGCGTACTCTTCCGTCCCGCCCCGGTACGAGGGCGGCATCGGCACGATGACCGTGATCGCCCCCCG
>DATJVB010000076.1:0-2749 GCA_035502055.1 Thermoplasmata archaeon | reverse complement strand
ACGGCGCCTCGCCGCCGGACGGGACCGTCGTGAACTCGACGGTGAGCGGGGCGATCCCGACGAGCGGCGTGGCGGACCCACCGGCCGAGACGGGCGGGACGACGACGATGGTGAGCGTCGCCGTCCGCGTGACGCCGTCGGAGTCGGTCACGTTGAACGCCGCGGGGAAGCTCCCGGTCGCCGTGTAGGTGTGCGAGGCCGCGCTCGCGTTGGGCCCGATGGCGCCGTCGCCGAACGACCACGCGTACCGGAACGGCCCCGCGCCGCCGGTCACGGATCCGGTAAAGTTGACCGTCAGCGGGTACGACCCGGCCTGCGTCGACGCGGCGGCGGAGACCGCGAGCGCGGGGGCGACCTCGATCGTCCCGTTCGTCTCGTTCCGGTCCCCGAGGGCGTCGACGACGGTGAGGGTCCAGTTGTACGGCCCTCCGCGCGTGTAGGTGTGGGTCGTGTTCCGCGCGGTGCTCGAGTTGCCGTCCCCGAACGCCCACGTGTACGACAGGCTCGGGACGCCGCCGGTCGCCACGACGCCGAACGTCGCGGTGAGCGGGGCCTCGCCGGCCTCGGGGGTCACGGAGACCGCGACGCCGATCGGGGCGTAGACGGTCAGCGCGATCGCGCCCGAGCCGAACCGGCCCGCGCTGTCGTTGACGACCAGATCGACGGTGTAGCTCCCCGGAGACGAGTAGGTGTGCGTCGGATCGGCGATCGTCGCGTTCGCGCTCCCGTCCCCGAACGACCAGTTGTACCGGTAGGGGGGCGTCCCGCCGAGCGAGGGGCCCGGGCCGAAGGAGACCGTGAGGGGCGCGACCCCCTCGGTGGGGCTCGCCGTCGGCGCGGCCGTGAGTCCGTCCTCGAACGCCCAGGTCGTCCCCTCGAAGTTGTTCGACCCGCCCTTGAGCTCCTCGTTCCCCCCCCAGACGACGTTCCCCGTGAGGGCGCCGTCGAAGGCGGATCCCGCGTCCCACCGGCCCGGCGGGTTCACCCCGACGAGGCCGGTCACGTCGCTCCACGCGCCGTCCGTGAAGAGGTACGTCTGGTTGGTCACGTAGCAGCTCGCGTCGTACCCTCCCGAGACGACGATCGCCCCCTCGATCGGGTCGTAGTCCATGTCGCCGGCGCCGGCCTGGATCCTCGGCGACCCGGCCGAGGCGGTCCGGTTGGTCCACGTCCCGGCCGCGTAGGTCCAGGTGTACGCGGGGCCGGTGCACGACCCGGGGCTCCCGAAGTAGACCGCGTAGCCGTCGTGGGCGTCGTACGCCCCGCGGTACGCGGCGTACGGCGGCGAGGTCGAAACGTGGGCCGTCCGGTTGGTCCACGTCCCGTTCGCGAACGACCAGGTGTCGGTCAAGCCGCCCGTGGCGAGGGACCATCCGCCCAACAGGAGGAGGTACCCGTCGCCGGCATCGTACGTCATCGAGCCGTCGACCGAGCGCGGCGACGGCGCCGGACCGGCCGGCGAGAGGTGGGTCCATCCCGACGCGTTGAACAGCCAGGTGTCGTTGTAGAACGTGTAGTTCGCGGCCCGACCTCCGAAGAGGATGATCCCCTGCTCCTGCGGATCGTAGACCATGGCGAGCTGCACCCGTGCGGGCGGCGCGCCGGCGAGGGTGGGCTGGCTCCACCGGCCGTCCTTGAACTCCCACGTGTCCCCGAGGATCACGTTGTTCGTGTCGATCCCCCCGAAGACGACGATCGCGGAGAGGAGCGGGTCGTAGGCCATGCCGAACGCCGCCCGCGGCGTGGGCGGCGTGCCGGCCCCGGCGCTGATGTTCGTCCACGAGCCGAGGATCGGCGGCGTGGCGGTGACCGTCGCGAACCCCCAGCCCCACCGGCCGGAGGAGTCGTTGACCTCGAGCGACACGGGATACGATCCCGGGGTCGTGTAGGTGTGGTTCGCCGACGAGCCATAGGTCGACGGCGTGCCGTCGCCGAACGTCCAGGCGTACGTGTAGGGGCCGGTCCCTCCCGGCGGGCCGGAGAGCGAGAGGCCGACGGCGAGCGGGATCGGTCCGAGCGACGTGTTGGCGGTGATCGCGACGCGGAGCCCGTCGAGGAAGCCCCACGTGTCGGAGCCCAGCGCGGCACTCCCGCCGTGCGTCGCCTCGTTGCCGCTGAAGAGGAGGTCGCCCGTGAGGAGGTCGTCGAAGACCATCTGGGCGTCCCACCGGCCCGGGGGCGTGGTCGAGGAGACGTTCGAGATGTCGGACCAGGTGCCGTTCTGGAAGAGCCAGCTCTGGTCCGTCACCGTGCAGGTGGTGTCGTAGCCGCCGTTGATGAGCACCCCGCCCAGGATCGGGTCGTAGGCGATCGCCCCGGCGCCCGCGGAGGCGGTCGGTCCGCCGGTCGCGGGGGTCCGGTTCGTCCAGGTCCCGGCGGAGTACGTCCAGGTGTAGGCGGGGCCGGTGCAGGCCCCGGCGCTCCCGTAGAAGACCGCGTCGTGGCTGATCGCATCGTAGGCGGCCCGGTACGATGCCCCCGGCGGGGCGGCCGATAGGCTGGCGGAGATGTTCGACCACGTCCCGTTCGCGAACGTCCAGGTATCCTCGTGGTATCCCGACGCGCTGAACCCGCCGAAGAGGAGGACGTACCCGTCGGCCGCGTCGTACGCGAGACTGTCGTGGACGCCGCGCCCGGACGGGGCGGGCCCGACCCCGGTGAGGTTAGTCCAGCCGGAACCGTTGAACAGCCACGTGTCGTTGAGGTACCGGTTGGAGCCGTCGCGTCCGCCGAAGAGGACGAGCCCGTG
>DATJVB010000075.1:0-4022 GCA_035502055.1 Thermoplasmata archaeon | reverse complement strand
GCTCGAGGCGGCGATGGCGAGCGCCGGGCTGTCGTTCCGCTCGCACGTCTATCCGGGGGCGCGCCACGCCTTCTTCAACGACCGCCGGCCGAACTACCAGGCCGAGGCGGCGCAGGACGCCTGGCGTCGCGTCCTTGCGTTCTTCGGCGAGACGCTCGGACCGGTTCCGCCCCCGTGACGACCGCAGCGCCCGCCCCCGCCGGGGCGGAACGGCCCCGGGGTCCGCCGGGCCGATGACGCTCGAGCGGACCGTCCGGATGGGCGCCGCGCGCTCGCTGGGCGTGCGGGAGGACGGCGACCCTTCCGGCGTGCCGGTGTTCTCGCTGCACGGGACCCCGGGCTCCCGCCTGCTGTACCCGCCGTTCGTCGCGGACGCCCGCGCCCGGCATCTCCGCCTGCTCAGCTACGACAGGGCCGGCTACGGCGACTCCACCCCCGCTCCGGGGCGGGGGATCGACGACGCCGCCGCCGAGGTGCGGACGGTCGCCGACGCTCTCGGTCTCGAGCGGTTCGGTGTTTACGGGTTCTCCGGTGGCGGGGCGCCGGCCCTCGCATGCGCCGCGCTCCTCCCGGAGCGCATCGTCGGTGCGGCGGTGATCGCCGGCGTCGCTCCGTACCCGGCCGAGGGCCTCGACTGGGAGGCCGGCACCGGGGAGGCGAACGCCGAGGACTTCGCCCTGATGCGGACCGATCGCCCGGCCTGGGAGGCGAAGACGCGTCAGGACCGCCTCGACTTCCTCGGATGGAACGTCGAGCAGCTACGCGCCGGCCTGAGCTCGCTCTGCTCGGAGGCGGACCGGCGGGCTCTGACGGACGAGGTCGCCGAGTTCATCCGGGCGTGGGGGGTCGAGGGGCTGCGGGTGAGCGAGGCCGGCCTGCGGGACGACAACCTCTCGGTGATCCTGCCGTGGGGTTTCGACCTCGCCGGCGTGAGGGTCCCGCTGCAGCTCTGGCACGGCGAGACCGACCGGTTCGTGCCGTTCGCGCACGGACGCTGGCTCTCCGAGCGTCTCCCGGGGGTCGACGCGCACCTGCTCCCCGGCGAAGGCCACGTCTCCACCTGGCTCCGCGCTGTGCCCGAGGTGCATCGATGGCTCGCCGAGAGGTTCTGAGCGGGCCGGCCACGCCCGGAGCCGCTCAGGGGGGGAGGTCCGGTTGAGCGAGCCGACCCTCGCCGCCACCCTGGTGAGCGTCTGGGAGCAGGCGCTCCGGGACGGGGCGGAGACCGTCGAGCTCGAGGGCCGGACGTCGGCCGTGGGCCGGACCCGCAGCCAGGGGTTGCGGACGGTAGCGTTCCGCTACGGCGAGCTGCAGCTCGAGGGGATCGAGCAGAACCCGAACAAGACCTCCCGCTGGGCGGAGCTCGCCCGTCAGGGTCGGCGGATCATGCAGTACCGCCACCGCGGCCGCTACATCGGCAACGTCTGCGACGGCGCGCTGAACCGCTACGGCGCCTGGAGCTCGCTCGGCCTTCCGCCGTGAGCCGACCCTAGCCCGTTCTCCCGAACGGCAGCGCGGCGCCCGGCGGAGGCGACCCGGCCATCGGCCCCTCGATGACCCGTCGCCGCGTGCGATAGTAGGCGTAGGCGAACAGGAGGTTGGGGATGGCGTTGAGCAGCCCGTAGAGGGTCAGGCGGAACTCGAGCGCCTGGATCGGGCCGACGCTGACCGTCGTCCCGCTCGTCGCCTGGGCGATCGCGGGGGCGAGCTGCTGCCACAGCACCGATTCGATGTATACGTTGACAGCGACCGAGGCGACGAACGCGACCGCAAGGAGGGTCCGCGTCGCGCCGTCCGAGAGTTCGAACGGCACGAGCAGGTAGCCGAGCGCGCCCATCGCGCCGCTGATCGCCGCCAGCACGAGGATCGCCTCGAGGTCGGTCTGCAGCGTCGCGGCGAACGCGGTCGGGTCGATACTCGCCAGGTTGGCCGTGAGGATCGTCTCGATCAGCCACAACGACCCGACCAGTCCGACGGCGATGCCCCCGGCGAACAGAAGACCCCCGGCGAGGACCGCGCGGTGGTGAGCCTCTCCGAACCCCCGGCGGCCGAGCCAGAGCAGCACGACGCCGGCCAGCAGCAACAGGCCCCCCACGTAGTTCGCGTAGGGGATCCAGGCGAGCAGGAAGCCGATGACCATCAGGGTGAACCCCGTCCGCGTGCGGTCGACCTCGCGCGAGACCGGTCTCTCCCGCGGACCCTCGGTCGCCCTCGGGTCCCAGGCGAGGGAGGGCGGAACCCCGGTCGGGGCCATCGGGAGGGGTCCGCCAGCCTGCGCGCCGCACGCGCTGCAGAACCGGGCGCCCGAGGCGAGGGGGGCCCCGCACGTCGAGCAGTAGCTGGGGATTCCGGCCGTCACGCCCCACCCCTCCGCACGCGCGAGTGGGACATCACCGCACCGGAGCCGGAGCGCGCCGCGGACTATCCGCCCTCGAGGAACCGCTGGAGGGTCCGCGGGACGAACGACTCCTCGCCGACGAGGCGCGTGCCGTCCGACCGTACGAGGATCGGCATGTCATCATCGTCAGCGACGTACCGCGCGACGAGCTGCCGGTCCGACTCCGGGTGGTTCGCGTCGTAGACGGAGACGGTCAGGTGGAGACGGCGCGCGAGGTCGAGGACGAGCCGGCCGCATCGGGCCTGCTCGCCGTACAGCTGGCCGGGGAGGAGGTCCTCCTCCTCGATCTGGTCCCCGAAGTAGTCGGGGACGACCCAGCCGCCGGGGAGGATCGTGAAGACCGGGAACCGCAACAGTCCGCCGTGCGTCGTCGAGCGGGCTCCCGGCCGCACCTCCTCGATCGACGGCGGTCCGGCGATGAACATCAGGAACCGTCCGTCCGGGGCCGCCACAGTACCGCGAGGGCGGGCCCAACTAAGGGGTTTGCGACCCGCCGGGCTCCGACCGCCCGGGTTGGGCCCGCCGCCGGATCTCCGTACGTCGGTGCTTCGGAAGCCAATCGATCGCGAAGTCGACCGCCGCGCGCTGGCGCATGAGCCGGCCGACGCCCGCCCCGACCGGGCCCGTCCGCACCGCGCCCGGGAGAAGCTCGAGCTCGCGTCCGAGCTCGGCGAAGTCGTCGCTGTCCAGCTCGACGTCGTCGAACGACACCTCGAGCGTCGTCCCCCGCCCCGTCAGCCGGGCCCGACGGAGCGCGTGCGCGACCTCGGTGGACCACGGTGCACGGTACTCGGCGAGGTGCAGCGAGCTGTTCGAGCCGTGGTCGACCCCGAGGAGCAGCACGAGGCCGTCCAGCTCGTACAGCCGGGCCAGCGGAGAGCCGTCCCCCATCGCAGAGTCGAGGCTGTGGCCCCCGACCAGGCGCTCGGCGTTCGGGCCTCGCGCGCAGAACGAGTCGTTCGGGTGAGCGGAGCGGACGGTCCCCTCCTGATGGCGGAACAGCTCGGGGACCTCCCCCAGCCGGCGCGCGGGGGAAAGGACCGGGTCGAACGGCGGCCAGTCGGTGCGGATCAGCTCCCACCACGAGTCCGGTACCGGCGGCCGGACCCATGAGGACGGCTCGGGCGCGCTCATCGAGTACGCCGGCATCATCACGGTCCCGTCCCGACCGACGGCGGCCTCGATCGCCAGCAGCACCGCCTCGCCGCCGCCCACGACCCATCCGAGCGCGGAGACGGAGGAGTGGACGAGCACCGTCGACCCGTCCGCGAGCCCGAGGGATCGAAGGTCGCCGGCCAGCGAGGCCACGGTCGCCGGACGGCCCGTCGTCCCCACGACCACGCGACGCTCGGCCTCGTTCGGATCGATCACGCGCCCCGGACCGTGGCCTCAGCCATAAGGGACCGGCGTGGCGCAGCCAGACCGCCCGGTCTCGGGGAGCCGAGGCGGGTCGTCCGCGGAGGCGGTCCGGTTGGGCGTCCTCCGACGCTCGCCCGTGCGAGCGACCACGTCGGGGGTCGGGGTTCCTCACCTCGGGCAACCAGGAGTGGTGGGCCCTCGGGCATCGGCACGCCGCCGAGAGCGGTAAAATCGCCGCCGATGGTCGTGGCGGCTTATCGAGGAC
>DATJVB010000074.1:0-32059 GCA_035502055.1 Thermoplasmata archaeon | reverse complement strand
TGCCGCCGCAGGGTGGTGAGGAGGCTCTCGTAGTAGCGGACCTGCTCCGCCGCCTCCCGGACCTGCCGGTGCAGGTACTCCTCCTCCCGGGCGAGCCGGGCGATCTCGGCCTCCATCTCGTGACGCTGGGTCACGAGGGACGCCTGCCTATCGTGGAGGGATCCGGCTGGGGCTCGCCGCACCGATCGTCCCTCCCTGCGAGTACCTTCGGGCCGGCTCGATGATCGCGTCGGAGTAGTCGCCGAGGCGGGAGATCTCCCGCTTGAGCCGGCGGAGCCGGTCGCTCAGCCGGCGTCGCTGCTCGCGGACCTCGTTTAGGGTCCGCTCGAGGAGTGCGAGCCGGTCCCGCCACTTGTCGCGCTCGCGGACGCTCAGGAGGACGGTGTTCACGTCCATCGGGCCGGCGGCCCACCTTCGAGCCGCCGAATGAAGATTTCGTCGGGCGGGGGACGCCCCGCCGGGGGACCCCTCCCCCGCTCCCGGCGAACCGGACCGCCCGGAGGCCCCCTCGGCACCGCCAAGCCTAAGGACGGAGCCGGCGTCGCGCGCGCCGGGTCGCGACACCATGGCCACGATCGGGAAGATCGCCGTCCTCGGCGCCGGCAACATCGGGGGAACCCTCGCCCAGCGGCTCGCCGAGATGGACTTGGCCCACGAGGTCGTCCTCCTCGACATCGTCGAAGGCCTCCCGCAGGGGAAGGCGCTCGACATCCAGGAGTCGGCCCCGATCCTCGGGTTCGCGACGCGCGTCTCGGGGTCGACGTCGCTCGAGGCGCTCCGGGGCGCGGACCTCGTCATCGAGACCGCGGGCCTCGCCCGCAAGCCCGGCATGAGCCGGTCCGACCTGCTCGGCAAGAACGCGGAGATCCTGCGCGGGCACGCGATCGCCACCCGCACCCACGCCCCGCACGCGACGGTCCTCGTCGTCACGAACCCGGTCGACGTGATGACCTGCTGGTACCGGGAGGTGAGCGGCTTCCCGGCGGCGCGCGTGTTCGGCGAGTCGGGGACCCTCGACACGGCCCGGTTCCGCTGGTTCGTGGCCGCCGAGCTCGGCCTCGCGCCGCGGGACGTCGTCGGCTTCGTCCTCGGCACCCACGGGGACACGATGGTGCCGATCCTGTCGCTCACGAGCGTCCAGGGCGTGCCCCTCACCCAGCTCGTCCCGCCGGAGCGGCTCGCCGCGATCGTCGAGCGGACGAAGAAGGGTGGCGGGGAGATCGTCGAGCTGTTGAAGATGGGCAGCGCGTACTACGCGCCGACGGCCGCCCAGGCGGAGATCGTCCGGTCCATCGTGCTCGACGAGCACCGTCTCGTCGGCGTCACGGCCCACCTCGCCGGGGAGTTCGGGCTCAAGGACCTCTGTCTCGGCGTACCGGCCGTCGTCGGCCGGGCCGGCGTCGAACGGATCGTCGAGGTGCCGCTCACGCCCGACGAGCGGCGGCAGTTCGAGGCGAGCGCGGCGGCGGTGCGGGCCGACCTCGAGATCCTCGCCCGGATGCCCCGGGAACCGTCGCCGGACCGCCCCGCGCCCGCGTCCGGCGCCGTTCCGGTCCGCCCGTAGGTTTTTGCCCCCCGGGCGCCGACGCGCCTCGGGGATCCCCTACGTCCGAACCGACCGAGCGACCCGGCCCGTACCCGCTGTTCCCGTACCGCGTCCGCGCCGGCCAGGAGGCGATCCTCTCCGAGGTCTCCCGGGTCGCGGAGCGCGGCGGGGCCCTCTTGGTCGACGCGGCGACCGGCGCCGGCAAGACCGTCGCGGTCCTCGCGCCGCTCCTCGAGCACGCCGCGAAGGAGGACCACCGGATCCTGTACCTGGTCCGCACCCACTCGCAGGAGGTCCAGGTCCTGGCCGAGGCCCGGGCGATCTCCCACCGCGTCGACCAGCCGATCCTCGCGATGGGCCTCGAGGGGCGTCAGCGCCGGTGCCTCCTCCTCGAGGGGATCGCCGAGATGAAGGGGGCGACCGCCGAGGAGCACGGCAAGCTGTGCGCCGACCGGAAGCGGGCGACGCAGTCGTCGCTCGACGCGGGGAACCTCTTCACGCCGCCCGAGGAGCTCCCCGAGGGCGGGCCGGTCGACCTCACGGACCTGGACGGATGCCCGTACTACGCCCGGGTCCTCCAGAGCGACCTCGACGCCCTCACCGAGCGGTTCAGCCAGCGGATCCCGACGCCCCGCGAGTTCGACGACTACTGCCGGGGCGAGAACCTGTGCCCGTACGAGCTCGCGAAGGGGCTCGTCCAGCGGGCCCGGCTCGTCACCGCGCCGTACGCGTTCTTCTTCCATCCGCACATCCGGGAGTCGCTCCTTCGGTGGATGGGGGTCGGGATCGACCGGGTCGACCTCGTCGTCGACGAGGCGCACAACCTCCCCGACCACCTCCGCGAGCTCACGACGGTCGCCCTCCCCCAGGAGTCGGTCCGGCGGGCCCGCTCCGAGCTCCTGGAGCACGGCGACATGCTCCTTCCCGAAGGGCCGACCGGCTCCCACCTCCTCGAGCTCGTCGCGGCCGAGATGGGCGCGATCGTCGACCGGGTGGGGGACGACGAGGACGGGGTGCTCGCCCCCCACGTCCTCGAGGACGCGCTCCTCAGCGCCGTCGGCGGCACGTCGCACCGGCTCGACACCTGGCTCGGGGCGCTCGCGAACTGGGGCGAGGCGCTGCGCGAGGAGCGCCGACGGGCCCGTCGGCTGCCCCGGTCGTGGGTCCACTCCGTCTCGCTCACGCTCCTCTCCTGGCCCCAGCTCGAGGCGCCGGGGTTCGTCAAGGTCGCGACGCGCCGCCCGCGGCGCGCGCTCGAGGCGTACGCGCTCGACGCGCGGCTCACCGCCGAGCCGATCCGCGAGTGCCACGCGTCGATCCACCTCTCCGGCACCCTCGCGCCCCTGGAGGAGTACCGGGACGCGCTCGGTCTCGGGGAGGGGGCCCGGCTCCTCACCGTCCCGCCCGGGTTCCCGCTCGAGAACCGCCGCCTGTTCTACGAGCCGGTCCTCTCGACCCGGTACGAGGAGTTGAAGCGGGACCCGACGATCGTCGCGCGGATCGCGGACCGGCTCGCCGAGATAATCCAGTCGCTCCCGGTCAAGACCGCGATCTTCTTCCCGAGCTTCGAGCTCATGGACCGGGTCCTCGCGGCGGGGCTCCAGTCGGCGCTCCCGGCGGGCGCGGTCGTCGAGTCGCGGCAGATCTCGATGGCCGACCTGTGGCGGAGCGTCGAGGTGTTCAAGCGCGATCCGGGCGGGAGCGTCCTCCTGGGGGTGACGGGGGGCCGGATCGCCGAGGGGATCGACTTCCCGGACGAGGAGCTCGAGGCGGTCGTCGTCGTCGGGATTCCGTTCCCGAAGCCGACCGCAAAGCGCGAGGCGCTCCGTGCGTTCTGGGATCGCGAGACGGGGCACGGCTGGGAGTACGCGATCGAGGCGCCGGCGCAGCGGGCGATCCTGCAGGCGCTGGGCCGGATGATCCGGTCGGAGAACGACCGGGGGATCGGGATCGTCCTCGATCGGCGCGCGACGATCTTCTCCCCGGTCCTCCCCGGGCTCGAGCCGCTCGCGAACCTCGAGGGGACCGCGCGGTCGTTCTACGGGCGCCGCGCCCGATGGGCCCGGCCGCCGGCGGCGGCGCCCGCGCCCGGCCTCCACAACGGCTAAGAGGGGCGCCCGCGGATACGCCGGATCGCTCGTCGTGATCATCAGCCGGACGCCGCTGCGCATCTCGTTCGCCGGCGGGGGCACCGACCTCCCGTCGTTCTACCGCGCGTACGACGGCGGCGCCGTCGCGAGCGCGGCGGTCGACAAGTTCGTCCACGTCCTCGTGAACGACAAGTTCGACCGGTCGATCCGCGTCGCGTACTCGCGGACCGAGAACGTCGACCGCCTCGACGACCTCCAGCACGGCCTCGTGCGCGAGGCGATGCGGCGGACGGGACTCCACGACTCCCTCGAGATCCACACCGTCGCCGACATCCCCTCGGAGGGGACCGGCCTCGGCTCCTCCTCGTCGCTCACGGTGGGCCTCCTCAACGCGCTGTACGCGCACCAGGGGATCCTCAAGGACCCGTCGGAGCTCGCCGAGGAGGCGTGCCGGATCGAGATCGACGTCCTCGGCGGCACCCTCGGCAAGCAGGACCAGTACATCGCCGCGTTCGGCGGCGTCCAGTATTTCGAGTTCCGGCCGGACGACACGGTCCGCGCCGCCCCGATCCCGCTCACCGCCGAGGCGCGGACCGACCTCGAGGCGCACCTCTCGCTCTTCTACACCGGCGTCACCCGGCAGGCGCAGGGGATCCTCAAGCAGCAGGACCAGCGGACGGGGACGAACCGCGACGCCCTCCTCCGCCTCCGCGCGATGGCCCGGGAGGCCCGCGACGCCCTCCTCGCCCGGGACTGGACGCGGCTCGGCGGGCTCCTCGACGAGGGGTGGCGGTTGAAGCGCGGGCTCTCCGACGGGATCTCGACGGCGGCGATCGACCGGGCGTACGACGCCGCCCGGGCGGCCGGCGCGTACGGCGGGAAGATCACCGGCGCCGGCGGCGGCGGATTCCTCCTCCTGGTGCACCCGCCCGAGAGAAGCCGTGAAATAGCCCTCGCCCTCCCGGCGATGGAACGGCTCCCCGTGCGGATCAACGGCGAGGGTTCGCGGATCCTGTTCGTCGGACGGTAGCATGCCCGGCCAGCCGATCGACGGGTACGTCCGCCGGTACGTCGAGGAGACCCACGCCGCCCTTTCGGATCCGTACCTCGCCGACGGCATCGCCCGGGTCGTGCCGGTCCTCCTCCGGGCCCGCGACGCCGGGCGGACGATCTTCTTCTTCGGCAACGGCGGGAGCGCGTCGACGGCGTCGCACTTCGTCTGCGACATCGGCAAGGCGACGATCCGGGGGAGCGGGGCCCGCTTCCGCTGCGTCGCGCTCAACGACAACGTGGAGACCGTGACCGCGTGGGCGAACGACACGGAGTACGCCCGGGTCTTCTCCGAGCAGCTCGCGACGCTCGCCCACCCGGGCGACGTCGCGGTCGGCATCAGCGGGAGCGGCAACTCCCCGAACGTCGTCCGCGCGATCGAGCTCGCGCGGGGCCGGGGGCTCGCCACCGTCGCGCTCACGGGGATGGGCGGGGGGAAGCTCGCGCCGCTCGCCGAGATCGCCATCGTCGTCCCGTCGAACAACATGCAGCACATCGAGGACGTCCACCTCCTCGTCTGCCACCTCCTCACGTCGTACCTCCGCGACGAGGCGCCCCCCCCGTCCGGATGACGATGCGCGTCCGCGACTACATGGTGCTCGAGGTCGAGCACCTCGCGGAGGGGACGACGGTCGGCGACGCGATCCGGCAGCTCACGCGGAGCCGGCACCACGGCCTCCCCGTTACCGGCCGGGACGGCCGGCTCGTCGGGTTCGTGAGCGCGAAGGAGCTCCTCCGGAACGCCGACCACCGGAACCGGCCCCTCGGGGAGATCATCCGGCCGGGAACGTACACGGCCACGCCCGAGATGGGCCTCGACGACGTCGCGCGGATCATGTTCCGGTACGGCCTCCGCGACCTCCCGATCGTCGACGGCGACGGGCGGCTCTGCGGGGTCCTCTCGAACCTCGACATCGTCCGGTCGCACTTCGAGCGCGCCTCCCCGGCGAAGGCGGAGACGCTGCGCACCCTGCTGACGGAGCGGTACCAGCTGCCGTTCTCGTTCCGCCGGGGCCTCGTGCCGCTCTCCCGCCTCAAGCCGACGCAGTGGAAGGTGTTCGAGGACGAGCTCGAGGGGCGCCGGTACGAGCTCGAGCGGGGGTTCGCGGAGCCGGTCCTCGTGGTCCAGAAGGGCGACGACTGGATCCTCGTCGACGGGCACCACCGCGCCCTCGCCGCGCGGGAGATGGGGCTCGCGCAGCTGCAGGCGTTCATCCTCACCTGCGACAAGCCCCACGAGTTCGCCGCGACGGAGATCGGTCTCGAGCGGCTCGCCCGCGAGCACCACCTCGAGTCCCTCGCCGACATCGAGGTCGACCGGGCCGCCCACCACCCGCTCCTCGAGGTGACGACGCAGCTCATCCGGCGGTTCGAGACCGACGACGGGAAGAACCCGGCGTAGCCCCCGGTCGGCGGCGCCGCCCCCTCGCCGGGGGATTCGTACGCACCCGTTATCAAGCGGACGTCGGTCGATGCGCCGTGGGGTCGTGGGGCCGGGCCGGTCGGCTTCGGGCCCTCGCCCGCCTCTGCGCCGTCGGGGGCGTCGTCCTCCTGCTGGCGGGGATCGCGCTGTGGCCGGGGACCGCGCGCCCGGATGTCGCGGTGCGCACGTTCGCGACCGGCGGCGGGGGCGGCACGGGAGGCGGATCGGAGAACGTGACGGTCAACGTGACCGACTCCGGGTTCGACCCGCAGAACGTGACGGTCTTCGCCGGGGACCACGTCACCTTCACCGTCGCCAACCTCGGGGCGTACAACCACACGTTCACCCTCGCGACGATCGGCAACCTCACCCTCTCGCGGGGGTGGACGCCGGACGAGCTCACGGCGTTCTTCGCGCGCAACGGCAGCCTCGTCAACGTCTCGGTCGCTCCCGGGACGGACGCATCCGCGGAGGTCACGCTCCCAACGTCGGACGCGGGCGTGTCGTTCGAGTTCGTTTCGCTCGTCCCGTACCAGTTCCAGGCCGGCCTCTTTGGCTTCGTGCACGCGACGTACGCCTCGAGCGCCGGGTCGTACGGGCTCGAGACGAACACGACGAACGGTCTCCGGTTCGTCCCCGATGCGCTCGCGATCCCGGACGCGGCGTCGTTCCCGATCACCGTGTCGGTCGAGGTCGTGAACGCGGGAAACATCGGCCACACGTTCTGGATCGAGGGGCAGGACAACAACACCCTCCTCTCGGGGAACTTCTCCACGTACTTCTCGAGCCATCCACCGCTCGCCGCCGTCGACGTCCCGTCGTCGACCGGGGGCGCCGTCTGGGCGAACTTCACGATCACCGGCCACGGGACGTTCGAGTTCATCTGCACCGTCCCGGGCCACTTCGCCGGCGGCATGTTCGGGTGGCTGTACGTGGGGTACCTGCCCGCCCCGCCCCCCGCGCCGCCGAGCTCGGCGCTCGTCGACGTCGCGGTGCTCGCGGGCGCCGGCGGTCTCCTGGGCGTCGCACTCCTCTTGACCGTCATCGGCACGTTCACCGGCCGATTCCCCGGCGGCCGGTCGCCACCGGCCCACTGACCGGCGGGCCCGGTCCCCGCGGGGCCGGTCCGGAGGTTCATGTAGCCGAGTCCCCTCGTTCGCCCGGTCCCCGGAAGGCGTCGGGATGACGGGGCGCAGAGGATCCGAGGGCGTTCCGCCGAGCGGCGCCTTCCGGACACGCCGGCGCCCGCGGCGCTTTCGCCTACGGCGGGGCCCCCTCGTCGGCGCGGCCCCGTGCATCCTCGCGCTCCTGCTCTCGGCGCCGGGCCTTGGGGGGGCATCGGGGCACGGTGCGCCGCCACCTCCCTCCTCGGACGCCCGCCCGCCGCCGGCGCTGGCCCCGGCCTCGCGAGAGCCGGTCGCCGGTCCCTCCCTCCTCGGGGCGGACCCTGCGGGATCGAGACCGCTCGACGTCCCCGCGCTCGCGGCCACGCTCGCCCTCTCGAGCGGGGCGGGGCACCCGACCGCGTCCGCCCCGACCCGGGCGCCGGCCGCCCCGACCGCCCGGGCCCCGAGCCCGATTCCGGCGGCGGGGGGCTCGACAGGGACCCTCGTCGGCGTGGTGCTGGATTCGGTCACCCGGAAGCCCGTGGTCGGCGTCGCGGTCACCGTCGTTTCGGTGTACGGGTTCGTGTGCGCCTGCCCCGGGGCGAACACCGGGACGGACGGTTCGTTCTCCGTAGAGTCGCCGGTGGGACCGGACGAGCTCTCGTTCAGCCTGGGGGACTACGTCACCAACCACTCGTGGGCGAGCGCGGTCGCGAACACGACCGTGTCGGTCGGCACCCTCTACCTGGTCCACGACGCGTGGGTGAAGGGGGTCGTCGAGAGCGCGCTTCCCGGGCACTTCCCGATCGCCGACGTCGACGTGATGACGTTCTCCCGCGACGGCGCGATCGAGGCGACGCCCATCCCACCGCCGACGACGCCCCCGAACGGGACGTTCCTCGTGCCCCTGCCGCCGGTCCCCTCCCGGATCGTGTTCATGCCCGACGGCCTCTTCTCTCCCGTGAATGCGTCGCGGTTCCAGTCGAACTGGACGTACGCGAACGCGACCCCGTACGAGACGGTCGACCTCGGCCCGGTCTACCTCGAAGGCGGGGTGCCGGTCCACGCCCGGTTCGTCGACCGGCTGACGGGGCTGCCGATCGCGGGTACGATCGAGGCGGCGCTCCAGATCTGCTCCACCCGCGGCGTGGGGTGCGTCGCATTCCCGCCGGTCTCGGGGGGCACGTCGGTCGGCGGCTACGCGATCCCCGGTCCGACGACCGTCGTCGCCGAGGCCGTGGGGTACGTGTCGAACCACACCGCCGTGCCGGACGTCCCCAACAGCGCGACGTCCGTCGACCTCGGGACGATCGACCTGGAGCCGCTGGGCGCCCTCGAGACCTCGACGAACTTCACCGGCGGCCGCCCGTCGCCGACGGGATGGGCCGCCGGCGAGGAATTCACGGTGACGATCTGCAGCCTCGACGGACTCGAGACGGTCGTCGGGAGCCCCCCGATCCTCACCACAACGTCGTGCCTGTACGGGAGCCCGACCCCGATGAACACCACCGTCACGCTACCGGGCTTTCCGCTCCGCGACGTCGTCGTCCTCGCGGCGGGGGACGGGGCCTTTCCCCTCGAGTACCGGCCGTTCGAGACCGGCATCGCGGGATTCCCGGACGCCGAGTGGAACCTCACGTGGGTCAATCTCACCCCGGACCAGGTCGTCGAGCTCCCCTCGTTCGACGCGACGCCGGGGACGTACGTCGCGGGGAACGTATCGATCGCGGGGGTCACCGGGAGCCTCGCCGACCGGTTCAGCGTCACGATCTGCTCGACCGACGAGGTCGACGTCTGCGGCCCGCCGGTCCTCTCCTCGTCGGAGCTCACTCCCCCGCCCCTCGGCTGCCCGGTCCGCTCGGACGCGTTCTGCGCGATGGCCCCGCCGGGCCCCGACGTCGTCACCGTGACCGCGCTCGCGAACGCGACGATGGGGGCGGCGTCGAACGAGACGTGGATCGACGTCCCCCGGGGCTGCTGCGCGCAGGACGGCCATCCGATGTGGATCCCGCCGTCGGTCGTCAACCTCACGCCGCTCCCCGCGGGGGGGATGCTCACGGGGACGGTCGACCTGGTCCCTCCCGGCGGGGGAACCCCCGAGCTCGCGGCCGGCATCGACGTGGGCTTCACCATCTGCCCGGCCGACGCGGCCGCCGAGACCACGGCGGCCGGATGCGACTTCGACGCCGACCTGCTCGTGAACGGCACCTTCCGCGTCGACGCGCCGTCCGGCTGGGACCGGGTCGTCCTCGTCGCGCAGGGGTTTGAGACGAACGGCACCTGGATCGACGTGACCGGGGTGAACGCGACCGGGACGATCGTGCTCGAGCCCGACGCGCTCGTCGCCGGCCGGATCGTCGACCCCACGGGGTCGGGGATCTACGACGCGGAGGTGACGACCTGTCCGGTCTCCCTCCAGTACGCCTGCCTCTCCGTCGCCGGGGTCGCGACCGCGACCGACGGGTCGTTCAACGTGACCGTCCCGGGCGGCGGGATCCCCGTCGGGACGATCGAGGTGTACGCCGAGGCGAGCGGGTACGAGGCGAACTGGACCTGGACCGTCGCGGCGGCGGGGATCCTCGACGACCTCGGGACGATCACCCTCGCCCCCGTCGGCACGCTCGGCCCGGCCGCCCTCCGGCCGCTCGCATCGGCCCCGACCGGCTCCGCGTGGGTGACCGGCACCGTCGTCGACAACGCGACGGGCCTCTCGGTCCCAGGCGCGGCGATCGAGGCGTGCCCGATCCCGGGCACGACCTGCCTTTCCCTCGACCCGGAGATCCCGACCGGAGGCGGTTTCAACGTGTCGATCGCCCGCGGACCGTACGACCTCGTCTTCTCGTCGACCGGCTACTACGACACCACCGTCTACGTGAACCTGACCGGCACCCTCGACGCCCTGGGGACGGTCCGGCTCGCGCCGTACGCCTGGGTCCGAGGGATCCTGTCGATCGCCCCCTGGGAGTCGCTGCGGCCGTCGATCGGGCTCGGGGCGCCCTCGGTCTCGGTCCTCGGGTGCGACTCGACGGGCGACCTCTGCGGACCGCTCGGCCGGACCGCGACGGACGGGTCGTTCAACGTGAGCGTCCCGTTCGGGTCCCAGTGCGCGCTCACCGTGGCGGGCCTCGGATACGCCGTCGCGGGCTCGATGGACGGCGGCTACGCGACGACCGAGTTCAGCGTCGCGGTGTCGACGCGCTACGTGACGCTCCCCTCGGCGGACCCGTCGCTCCTCGCGCTCCCGATCCTCGGCGGGCTGTCCGGGTTCGTCGCGAACGGGCTCGGCTTCAACGCGACGGCCGGCGTCTCCCGCGTCCCCGCCGGGTTCGGCGTCGTCGCGGGGGGCGCGTACGGCGCCTCCACGACCGCCTCCTCGACGTTCACCGGCGGCGGCGGCTACTTCGTCCTGTACCTCCTGCCGGGGGGGTCCCGCACCGGGGTCAACGCGACCGGGCTCGCCTTCCTCACCGCCGCGGACGTCTGGGTGGGCCCGATCCCGGTCGCCACCGTCGAGGCGCTCCCGAACCTCACCCTCCCGCACTACGGATGGATCGAGCTCTCCGTCGACGCGAGCGGCACCGGCATGCCGATCGCCGGCGCGTCGATCACCGCTTCGGTGCCGGATCCCGCGAACGGGACCCGCATCCAGAGCGTCGGCGCGACCAACGAGGCGGGGTTCGCGAACGTCTCCGCCCCGCCCGGCGCCGTCGTCACCTACTCGGTCGCCTTTTCGGGATACACCTCCCGGACTGGCTCTACCGGCGTCGCCCCCGGCGAGACGACCCGGGTCGCGAACGTGTCGCTCCGGGAGAACGCGTCGCAGGCGCCCTCGTGGCTCCAGAGCGAGGAGGTGAACACGGTCGGCCACCCGCCGACGGTGACGGTGGTCGACGCCGCGACCGGCGCCCCGCTCAACCAGGCGACGGTCGACGTGACGAGCCCCACGGCCGCCCCCGTCGACGTCGCGCTCGAGACGAACGGCCTCGGGCAGTTCCTCGTGGCGCCGAACCCGGGCGACCCCGACACGCTCTCGGTCTCCCTGCCGGGCTACGTCACGTCGGGCACGTACGAGACGATCGCGGGCGGGACGACGACGACGGTCGACCGGGTGAACCTGACGGGCGACGGGATCCTCGGCGGCGAGGTGCTCGACGAGCCGGGCGGCGCCCCCGTGGCGGATGTGACGATCGAGGGGTGCCGGGCGTCGACCGGCGCGTGCCCGGACATCGCGACGACGAACGGGCAGGGCCAGTTCTGGCTCGCCGCGCCGCCGGGGATCGAGACCGTGACGGTCTCGACCGACGCGTACCTCGCGAACGAATCGGTGAACGCGCAGGTGACGACGGACACCTGGAGCTGGATCGGGGCCCTCGACGTCTATACCCTGGGGGCGGTCGTCGGCACGGTCCGCGGGCTGCCGAGCGCGCTCCCCCTCGCCAACGCGACGGTCGCGATCTGCGGCACGTACTTCCTGCCGTACGGCCCGTGCGACGAGTCCGTCGTCACCGGTCCCACCGGGACGTTCTCGGTCCCGACGCCCCCGGGCCGGTTCGAGCTCGTGATCTCGGCGCCGCTCTACAACATCACCTACTTCCCCGTCTCCGTCGAGCCCGGCGAGTCGCTCCCCGTCGGGACGGTGTTCCTCATCCCGTGGGGCTCGATCGTCGGGACCGTCCTCTCGGCGCTCGACGACGAGCCGGTCCCCGGCGCGACGGTCACCGCCTGCGCCGACTGGTCCCCCACGTTCTGCGCCGGGAACGTGACGACGGACGGACGGGGCGAGTACCAGCTCCTCGCCCCGCCCAGCGAGGACACGGTCCTCGCGTCGGACCCGGGGTTCCTCGACAACTCGACGCGCGTGGACGTCGCGGCCGGCGAGCCGAACCTCGCGCCCACCCTCTGGCTCACGCCCGTCGCGCCGGACCTCCCGGAGACGGTCACGGGGACGGTGGTCCGGGCCGACAACCCCGCCGTGCCGATCGGGGGCGCGTTCGTCGCGCTCGAGTCGGCGGGCCTCGCCGTCTACGCGACGCAGTCCGCGTCCGACGGATCCTTCGCCATCACCGGGACGTGGGGGACGTTCCTCCTGGTCGCCCGGGCGCCGGGGTTCGTCCCGTGGATCGGTTCGATCATCCTGCACACCAACTCGTCCGGCCACCTCCTCGCGCTCGCCGTGTTCGACTACGGGATCCGCGGCACGGTGACCGATCGGTCGACCGGCGCGCCGATCGCCGGGATCGCGATCGCCACGGGCGCGACGACCCTCGCCGTCACCGACGCGACCGGCGCGTACGCGTTCGATCTCCCGAACGGGTCGTACGCCCTCACCGCGAGCCCCCTCGCCGCGGAGGGGTACGACGCCCTCGCCTTCTCCCTCACCGTCGCGGGGTCGGACGCGGTGCGGAACCTCTCCCTCACGCCGACCGGCACCCTCCTCGCGGGGACCGTCGTCGACGTCGCGGACGGCCTCCCGGTCCCCGGCGCCGTCGCGGAGCTGTCCGGCGGAGCGGTCCCCTCGGGTCTCAGCGCGACGACCGGCGTCGGGGGCACGTTCGCGTTCCACCTCGCCCCCGGGTCGTACACGCTCACCGTCCGCGCGACCGGCTACGTGACGCAGATGGTGCCGGTGACGATCACCAACGAGTCGAACCCGCTCACCGTCGCCCTCGTGCGGGCGAGCGGGCCCGGCGCGGCGGCGGGCCCGCCGGTCGCGCTCCTCGCCGGGATCGCGGCCGCGATCGCCGCGGCGGTCGTCGTGGCCGTCGTGCTGTCGCGCCGTCGCCCGCCCCCGCCGCCGCCGAACCGGTGGGGCGGGACCCTCGCGCCGGACGACGTCGACGAGGAGCCGCCCGCGGGGCCGTTCGACGCCGACGAGGACGCGCTCGGGACCGACGACGGGGTCGGGGACGCCCGGCCGGTGCCTACGTGAGGACGAGGACCGACCGCATCGTCCCGTGGTAGGTCCCGCAGAACTCGGTGCACTGGATGAGATACTGGGTCCCGGGCGCGGCGTTCGGGACGGTGAAGGCGAACGCGTTGGTCCGCCCGGGGATCGCGTCGATCCGGACCCCGAGCGCGGGGATGTTGAACGAGTGGATCACGTCGGAGGCGGTCACGTTGATCTGGATCGTGCTGCCGGGTTGGGCCCACAAGGCGCCGTCCGACGTGGCGCCGGTGGTCGCGTCGTACGACGTGTTGAAGCAGGTGCCGTTCGCGGGGTAGCAGAACTCCCAGTACCACTGGTGCCCGATCACCTCGACGTACTCGTCCGGGTGGGCCGGCAGGCTGTCGATGTGGTAGAGGAGGATCGTCGAGTACGCCGCGACGCCCGTGATGAGGGCGACCGTCGCGAGGGTCCAGGCGACCTCGAGCCGGTTAACCATACTTGCGTCCCCGGGTCGCCGGGTCGCGGAACTTCCACAGCGCCCAGGCGAGGATGCCGAACGTGAGCGCCGCACCGATCACGGAGAGGACCGTCATCGCCCAGACGAGGGGCATCGTCTCCTGGAGGTTCGTCGCCGCCGCGATCGAGACGCCGAGCGGCGCGAGCCCGGCGACGACGCCGCGTCCCTGCCGCGCGGCGCTCTCCGCCGAACCGACCGGCACGGTACCGCCGGAGGGGCCCCATTACATAATTCCCGCGTACGAACCGGCACCGGCGGGCGACGCCCGCTCCCGGCCCGTGGGTACGAACGGAAGGCCTTTGTATCGCACGGGGGCTCCCCGCACCGCCCCCCGGGGAAGAAGGCAGGAGTCGGCGTGGCGGCGATCCGGCGGAAGGCGGCGGTGCTCGCGATCGGGTGCCTCCTCCTCCTCGGCTGGGCCGTGCTCGGTCTGGGGCCGGCCCGAGCCGCGGGCGGGACGGCCACGCTCACCGTGGTCGTCGGGACCGCGTTCAGCTTCAGCCTCTCGTCGAACGAGGTGAACCCCGGCGACAATGTCTCGGTGGTGTTCGTGCAGACCGACGGCGTCGTCCACACGTTCACCCTCCTCGATGCCCCCGGCTTCCAGTTCAACTGGAGCTCCTCGTCGTCCGATTCGCTGAGCCACATCGACGCGTTCCTGGCCGCCCATCCCCCTCTCGTCAACCTTACCGCGCCGTCCTCGCAGGGCCAGGTGACGGGGTCGTTCATCGCCCCCGCGTTCGGCCTCTACGAGTACCTCTGCCTCGTCCCCGGCCACTTCGCCGCGGGGATGTGGGGGATCCTAGGGTCCGGCGAGCCCGGCTCCGGCGGCGCGACCCCGGACACCGGCCCCGGCGCCCCCGTATTCATCATCGTCGGGACGATCGCGGGGCTGGTCGTCGCGACGCTCGTGCTCGCGTTCGTCATCGGCCGCCGCAAGGGGGCGGTCCACGAGATGCCGCCTGAGCGGCTCGGCTACGCGGAGCCGACGTCCCCCGCGGGCGCGCCCGCCCCGCCGAACCCGCCGCACTGACGGCCGGCCCCGGCGCCGCAAGGCGTAAGAAGGGGGGCCCCCTCCAACCTACGGTCCCTGTAGGAGGTTTCGAGTCCAACATGGCGTGGGCGACGCCGAGCCGGGAGCGTCGGGTCCTCAAGGCGGGGCATTCGTCGATCGCGGTCACGCTCCCCAAGCCGTGGGCGATGGCGATGAACCTTCGGCCCGGCGACCTCGTCGTCTTCGACCAGAACGAGGACGGCGCGCTGTACCTCAAGCCCGCCCCCGCCCCGGGGAGCCCGACGGTCGGGGCGCCGTACCTCGTCCAGGCCCACGACTTCTCCTCGCCGGGAGTGCTTGAGCGGCTCGTCGTGGGCGCCTACCGGGTGGGCCACGACACCATCGAGATCCGCACGGAGGTCCCGCTCGGACCGGAGCGGATGGAGGAGATCCAGCAGTCGGCCCGGCGACTCCTCGGGGTGAGCGTCGTCGCGCAGGAGCCGACCCGCGTCCTGCTGCAGAACTTCATCGATCCGTCGAAGTACGAGCTGCCGCAGCTGGTCCAGCGAATGAAGATGATCCTGGTGGCGCTCCTCGACGAGACCGAGGAGCGGCTCCGCCGCCGGGCCCGCGCCCGCCGGCTCGCCAACCTCGGCGAGGAGGCCGACAAGGTCCTCGCGCTCCTCGTCCGGCAGCTGTTCCTCGCGAGCCGGGACTGGTCCCTCGCCCGGCGGATCGGCTCGCCCGACCCGCGCCAGCTGCTCGAGTGGCGCGTCGTCGTGCACGCCCTCGAGGAGCTCTCCGAGCTGCTGGGCGACACCGCCGAGGTGCTCCACCGCGACGGGAGCCGGTCGGCCGACCCGACCGGCGCCCTCGCCGGGCTCGTCGGCGAGCTTCGGGACGGCCTCAAGCAGGTCGTCGAGGCGCTGATGCGGCCCACGCTCTCCGAGGCGTGCGACGGCTATGCGCAGGCGGTCCGTCTCGGCGAGTCGGCCCGCGCGACGGCCCGCGGACTCTCCCGGCCCGGCCGGCGCGTCGCGGCCGGCATCGCCGCCCGCAACCTCGAACGGGGGACCCGGTGCCTCACGCTCCTCAGCTCCGTGGCGCTCGATCGGGCCGTCGCGCAGGGGAGCGAGATGGTCCTCGCGCCGCTCCCGTAGGCGGGCGGTTCAAATACTCCGGGTACGAACCGTAGCAACCGGTCGAACCCCCCCGTACGAACGAGATATCGCCCCCCCGTTGGGTCCGTCCCGAGGGCTGATGTTCGACTCGTTGGACGACTGGCTGATCATCGCGGTCGTGGTGGGGATTCTCTTCTACGGCTCGAGCAAGATCCCGCAGCTCGCCCACAGCCTCGGGCGCGCGATGGGCGAGTTCAAGAAGGGCCGCGCCGAGGTCGACCGGGAGATCAAGGCCGAGCAGGCCGCGTCGATGCCCCCGGCGACGC
The DNA here is from genome assembly GCA_035502055.1 of Thermoplasmata archaeon. Classification (GTDB taxonomy): domain Archaea; phylum Thermoplasmatota; class Thermoplasmata; order Lutacidiplasmatales; family UBA184; genus Lutacidiplasma. The sequence continues at coordinate 15,999 of DATJVB010000074.1, read as the reverse complement.
CCCCCTGACGGGGCCCGGCTCCGGGTTCGCGGAACGATGCCGCCCGAACGGTTCGAGGCCGGACGCCCGCCCCGGGTCCCCCGGGGGCCGACGGGGGCCGCGGGAGGGGTCGCCGCCGCGTGACCGATGGGCGACCTCGACCGGATCCTCGCGATCCTGCAGGAGGTCCGGACCCGCCTCGTCCGGATCCTCCTCGTCCTGGGCCCGATCTTCGGCTTCCTCGTCACGTTCCGGCTCGACCCGATCACGCTGCGGATCGCCGGGGTCGCGGTGCCGTTCGCCTACCCGTGGCCCAACCTGTTCGACAACGTGACGGCGCAGGTGTTCCGTGCCCTCGCCACCTACACGCTCCCGCCGGGGGTCGCGCTCCTCAACGTCGGCGTCGGCGACTCGATCCTGGTGCAGGTCGAGATCGGGCTCCTCCTCACGCTGATCGTCGGCATGCCGTGGATCGTCCACGAGGCGGGGGCGTTCCTCGTTCCCGCGCTCCGCCATCGGGAGCGCGAGCTCGTCCGACGCATCGGGATCCCGGCGACCGCGCTGTTCGCGACCGGGACCGCGCTCGGGCTGTTCGTCCTCACGCCGCTCACGTTCCGGCTCCTGTTCCAGTACGTGAGCGCGATGGGCCTCGAGCCGGTCCTCGGCGTGCAGCAGTTCGCCACGTTCGCCCTCCTCTACTCGATCGCCTTCGGCGTCGTCTTCGAGCTGCCGGTCTTCGTCTACGCCCTCAGCCGGCTCGGCGTGGTCCGGGCCGCCGCGTGGCGGCGCCACTGGAGGGCGGCGGTGATCGCGTCGCTCGTCTTCGGCATGGTCATCACGCCGGACAACTCGGGGATCACGATGCTGATGATCGCGCTGCCGATGATCGGCCTCTACCTCGGCGGGGCGTACTTCGCGGGCCGCTGGGAGCGCGGGCAGCGGGTGCCGCTCGGCGCCCCGGGGGCGTGAGCTAGCCGGATGGCGCTCTTCTCCGACCTCGACTGGATCATCCTCCTCGGCGTCGGGGCGTTCCTCCTCCTGGGGAAGGAGAACGCCGCCGTGCTGCGGCAGTTCGGACGCTACTACGGCCGCATCGCCCGGCTCAAGGCGGAGCTGGTCGCCGACCTCCACCGGGCCGCCGACCTCCCGCCGCCGGTACCGGGCCAGCCGGCGACGCTCCGGTCGACCCTGATGCAGTTCGCGGAGCCGGCGCCGGTCCGCGTCGCCCACGTGCCGATCGCGGTGACGGTCGCGCCCCGCGCCCCCCTCGTCTCCGTCGGGATCCTCACCGGGGCGAACGGCTCGGGCGTCGGGCCGGAGACCTGGTCGGTCGCCCGGGCCGACGCGGGGCTCTCCGACGGCGGGAGGCGGTAGCGTGCTCTCCATCGACGACCAGGTCACGCTGACGGAGATCCTCGTCGTCCTCCTCGGGATCGTGATCACGTGGGCCGTCTTCTATGGCAGCGACCGGGCCGAGCTCCCGGGCGGGGCCGCGATCCCGGACCCGGGCCGACCGGACGACATCGCGAGCGACGTCCGGGGGAGGACCCTGTGATCGACCCCGCGGCGTGCCCGCCGAGCTGCCCGTTCGTCGCGACCGCGCGGCCCGCCCTCGAGTTCCCGGTCGGCCAGCTCCACCGCCTCGCGGGCGAGGAGCGCGCGCCGGACGTCGACGAGACCAAGCGCAACGTCCTCAAGCTCGCGGCGGTCGCGGGCCTCCTCGGCGCCGGCGGGCTCGGCATCGGCGGAGGCGCGCTTCAGTTCGCGCAGCCGCCCGTCGTCGGCGCGGCGAGCTACTTCAACGCGCAGCTCCTCGACCTCGACGGGAGCCCGCTCACCGAGACCAAGATGATGTCGGAGTACTCCGTCGACACCTCGGAGCTCCTCCTGTTCAACTATCCCCTGCAGAACGAGCCGAACTTCCTTCTCAATCTCGCCCCGCCGAGCGGCTCGTCGGGCGGGGCGACGAACGTCCCGTTCGGGGTCGGCTCGAAGAAGTCGATCGTCGCCTACAGCGCGATCTGCCAGCACCTCGGCTGTCCCGCGCCGGCCCTCGCCTACTACCCGCCTGGCGCCTCGACCACGAAGCCGGACGGGAAGGCGTTCTACATCCACTGCAGCTGCCACGGGTCGACATACGACGTCGCGAACTCCGCCGCGAACCTCACCGGCCCGGCCGTCCTGCCGCTCCCCCAGGTGATCCTCGAGTGGCACACGGACGACGACACGATCTGGGCGACCGGCGTGACCGCGTCGAGCCCGCCGGTCAACGGCCACCTCAACACGCTCCAGGGCGACTACCCGGTCACCTCGCCGGTCTCCCTCGTCAAGGAGACGCCGGTCCTCATCCCGGACTGGAAGATCCCCTGAGGTCCGACGCGATGGGGATCGAGCGGTGGTTCAATCGGACGCTCAACCGGCTCTGGGGGTTCGTCGAGGACCGCACCGGGATGCCGAAGTGGGCGCTCCGCCCGCAGCCGGCGTTCACGTTCAAGCCGTCGTACTGGACCGGGGCGTTCGTCGTGAACGCCTTCCTCTGGCAGGTCCTCTCCGGAATGCTGCTGCTCCTCTACTACCAGCCGAGCACGGCCCCCACCCTCATCGCCTGCGGGCAGCCGGCCGGGGCGTTCTCCGCGAGCCCGGCCGCGTGGTGCTCGACGTACTACATCATCAACAGCGTGCCGATGGGCTCGCTCCTCCTGTCGAGCCACCTGTACGGCGCCTACGCGATGATCTTCCTCGCGTTCGTCCACTTCTTCCGGGGCTACTACCTCGGGGTGTACAAGGCGCCGCGCGAGTTCAGCTGGATGGTGGGGACGCTCCTCCTCCTCCTGACCCTCGGGATGGGGTTCACGGGGTACCTCCTCCCGTACACGCAGCTCAGCTACAACGCGACGAACGTGGGGCTCGTCCTCGCGCTCCGGCTTCCCTACGCCGGCCCGCTCCTCGGGCCGTTCATCCTCGGCGACGGGACCCCCCAGGGGCTCCTCTCGAGGATGTTCGCGGCCCACATCGTCCTCATCCCGATCGCCCTCGCGGCGCTCCTGTACGCGCACATCGCCCTGTTCGAGTCGCACGGGATCGCCCCGCCGGCGACCTCCGACCCGCTCCAGCGCCGCCGGTTCACCGAGAAGGAGGGGAAGGAGCACGTCCCGTTCATGCCCCACATCTTCTTCTACATGACCAAGTGGGCGCTCCTCTACATCGGGCTCCTGCTCGGGATCGCCGCGCTGTGGCCGTGGCAGCTCCCGACTTATGTCGGCAACGTAGCAGCGGTCGGGGTCGTGACGGAGCCGGACTGGTACTTCCTCTGGCTGTTCAAGTTCGTCGACTTCGCGGGGGTGACGCCGGTCCTCGCGATCGGCGTCACGACGGTCCTCATCCTGTACGTCCTCTTCCTGCCGTTCCTCGACCGGTCGAAGCGGACGCATCCTCGGGATCGACCGGTCTTCCTGATCGCCGCGAACTCCCTCCTCGGGTTCTTCATCCTCATGACGGTCTGGGGCGGGCTCACCCCGGGCCAGGCGATCAGCCCGCCGATCGTCGCCGAGCGGCTCGCCCCGATCGTCCTCGTGAACGCGGTGGTGGTGGCCGCCTTCTGGATCCGGTACCGGCGCAGCTACCGCGCCCGCGAGGCGGCCCGCGGGATGACCGACCGGCTCGGCGGCGTGTACGCGCCGGCGCCCGCGCCCGCGGCCGGGCGGCCCGCGGCGGGGCTCGCGCCGCGCGGGGAGGCGACGGCCCGTGAGTGACGACGCCCCGCCGGCCCCGGCGCGGTACTCGACCGGCCCGCTCTGGGCGGTCCTCACCCTCCTCCTCCTCGGCGGGACCGTCGCCGCGGCGTTCTTCGTCTACGGGTTCACCGACCTTTTGGGCCACGGCCGGTGGCTCCTCGACGTGCCGGTCCTCCTGGTCTCGGGGTTCGCGGCGACGTTCCTCTTCCTCCTGTTGACCGGCGTCCTCTACCGCGTCGACCGGCTCCGGGGCGCGACGCACCGGGAGGTCCGGCTCTTTGAGTAGCGCGACCGGCGGGCCCGGGCTCGCGCTCGACGCGGCGGCGGGCCGGGTCCTTCGGCTCTACGAGGCGGCGGCGGCGCTCTCGCTCGCCGGCATCGCGGTGCTCGCCGTGTACTCGATCCGCCTCGGCTCCCTCGTCGGACCGGGCGTCGAGAGCTCCTTCGGCCTCGCGGTCGGCCTCATGTTCCTTCTCGGCGCCCTCGTCGTCCACCTCATCGACCGGACGTACCGGGAGTTCCCGCTCGGCCGGCGGATCGGCGCCCCGAACCCGGGGGCGGTCTCGGACGCGGCCCTCGCGCTGTTCCTCAAGGCCCTCACCGTCGCGATCGCCGCGGGCGCGATCTCGTACATCCTCTGGGGCGTCCTGGGAGGCTAAACGTCGATGACCACCACCGCGGAGCTGGGACCGTTCGTCGAGATCGTCCTCATCCTCGCGCTCGCCGGGTTCATCCTCGGCGTCCTCGCCTGGCGGGGGACCTGGTTCGTCCGCACGGCGAAGACGTGGCTGTTCACGACGGACCACAAGCGCATCGGGATCATGTACATCGTCATCGGCCTCGTCTTCTTCTTCATCGGCGGGATCTACGCGGTCCTCATCCGGACGGACCTCGGGTTCGTCCAGGGCCTCGGCCTCGATCCGCAGACGACGCTCGGGATCACCCCGGACGTCTACTCGACCCTGTTCACGATGCACGGGGTCCTCATGATCTTCATGTTCGTGATGCCGGTCCTCGCCGGCTTCGGGAACTACCTCGTCCCGTCGATGATCGGCGCGCGGGAGATGGCGCTCCCGCGGATCAACGCGATCGCGTTCTGGATGCTGCCGCCGGCCGGCGTCATCCTGCTGCTCTCGAACGCGTACGCGGGGTGGACCGGCTACGTGCCGCTCTCGACGCAGTCGTTCGCGCCGAACAACCACGGCATCGACCTGTGGATCACCGGCCTCCACATCCTCTCCGCGTCGTCCCTCCTCGGCGCGGTCAACTTCCTCGTCACGATCATCAAGCACCGCGCGCCGGGCGTGCACTACTGGAACATGCCGCTGTTCGTCTGGTCGGTGTTCATCAACTCGATCCTCCTCCTGTTCGCCCTCCCGTCGCTCTCCGTCGCGCTCACGATGGTCCTTGCGGACCGGAACTTCGGCACGCACCTCCTCGCGTCGGCCGACGGGACCCCGCTGGGCGGCGCGCTCCTCTACCAGAACCTCTTCTGGTTCTTCGCCCACCCCGAGGTGTACATCCTCGTCCTGCCCGCGTTCGGCCTCATCTCGACGGTGATCCCGAAGCTCGCCCGGAAGGACATCTTCGGCTACGGCGCGATGGCGGTCTCGCTCGGCGTCTTCGCGGTCCTCAGCTTCGCCGTCTGGGAGCACCACATGTTCGTGACCGGGCTCTCCACGAACGTGCGGTTCGTCTTCATGCTCTCGACGATGGCGATCGCGGTCCCGTCGGCGATCAAGACGTTCAACTGGGTCGCGACGCTCTGGGGCGGCCGGATCTGGATGGCGGTCCCGATGTGGTTCTGCGTCGCGTTCATCACCGGGTTCGTCATCGGCGGTCTGTCGGGGCTGTTCCTCGCGTCGATCCCGATCGACTACCTCTTCCACGCGACGTACTTCGTCGTCGCCCACTTCCACTACATCATCCTCGGCGGGACGCTGATGGCGGTCTTCGCCGCGATCTACTTCTACTACCCCATCTGGACCGGCCGCTGGTACGACCAGACGCTCGGCCGGGTCCACTTCCTCCTCACGTACATCGGCGTCAACGTGCTGCTGTTCCCGATGTTCATCCTCGGCGCCGAGGGGATGCCGCGGCGGGTGTACACGTACGTGCTCGACCCGAACTTCCAGGCGCTCAACTTCCTGAGCTCCGTCGGGGCGATCATCTTCGGCCTGGGCCAGCTCGTCTTCGCGTTCAACATGATGTACAGCTACTACGCGGGCGAGCGGGCGACGGGCGACCCGTGGGGCGAGCCGGCGCCGACGACGATGGTGGGGCCGTCGGCGAAGTCGAAGCCGCTCCCCGGCCCCGTCCCGGCGGCGAAGGGGAGCTCGTAACCCGATGCGCGGCCACGACCTGTTCCGCTACGCCGCCGTCGCTGCGACGGTCGCGTGCTACGCGGCGATCCTGCTGGGCGGCAACGTGATGGCGAGCGACTCGGGGCTCGCGTGCCCCGACTGGCCGACGTGCACGGGGAGCCTCTTGGGGCCGACGACCGGCGCGCCGGGCATCGAGTGGGCGCACCGGCTGAGCGCCCTCGTCCTTTCGCTCGTCATCGGCGCCATGGCGGTCCTAGGGCTCCTCTACGAGCGGAGCCGGCCGGTCGTGCTGAGGCTCTCCGTCGCGAGCGCGGTCCTGGTGGTCCTCCAGGCGATCCTGGGCGGCGTGGTCGTCGATTCGAACCTCCTCATCGCGGCGGTCCTCCTGCACCTCGGGCTCGCGACGGTCCTGTTCGGCCTCCTCTTGCTCATTGTCCTCCTCGCCAACCTCCGGGAGATCCCCCGCCGGTGGGTCGACTGGGCGTGGCGGGCGACGGAGGAGCGGGCCCCCGCCCCGCCGTCCGAGGCCGTCCCCGACGGCCGGCTCGACCCGCGCCCGTCGCCGGGCGTGGGAGGCCTCGCACCGCCGGGCTGACCCCGGCCGCGCGTTGGGTACCTTATGCCCGCGGTCGGGGTCCCCGCGCCGGTGACGGCGTCGTTGGCCCCGGCCCCGGCCGTCCGCGTCCCCTCCGCGTGGCGGGACTGGGTCGCGCTCGCGAAGCCGGAGATCACCGGGCTCATCGTGCTCGTCGCCGTCGGGGGCTACTTCGTCGCGGCCCCCGCCGCGATCGACGTTGGCCGGCTCGCCACCCTCGTCGTCCTCGGGGCCGCGGCGTCGGCCGGCGCGGCGATGCTGAACCACTACGTCGACCGGGACGTCGACGCCCGGATGGTCCGGACGGCCCGACGGCCCCTTCCCACCGACCGGATCCGATCGCCGGGGGCGGTCCTCGCGGTGGGGCTCGCGCTCCTCGCCGTCGGCATCGGCGGGGCCACCGTGCTCCTCAACCCGCTCGCCGGGCTCTCGATCCTCCTCGGGGGCGTCACCTACGTCGGGGTGTACACCGTCTGGCTCAAGCGCCGTTCGAGCCTCAACATCGTGATCGGCGGGTTCGCCGGGAGCGCCCCCGCCCTCGCGGGGGGGGCCGCGGCGACCGGGACGTGGTCGCCCGCGGTCCTCGCGCTCGCCCTCCTCGTCTTTCTCTGGACGCCGCCGCACTTCTGGAGCCTCGCGCTCCTCCTGCGCTCGGACTACGAGAAGGCCGGGCTCCCGATGCTGCCGCGGATGGACGATCCCGCCTACTCGGGGAAGGTCGTGGTCGTCTCGGCGGCCGTCCTTTTGCCGGCGACGGTCGCCCTGGGCCTGAGCGGCCCCATCGCCTGGCCGACGACGGTCCTCCTGCTCGCCCTCGGCCTCGGTTTCGTCGCCGCCACGGCCCCGCTCTGGCACGACCCGGACCGTCGGTGGGCCCGCCGCGGGTTCCTCTACTCGGGTCCGTACCTGCTCGCCGTGCTCGTCGCGCTCGTGGTCAACTGGGCGCTCGTCGCGCGGGGCGTCGTGCCGGGCCTGTAGCGGGAGGGGATAGCCTCGCCGCCGCGCGCGACCCCCGTCGGCGGGGGAGGGACTTTAAACCCGGGCGCGTACGATTCCCCGATGACGACCGATTCCTCCTCCGCGTTCCGGTCGCACGCCGAGGCCGCCCTCAAGCGGCTCGGGTTCGCGCGCACGGAGGCGCCCCGGGTCCGCTCCCCGTTCGAGCCCGAGTTCTGGGTCCAGGAGGCCGGGGTCCCGCGCCGCCGGTTCCCCGTCTTCCTCGGCGCCTCCCCGGTCCGCCCCGCGGGGACGCGCAGCGCGGGGGCGCCGCGTTCCGGCTTCCCGTCGCGGGCGATCGTCGTCGTGCCGACCGACGCCGCGGCCGAGACGACGTGGGCGGAGGCCCAGCGGAGCGCGGGGGCGTCGTTCGACTCCGAGCTCGCGGTGCTCGTCGTCCCGTCGACGGCGGGCGAGTCGCCCGACCCGCACTGGCACACGCGCACGCTCGACCGGCGCGACGTCCTGCGGCTGTCGACGGGGATCGTCGTCGGCCTGTTCCGCCGCGCGGCCCGGGAGGAGGGATCCGGCCCGGTGGACTTCGGGGAGCTGTTGCGCCTCCTCCGCCACCGGTTCATGGTCGACGTCGGCCGCTCCCTCGGGGTCGAGGACGACGAGGACGCCCTCTACATCCTCTACCAGCTCGCCCAGCGGTACAGCTGGGCGCCGGGCGACGGCGGGGCGAACCTCCACACGCTCGTCCTCAAGCCGACCGGGCCCGCGGCGCGGCTCCCGTGGTTCGCCGCCTGAGCGGGTCCGGTCCGCTCTAACGCGTCGCATAAGTACCCCCGACGCCCCCCCGTCCCCGAGGACCCGTGGCCCACTCCGCGACGCCGTTCCGGACGCCGTACACGGCGACCCCGGGGACGTCGACGCAGCCGCCCGGCGTGACGCCGGAGGAGGGCCGGCGCGAGCTGTGGGGGTTCTTCTGGCTCTCCCTCGCGAACACGGCGATCATCGCCGTCACGTGCGTCGCGATCTGGTGGTTCGTCCACTAGCGGCGGCCCGCCGGCGCAAACGGTTATCCCCCGCCGACCTTCCCGCGTTCCGTCCCCGATGGGGCCGTGGGGTAGCTTGGACCATCCTTCTTGCTTGGGGTGCAAGAGACTCCGATTCAAATTCGGACGGCCCCATCCCACTCCGCATTCCGATGCGAGCTGGGGGTCCTTCCGGGACCCCGCATCGGCTCGGGGCCGGCTCGGTCGGTGATTCCTTCCGGCCGGTCTCGAAACCGCCCGGGAAGTACCGCCGTTTCGTGGCACTCGAACGACTTGAGCCGCCGGTAGGGCGGTGGATCCCCCCGGGCTCGACCTAAAGGTCGAGCGGGACGACCTCTCCATCCGTCGGAGAGAATCCCACGCCCACTACCCAGACCGCTCCCGAGAGCGCCTCCGGGCCCTTGAGGGTAAGGACCCCCATAGAGGGGACCGAGACATTGAAGCCGGAGGTCCAGCCGCCGGCGGTCTGGACGTTCGGTCCCCAGCCGCTGTCCCAGGTCGAAAGCGAGGAGTTGAACACCGCCACGATGCTGCCGTTGGTCGCTTCAAGGTCGACGATGAATCCGCACTCTCCACCGGAAGGCAAGAACACCGAGAACTGCATCCACCCCGTCGTGACATCGGGGTTCACCTGGGAGAGGTCGACAGAGTAATCCGGGACTCCGTTCACGATGTGGCTCCCAGTGTAGGTAACCTCCGCAATCTCAGGAGGGGGGCCGTGGGGGGCGGGGAATGGCCCTTCGGGGGAATCGCAGGACTCGTTTGCCGGCGGGGAGGAGATGTTCGCGGGAGGATTACAGTCGCCGGGTTGAGCCGCGGACAGTCCGTTCGCGAAGGGTTCGGCGCCGTTCGTGCCGAGAGGTCCGAAACACCCTAGCCCGGCAAACGCGCCCGCCAACCCCAGGATGAGTGCGGGGACGGCGACGATCCACCGTCGCCGGTCGCGAGCGGTTCGCCCGCGCAGGCTAGACTCAAACCGCATCCCCGCTCCGGATTCTACGTCCGTGAGTAAGGGCGTGCCTCTATGAAAAGCAGGCCGACCGCGACTTTCTCGGATCCGTGCAGAGCCAGCGTCCTCGATGGGGCCGAGAGGCTCCTCCTCGGAGGGTTCCGGGACCCATCGGGCCCCCCTGGGTGCAGTCTCTCGTCGCCCCGGCGTGGGGGTGGGCGGGTCTTCGCGATCCATCGCCCTCGGGGCAAGTTCGAAATGTTCCCTCTCCCCGTGACGTCGCGCGCCCCGATTCCGCGTCGCCACGGCTTTAGGCGGCCGGGCCGTCCCGCCCGCGTGGGCCGCCGGTTCGTGGAGGCCCGTCGGAGGGACCCGTACTACCGGGCCGCCCAGCGCGAGGGCCTCCGTTCCCGGGCCGCGTTCAAGCTCGCCTACGTCGCCGACCGGTTCCCGATCCTCGCCCCCGGGACGCGCGTCCTCGACCTCGGGGCGGCGCCCGGCGGCTGGTCGATCGTCGCCCGGGAGCGGGTCGGGCCGCGCGGGGCGGTCGTCGCGGTCGATCCCCGCGCGATCGAGCCGATCGAGGGTGTCGAGCGGGTCCACGGCCGCGCCGGCGACCCCACGCTCCTCGCCCGCCTTGGGGAGCGGCCATTCGACACCGTCCTCTCCGACATGTCGCCCCGGATCAGCGGGGCGTACGCGACCGACCACGCGCGCAGCGTCGAGCTGGTCGAGATCGCCCTCGCCGTCGCGGCGCGCCTCCTCCGGCCCGGCGGGACGTTCGTCGCGAAGGTGTTCGACGGCGACCTCCTGCCGGAGCTGCTCCAGACGATGACCCCGCGATTCGAGCGGGTCGTCCGGACCAAGCCGCCCGCGTCGCGGGAGCATTCGGCGGAGCTGTACGTCCTCGGGTTCGGGCACCGCCCGCCCCCGCCCGTATGACCGACGATCCCCGCTGGCGCGACGAGGCGCGTGCGATGGTGGCGGCGCTCGGCCCGGTGCCGCCCGCGATCGCCGCCGCGATGCGCTCGGTCCCGCGCCACCGGTTCGTCCCCGCGACGGAGCGCGACGCGGCGTACCGGGACGAGCCCCTCCCCCTCGAGGCCGGCGGCGCGACGATCTCCGCCCCCCACATGGTCGCGCTCCAGCTCGAGTACGCCGAGCTCGGTCCGGGGCTCGCGGTCCTCGAGATCGGATCCGGCTCGGGGTACCTCGCGGCGTTGATGGCGACGCTCGTCGTCCCGGGCGGCCGGGTCCGGGGCGTCGAGCTCGAGCCCTCCCTCGCGCGGCTCGCAACGGCCCGGATTCGCGCGCTCCATCTGGACGCGACCGTCGAGTTCCGCGCGGGCGACGGCCGGCTCGGCTGGCCCGAAGCCGCGCCGTTCGACCGGGTCGTCGTCTCCTGCGCGACGCGCGAGGTCCTCTCCGCGTGGACCGACGGCCTCGCACCGGGCGGGTTCGTCGTCGCCCCGGTCGGCGACGCGTGGGAACAGCGCCTCGTACGGTACCGCACGGGACCGTCCGGTCCCGTCCTCGAGGAGGGACCCGCGTGCCGGTTCGTCGCCCTGCGCCGGGCCCACCCCTCCGATATATAGACCGAGGCTTTCCCACACGCCCCGCTTCGCGAGGGTCGATCCGTCGTGATCCGTTTTGGACCGGCCGGGATACCCCTTTCGTGCAAGGGTCGGACCCTGCGCGACGGGATCTCCGACGTGCACCACCTGGGCCTCACGGCGATGGAGGTCCAGTTCATCAAGGTCAATCCGCTCACGCGGGTCGTCCTCGACGAGGAGATCGGGAAGCTGCCCCGCGAGCTCGTCCAGCAGCTCGTCGTCGCGGCGAGCCCGGCGGGCCGGGAGTACGCTCCGCCCAGCCTCGCCTCGCTCACGAACGCGCTGGGCCGCCGGGACTCCGTGACGACGCTCACCTGGAGCCTCGCGAAGGACTATGCCGACCTCCAGCAGACGAAGGCGCTCGCGCGCGCGCTCGACGTCGACCTCACGCTGCACGCGCCGTACTACGTCGACTTCTTCGGGAGCGCCGAGGCGCGCGCCCGGTCGATCCGGCAGATCCAGTGGGCCGTCGTGCTCGCGGAGGGGCTCGGCGCCCGGCTCACCGTCACCCATCTCGGCTTCTACGGGCCGATGGACCGGGCCGACAGCATCCAGGAGCTCACCTCGATCGCCCGGGAGCTCTCCGACTGGACCCGGGAGTACAGCCGCGGGACCGTCCGGCTCGCGATCGAGCCGAGCGGGCACCCGGACGTCTTCGGCTCGCGTGACGAGGTGCTCGAGCTCGCGCGGCGGGTGAAGGGGATCGTCCCGGTCCTCAACCTGCCGCACCTCGCGGCGCGCGACCGGCTCACCTTCGACGAGCCGGAGCAGCTCGCGCCCGTCGTCGAGCAGTTCGTCGAGGCGAGCGGTCGGGAGCTGTACCTCAACTTCTCGGGCGTCGAGTTCTACGGGCCGGGCGAGTTCCGGCTCACCCCGATCAAGCGTGGCCGGGTCCGGTTCGATCCGCTCGCCGAGGTCCTCGCGGACCGGGACTACGACGCGACGGTGATCTCGAGCTCCCCGCTCCTCGAGCACGACGCGATGTACATGAAGCTCCTCTACGAGCGGGCGCTCTCCCGGCGGTGGGCGAAACGCCACCAGCCGCCGCCGCCGAAGCCGGCGCCCGCGCCGGCCCCCGGGAAGCCCCCGGCGAAGCCCGCCGCGAAGCCCGCGGGAAAGCCCGCCGGCAAGCCGGCCGCCCGGCCGGCGGCGCGCCCGCCTCCCAAGCGGCCTCCCACCGGCCGGCCGGGCGCCGCCCGACGGCCCCCGCGGGACCGTCGCGACCGCGCGAAGGCGAAGGGAGGCTCGGGCCGTGCCCAACGGCGGCGCCGCTAGCGACCCCCCGTTCCTGCGCGCCCAGCGCCTCATCGGCGAGCGCGTGGGCGCGAGCGTCGGCCGCCTCGATCCCCGGACCGTGGGCCGGGTCGTCGAGCTGCTCGTCGGCGCCCCGACGACGTTCGTCTACGGGGCCGGCCGCTCCGGCATCATCGGGCGGGCGTTCGCGATGCGGCTCGTCCAGGTCGGCCTCACGGCGTTCGTGATCGGCGAGAGCGTCACGCCGATCGTCCGCCGCGGGGACGCGGTGTTCATCCTCTCCGGCCGGGGCGAGAGCCACTCGTCGATCCAGGCCGCGAACATCGTCCGCCGCGAGGGGGCGGAGCTCGTCGTGGTGACGGCGAAGCCGAGCTCGAAGCTCGCGCACGTCGCGACGATCCTCCTCCCCCTCGAGTTCGCGGAGGACGCGGAGCAGCGCGAGCTCGCGCCCCTCGGTACGCTGTTCGAGTCGGCGAGCCTTCGGCTGACCGACGCGCTCATCGCGGAGATCATGCGGACCCGCGGGGAATCCGAGGATTCGATGCGCCGCCGCCACGCGATCATGGTCTGATCGCGCGCCGGGAGCGAACGCTTAAAGGGGTCGAACGGTCAGCGCGGACCGTGCCGAGCCGCTCGGGCCCGACCGCGGCGACCCTGGTCCCGGTCCCGACCCGCTTCTTCGTCACGAGCGGCAAGGGGATCAACAAGACGAGCGAGCTCAACGCCTTCGACCTCGCCCTCCTGCAGGCCCGCATCGGCGAGCAGAACCTGGTGTCGGTCTCGAGCGTCCTCCCGATCGGCATCCGGCAGGTCGAGCGGGTCCCGATCGCGCGCGGCGCGATCACGCACTGCGTCCTCGCCCGCCACGGCGGCGGCGAGGGGGAGGCGATCAGCGCCGGGATCGCCTACGGATTTAGGACCGACGGCCAGGGCGGGTACGTCGCGGAGGGCCACCTCCACGGGACGCAGAAGTCGCTCAAGGAGTTCCTCAAGTGGCGGATGGAGGAGATCGCGCACTTCCGCGGCGTCGAGCTGCGCCGGATCCACTACCGGACCGAGGAGCTGTTCATCCCGATGGACCACTACGGCGTCTGCATCGCCGCGTGCGTCTTCCTGCCGTAGTCTCCCGCCGACCCGCGGCCCCGGGGGCCGCCCTAGAGGAGCTTGCGGAACAGCAGCTTGTCCTCGAGGCTCCCCTCGATCGACAGCTTCCGGGTCACGATCGCCTTCATCGGCCCGATCTCCTTCCGGACGAGCCCGAAGAACGTCTCGGTGTCCGTCGAGATCGTGAGGTCGGCCTTCTGCGAGTTCCCGGTCCGAAGGTTCTGGAGCCGGCCGTCCTTGAGCTCGACCCGGTACGCCTCGCCGCCCGCCAAGTGGATGGCGATCGTCCGCTCGATCCCGGCGAGCTCGTCGCGCACGGCCGGGTTCCGCTCGGCATGGCGGTTGAACCGGTCGACGAGGTGGGCGAGCGACTCCTCCACCGTCATGGGAACGATTCGAGCGTACGAGCCGTCGGACGCGCCTTAAGCGTTTCCATCGTGCGCCACGAGGCGCGGACCCACGGGGGCGGCGTCGGGCTCCCTTCGAGCCGTTCCCGCACGAAGGCGCGCGTCCGCGCGTCGGACGGGTAGCCGCTCCCGAGGCCGTCGCCGAGGGACCGGGCGAGACGCGCGATCGCCCGGTCCCGTCGGACCTTCGCCACGATCGACGCCGCCGCCACCACGGGGATCTCGCGGTCCGCCCGGTGCTGCGCGTGGACCGGCACGCGGCCCCCGGCGAGCCGCGCGACCGTCCGCCCGAACCGGGGCGCGACCGGGTCGCAGGCGTCAACGAACGCGCGGCTCGCGCCGGACCGGGCGACGAGCCCGGCGAACGCCCGGGCCTCGAGCGCGTTGAGCCATCCGGCGCGCACGGACCGGTCGACGATCCGGGGGGAGAGCGCGATCGAGAGGCACCGGCCGAGCGGGCGGAGCGCGGCGTAGACGGCCTCCCGGCGCTCCGGCGAGAGGAGCTTCGAGTCCCGCACGCCGAGTCCGGGGAGGCGCGCCGCGGTCTCGGGCGTCGTGACGAATCCCCCGACGACGAGCGGCCCGACGAGGCTGCCGCGCCCGGCCTCGTCGACGCCGAGGAGCGTCGGGACCGCGCCCACCCCGGCCGGCCCCGCCTCCATCCGCAGGGTAACGACGGCGGCCCCGATAATCCATCCGCTCCGCGCGGCGGGGCCGCCTGCCCCCGCCCTCGCGCGGCGGGCCGTTCGCTTCGATAAGCGTCTTATAGCGCGCCCGGCGTGGAGCCGCCCGCACCCATGGGGATCTGGCAGGGACGTTCCCGGCGCAAGCCGACCGGTGGCCGGCTGCGACCGATCCGCAAGAAGCGGCGGTTCGAGATCTCCCGGGAGCTCCAGCACGCGACCGTCGGCGGCGGCACGGTGAAGCGGTACCGGGTCCGGGGGGGCAACGAGAAGCTTCGGATCCTCACCGCGCAGAAGGTGAACGTCTACGACCCCGCCACGCGCACGACGAAGGTGGCGTCCATCGTGACGGTCCGGGAGAACCCGGCGAACCCCAACTACGTGCAGCGGAACATCCTCACGCGCGGGGTCATCCTCGAGACCGACCTCGGGCTCGTCCAGATCCGGTCGCGCCCCGGACAGCACGGGGTCCTGAACGGCGTTCGGGTCGCCGCGAAGCCGGCGACGCCCCCCTAGTCGGACCGGGCCGGATGCCCGACCACTTCTACGTCTACCCGGAGTATCTCGACCGGGGGGTCTCGCGCCGCGGCGGCCGGCGCGTCGCCGCCGCCGAGGGGGTCGAGAAGGTGACCATCGACGCGATCGCCGCGGCGGCGGTCCGGCTCGGACTCAACGCCGAGGCCGAGCCCGGGAAGCAGTTCCCGCGCCGCGCGCACGCGTTCGCCGGCCGGGTGAAGATCGCGAAGGCGGCCGGCCGGCCGAAGGGGCGTCTCCTCCACGAGATCGCCCGGGCGATCCGCGAGGCGCCGCCGCCCGCCCCGGAGGAGTGACCGTGGAGGAGCCCGCCACGATCTACTTCACGGGCTCCGCGGGGGCGGGGAAGACCCACCTCGTGCGGTCGTTCGCGACGTGGATGAAGAACGCCGGGTACGATCCGCTCGTCGTCAACCTCGACCCCGGCGGGGAGTCGGCGGAACTCGAGCCCGACGTCGACATCCGCGAGTGGGTCCAGCTCGGCGACGTGATGGACGAGTACAACCTCGGGCCGAACGGCGCCCAGGTCGCGGCCGCCGACATGATCGCGCTCAAGGTGTTCGACGTCCGGCAGGCGATCGGCGAGACGAACGCGGACTACGTCCTCGTCGACACGCCCGGCCAGGTGGAGCTGTTCGCCTTCCGCGAGTCGTCGCGGGCGATCGTCGACGCCCTCTCCGGGGGCCGCTCCGCGCTCGCCTTCCTGTTCGACCCGGCGCTCGCCCGGACCGCCTCCGGGTTCGTCTCCCTCCTCATGCTCGCGGCGACGGTCGAGTTCCGGTTCCGCCTCCCGATGGTGCCGGTCCTCACGAAGACCGATATCCTCACC
>DATJVB010000073.1:0-2302 GCA_035502055.1 Thermoplasmata archaeon | reverse complement strand
ATCCCCTGCGCCAGCGCGGCGACGGCGGCGTTGAGCCCGATGACGGCCCCGGAGAGGTCGGCGAGCGGACCGCCGCTGTTCCCGGGGTTGATCGCGGCGTCGGTCTGCAGGAACCCCTCGAGCACGTAGCTTCCGCCGAGGAGCGGCCGGTTTAGACCGCTCACCACCCCGACGGACGCGGTCGGTCCGCCCGGCAGGTCGAGGGCGTGCCCGATGGCGATCGCGAGCTGGCCGACGCGCAGGCGCGAGGAATCGCCCCGAGGCGCGGGCACGAGATCTCTCCGTGCGACGTGGACGGCCGCGATGTCGGTCCGGGGGTCGGACCCCACGACCGTCCCGGGCTCGGTCGTCCCGTCGGCGAACCGGACCGTGACCCCCGCCGCGCCGCGGACCACATGTTCGTTGGTGACGACGAGGCCCGTCGCGTCCCAGACGACGCCCGATCCCGTCGCGCCGGTGTCGGCCGACGGGTGCGGCCCGCGCGGGGAACCGCGATCGATGCGGACCACGCTCGGGCCGAGCCGGTCGACCGCCGCGACCAGCTCCGACTCGAGCTCGAAGATCGACATCGGCCCCCGGGACGCGGAGCGCGGCCTACCGAGTACCGCGGGCTCCCGGCCAGGGCAGGGGGATCGGCGGGGCCGGCGCCGGGGTCGGGCCGGAATCGGGACCGAACGGGATCGGCACCCGACCTCACTCCTTGAGGAGCCCGCGGATCCGGTCGAGGATCTCCTCCTCCGCCTGCTCGCCCTTCCGGCCGCCCTCCCATTGGGCGTTCACCAGCGCGACGAGCTCCCCCGCAAGCTTGTCCATCCACGGCCCTTCCTGCGCCTCGAACCGCTTCTTGATCTTCTCCCGCAGGAGCTCGTTGTACGCCTTGTAGGCGCTCCAGACCCACGGCCCGTACGGCGTTCGTCCCTCGGTCCCGCACTCTTCTCCCATGGTTTACTCTCTGCCCCGCAGGGCAACGCCGGAGCTACGGCTCGGGGGGAGATGATGACCGGACGCGGCCGGACCCGGTCACACCCCGTCGGGGGTCAGTTGTCGGCCCAGAGGGCGAAGGACGCCGGCGAACGCTCGAGCCGGGCGACGGCGTCCTCGCGGCGACCGGCGCGATGCAGCCGGGTCACCGCCTGCAGAAGGAGCTCCGACGCCGCGCGCTCCCGGTCCGCCCGGCCGGAGGCGGGCTCCTCGTCGATCAGGATGCGCAGCCCCGCGGAGGAGAGGGCAAGGTAGACGTTCGAGCCGTCGTCGGTGACCGTCCAGACGAGCCGGGGCTCGGGCAGGTCGTCGTACGTCCCGACCCAGCGGAGACGGCCGAACCAACGCCCCGCGAGCGCCCCGGCGGCATCGTCGGCGGTGACCCCCGGGGGGAGCGCCACCGAGGCGACCTCGCGCGTCGGCAGACCGGCCCCGGAGCCCCGCGACGGGCCGGCGTGGTCGATCTCGGGCCGGAGGGCGTACCCGCCCGCCGCGTGCTCGATGAATCCGTCGCGTTCCAGTCGCCGGAGCGCCCGGGCGAGGGACTCCGGATGGGAACCCAGCGTCCGGCGAAGTCCGTTGAACGCGAGTCGTCCCGCCCGGGCGGTGAGGAGCTCCAAGACCCGGTCGTCGATGCGGGGATCCGGTCCCGCGGAGCGGTCGTCGGGGGCGGTCAACGGTCCGGATACGGTGCGTCGGGGTATAGGCGTTCGGTTACCTCGACGTAGGCGACCTCGGCGATCGCGGAGGGGGGTCGGCCCCCGACGTTCCGGCCGAGGATAGGGAGGCAAAGGTCTATGCCCTCGGGGTGGCTCGTTCGCCCCTAAGATTCGATGCTCCGCCTCTCCAGTCTCCGGTTCCGGCTCGCCCGGGGACGCCGCGCCTCGGCGCTCTCCTTGGGACTCCTCGTCGCGCTCGGGCTCCTTACGATCGGGTTCACGGTCGGCCGACTCGCCGACGGGACCACGCCCGTGTCCCTCGCCCCGGGGGCGATGCCCGGGGGCGTGACAGCGACAGCCCAGCCGGCGGCCGCGTCGCCCGCCGCGACGACGAGCACCACGACGGTCCTCTCCCTCGGGGCGACCGCGGACCCGGCGACGATCTGCGCCCTCGACGGGAACGCGTGCTCGGCGGGCGTCGGCCAGACCCGGGTCACCCTCTCCGCCCAGGTCACTTCGACGGCGAAGCCGGCGTGGTCCGACGTCCAGGTCGCCTTCGTCATGGAGACGACCGGCCCCGACGGGGACGAGGACCACTACAACGCGTTCTACGGGACGGACCCGTGCGCGGCGGCGTCGAGCGGGCAGGGACCGCTCTGCGA
>DATJVB010000072.1:0-2647 GCA_035502055.1 Thermoplasmata archaeon | reverse complement strand
CCCGTTCCACTAAACGGTTAAAGCGGCCCGCCCGCTCCCGCCGCCGGTGACCCTCAAGGGCCGCGACCTTGTGAGCATCCGGGACCTCAGCCGCGAGGAGATCGAGGAGATCCTCCGAACGGCTCGGCGGATGCTCCCCATCTCCGAGGGCCGGCGCGCGAGCCGGGCGCTCCAGGGTCGGATCCTCACTCTCGCCTTCTTCGAGCCGTCGACGCGGACGCGCCTGTCGTTCGAGAGCGCGATGCTCCGGCTCGGGGGGCAGTACATCACGATCGCCGACCCGGCGTCGACCTCCACACGGAAGGGGGAGAGCCTCTCCGACACGATCCGGATGCTCTCCGGCTACGCCGACGCGATCGTGCTCCGCCACCCGAACGAGGGCGCGACCCGCCTCGCGGCGCAGGTGTCGGACCGGCCCGTGATCAGCGCGGGCGACGGCGCCGGCCAGCACCCGTCGCAGACGCTGGTCGACCTCGCGACGATGCACGAGGCGTTCGGGACGCTGACAGGGCTGAGGGTCGTGCTGCTCGGGGACCTCAAGTTCGGCCGGACGGTCCACTCGCTCGCTCACGCCCTCGCCCTGTTCGGGGCGGAGATCGTGCTCTCCCACCCGCCGGGGCTCGGCCTCCCGGTGGAGGTCCGCGAGCACCTCGACCAGATGGGGGCCCGGATCTCGCAGTCGGACCAGCTGCACCAGGCGGTCCGCGAGGCGGACGTGCTGTACGTGACGAGGATCCAGCGCGAGCGGTTCCCCGACGAGGCGGAGTATCGGAAGGTCGCGGGGTCGTATCGGGTCGACGCGACCGTCCTGGGCGGGGCGAAGGCCCGCCTCATCGTCATGCACCCGCTGCCCCGGACCGGCGAGATCGCGCCCGAGGTCGATGGGACGCCCCGGGCTGCCTACTTCCGCCAGGCGTTCCTCGGGGTCCCCGTGCGGATGGCCCTCCTCTCCCTCCTCCTCGGCGTCAAGGCGGCGTAGGTCGGCGGATGCGGGAGCTCAAGATCACCCCGATCAAGAACGGCACCGTCATCGACCACATCGGCAACGGGCTCGCCCTCGAGGTGCTCCGCATCATCGGGGTGAAGGAGCTCGACCGGGACTCGACGGTCTCGCTCGCGCTGCACGTCCGCAGCCAGAAGATCGGCTGGAAGGACATCGTGAAGGTGGAGAACATGGAGCTCTCCCCCCGGAAGGTGAACGCCATCGCGCTCATCGCGCCGACGGCGACGATCTCGATCATCCGGGACTTCAAGGTCCGGGAGAAGCGCGCCGTCGACCTGCCGGACCGGATCGCCGGCGTCCTCGCCTGCCCCAACCCGAACTGCATCACGAACCAGCACGAACCGCTCGAGAGCGAGTTCGAGGTCGTCCGCCGACGGCCCGTGGTGCTGCGGTGCTTCTACTGCGAGCGACAGGTGGACGAGTTCCTCCCGCACCTCGCGTGAGGACGTCCGTCTGATGGATCCGGACGTCGTCGTTCCGTTCCTCACCGTCTTCGCCGTCGTCGCGGGGTTCGAGTTCGCGGACCGGACGAACTTCGCCCTCATCGGGCTCGCGGCGCGCGAACCGCCGTTCGCCGTCTGGCTCGGAGCCGCGGCCGCGTTCATCGTGACCACGCTGCTCGCGGTCGTCGTCGGCGCCGCGCTCCTCGCGGTCCTCGGCGGCCAGGTCGTGTACCTCCGGCTCGGCGGCGGGGTGCTCCTCCTCGCCTACGCGGGGTACCTCGCGCTCGTGCCGCAGAGCGAGCGGGCCCCGCCGGCCGGGCGGACCGCGACGATGACCGCCTTTCTCCTCATCCTTCTCCTCGAACTCGGCGACACGACGATGATCCTCACGATGAACTTCGTCTTCTCGATCCCGGATCCGCTCCTCGTGGGCGTCGCCGCCGCGCTCGGTCTCCTCGCGGTCGCCGCGACGGCGAGCGTCATCGGGTCGCGCCTCGGCGCGCGCGTCGAGCCCCGGCAGCTCGAGCGGTTCGTGGTCGTGGTCCTCGCGATCGTGGGCGTGCTCACGATCGGCTACGCCCTCGATCCCGGGGCGTTCCCGACGCTCTAGCGGCCGGCGGGCGCCCGGTACCGGGCGAGCGCGGCGCCTCCCGAGAGGTCCTCGCGGGGGAGCTCGAGGAGCCGGCCCTTCCAGGCCGCGAACCCCCCGGCCTCGTCGGCCATCACGAGGCGGTCGACATCCGGCCGGTCGAAACGGCTCCGGGCGGCCGCCTCGTCCCCGCGCGCCATGTCGGCGACGGCGAGGCGGAGCGCGGCCTCGCCGGTCCACCGCGGGGCCCCCGTCGGCCCCCGGCGGGTCGACGCGGCGGTCCAGCGGTCGGCGGCGGTCTCGTCCGCGCCGTCGATCGCGGCCACACGGCCGGAGAGGATCCACCACCGCACGAGCGAGGGCGAGGGGGGCGTGAGGGAGAGCCGTTCGACGAGCTCCCCCGCGCGGGCGATCGCGCGGCGGGCCCGTGGGGACGGGCCGGCGTCGAGGCCGAGCTCGGCGAGCCCGAGCTGGTGCTCGAGCTCGATCGCCGGCTGGCCGATGCGCCGCGCGGTCTCGATGACCCGACCGTGGATCTCGAGGGCGCCCTTACCGTCCCCCCGGTCCCCCAGGAGACGGGCGACCCGGGCGGCGACGACGAACTCGAGCTCG
>DATJVB010000071.1:0-2294 GCA_035502055.1 Thermoplasmata archaeon | reverse complement strand
GCGATCGCCGCGGCGAACCCTCACACGACAGTCTCGTTCGCCCTTGTCGACTACTTCGCCACGCTCAACAACTGGGACGACGGCGACGGGGCGGAGTACCACGTCGATATCCCGCAGTTCGTCCCGTCCTCGGAGTTCGGGGGGGATGTGAAGCAGACCCTCCAGCAGAACGTGATGTTCAACGGCTGCAACAACTGGTGCTACGACGACTCTGACTTCTCCGACAACTTCCTCCACTCCTCCTCGATCACGGCGCTCTACGGGACGATCATCGGGAGCGGTCTCGACTGGGCGAACGACACCCACCACGTCATCGTCTGGATGGGGTCGAGCGCCCCGCGCGACCCGGGGTACCCCGAGAACTACTGCGTGAGCCCGTCGACCTGGGCGGGGAACCCGAGCACCTGGGGATGCATCGGCGCGACGTGCGAGCCCGCGTACCACTTCCCCTCGGTCACGAGCCCCAACTGCGAGGGCTGGGTCAAGAGCCAGGACGGGAACGCGACCCACTCGATCGCCGGTCTCGCCCACTCGGCGAAGCAGTGCACCGAGTCGGTGGGCGGCGACTGCACGATCGACATGGTCGACTACTGGGCGACGCCGACGGACCCGTACTCGAAGGGGTGGCCGGATCAGTTCGCGAACAAGGGCGGCGCTCCGGGCGGCCCCGCGGTCCTCGTCGACGCCGCGAACGTCATCACCGCGGGATGCGATCTCGCCGCCGCGACCGGCGGGACCTGGGACGGCCCGTCGTTCGCGACGTGCCCCGACGGCACGTCGGGATCGCTCCAGTACGTCGACCACGGGCCGTACGACAAGCCGACCACGACGAATCCCACGCTGTTCAGCGCGCTCAAGAACATCGGCTTCGGGCCGGTCACCAAGACCCAGGTCGCCGCCGGGACCGGGAAGCCGATCTTCACCTACGTTCCGTTCGGCAACATCGAGCCGTCGCCGACGCTCTCCCCGACGTCGTCGTGCACGCGCGGCGGCGAGCCGTTCCCGTCATGCCAGCAGACGCCCACGGTGGTCCACCAGAACGGGCTCGTCTATCTCGGCTGGAACTGGTCCACGAACTCGACGGCGAACGTGATGTACGTGGGCGACAGCTGGTCGGCGTCGTTCAACGTGATCGCGGTCGGCCCCCCGTACTCCCTCGTCCCGGTCGACGCCTGCACGACGACCGACTGCAAGGCGGTCGGTAGCGGCTCGATTGACGGCCTGTACACCTGGGCGTCGTACGTGCCGGCATCGAACGATACGGTCGTCACCCAGTCGTTCCCCGTCGCGGAGCTCCGCATCCAGCTCGCGCCCCTCGCGCCGGTCGGCACGACGGCGCCCCCCCCGCCTCCCACCCCGCCGGCCGTCCCAATCCCCACGGCCCCGCCGCTCCCCGTCGTGCAGCAGATCGGCGTCGGGAACACGGTCGGCGTGGCGCAGGTCTCGTTGCAGGCGGCGGCCGCCGGGTTCCTCGGTGCCGGCTTCATGCGCGTCGGCATCAAGAACCGTCCGATCGCCTTGCGCGTCGCCGCGAAGCAGAGCAACGCGTCGTTCCAGTCGAAGTTCGACGCGGGCCTCTCGAGCCAGGGCGGCGGCGTCGGCCGGTTTGAGTAGCGGACGGCAACCGCGATCCCGCTTCCGACATCCGACGCCGGATCTCTTCGATGAAGGGCCCCGTTCGGACCGTCGACCGCGCCCCCCGTCGGCGCCGGGCGGGGGCGCGATCGACCCTCGGCCCGCTCGGGGGCGAGGGCCCGTCCGGTGAAGCTGGTGCGCATTCATGTGTAGGCACCCCTCGCTTTCGCCGCGCGTCGCGCGGCCAAGGGGCTACCTAGAGGTCTATAGCCGTGAACGAAACCACCCCCCGAGGTGTTTGACCACGACCTCGACCGTGGCTCGATGGCCGGCCGGGCGCGCGATCGTCGCCGACAGCGAGGATAGGCACATGGAACGCACATCCGCCGCGCGGACGGGCGCGGTCCTCGCGACGCTCCTCCTGGTGGCGTCCGGGATCGGTCTCCTCGCAATCGCCCACGGACCCGCGATCGGGGTGACGCCCCCGGGCGCGGTCCGCGGGTCGGGCGTCGTCCCAGGCGCGTCCGCCGTGCCCGCTCGGACGGCCGTCTCAGTCTCCGCGGCGAGCGCGGCCGCTCCCGGGCCGGCCGCATCGTCGACGACGTTCAATCCGCCGTGCTACAAGATCGACACGACCGTGTGC
Source organism: Thermoplasmata archaeon (assembly GCA_035502055.1). Lineage (GTDB taxonomy): Archaea > Thermoplasmatota > Thermoplasmata > Lutacidiplasmatales > UBA184 > Lutacidiplasma. The sequence goes on along the minus strand of DATJVB010000071.1, from coordinate 76 downwards.
GTGTCGATAGCGAACCAGAACGAGACGAACATCATCCCGCCCATCGGGACGTTCGTGTCGAGCCAGCAACCGAACA
>DATJVB010000070.1:0-7045 GCA_035502055.1 Thermoplasmata archaeon | reverse complement strand
CGCTGACCTCGCGCACAGCCTCCAGCTGGAGGACCGTCGCCTCGATCGTCGCGGTTCGGGAGGGTCGGAGTTCGGCGATCGGCATCGTCGGCGGAGGATTCGCGGCCACGAGGGGGCATGAACGTCCCTCCCTTGACCCTTCCCCACCCCCCCGGGAGGGCCGGCGACCCCGGTCGCGGGCCCTTGAGCGCCGGTCGGAGTTCGGCCCGAGCGTCCGATTCGATCCCGGAAGGCCTCTTGCCGTCCTTCCGGGAAGAGGGGAGCTCGCGAGGCGTTCGTTCGCATGGGCGTCATGACCCGCGGACCGACCTCGCCGCACGTTGCGGGCGGTCGCTCGCCTCCGAACTTCGACCGGGCCGGCCCGGTCCCGTCCCCGTCGCCGTATCCGTTTCGGGGAGATTGTCCGAGGTGACCTCGGGTGAGACGTACTCTTATGCCCCCTGGGCCGCGTGCGCCGCTCCGGTCTCTCGGAGGACCCGCATGACGACGGAATCGGTGGTCGTGGGGACCGACGTGTGGAAGATCTACGGCGAGGGGGAGACGCAGGTCGAGGCGCTGCGGGGGCTCGACGTGACGATCCGCCGCGGTGAGATGCTCGCCGTGATGGGGCCGTCGGGCTCCGGCAAGACGACGTTCCTCAACTGCTTCTCGGGCCTCGACGACGTGACCCGCGGGTCGGTCGCCCTCGAGGGGGTCGACCTCCGGTCGATGGACGACCGGACCCGGACCGACTACCGAGCCCGGCGCGTCGGGTTCGTCTTCCAGTCGTACAACCTCCTCCCGGTCCTGTCGGCGGTCGAGAACGTCGAGATGCCGCTCCTGATCACGGGCGTCTCGGGACGTACGGCCCGGGACCGGGCCCGGTCTATCCTCACAGAGCTCGGGCTCGGCGACCGGCTGGACCGGCGGCCCGCGGAGCTCTCCGGCGGGCAGCAGCAGCGGGTCTCCCTCGCCCGCGCCCTCGTCGGCCGGCCGGCGATCGTCTGGGCCGACGAGCCGACCGGCAACCTCGACGAGGCGAGCTCGCATCAGGTGGTCTCGCTCCTTCGCCAGCTCAACCGGACCTACGAACAGACGCTGGTCATCGTGACCCACGATCCGACCGTCGCGGCGGCGTGCGACCGGACCCTCCGGATGGAGGACGGTCGGTTCGTCTCCTGAGCCGCCATGGCCGGTCTCGCGTCGGAGCTCGCCGCGCCGATCTTCCTCCTCCTCGTTGCGGCCGTCGTGCTCCTCGTCCTCGCGCTCCGGCACCGCCTCGCGTTCCGCATCGGCGTCCGGAACGCCACCCGGGCGCGCCGGCGGACCGCGCTGCTCGTGGCGGGGCTCCTCGTCGCGACGACGATCATCTCCGGGAGCCTCGTCGTCGGCGACACCATCGATACCCTGGCGGTCCACTACACCGTCCTCGCGGTGGGGTACCACGACGAGCTCGTGGGCAACCAGACCCCCTCCGGCGGGTATGCCTACTTTCCCTACTCCGTCTATGCGAACGTCTCGGCCGCGACGTCGACCGACCCGGCGATCGCCGGGGTGACGCCGGAGATTGTGACGCGGGTCTCGGTCCTCGACCGGACCTCCGGCGTGCCGCAGCCGAACCTCTATCTCCTCGGCTCCAACGCGAACCAGAGCGCCGCCCTCGGGAGCTTCGTCTCCGACGGGGGGGCCACGATCGCGGGTCCTTCCCCCGGCGGCGTCCTCTTGGACGACCTCGCCGCGAGCGAGCTCGACGCGCGGACCGGCGACACGGTGTGGCTCTACGGGATCAACGCGACGCCCGTCCCGATGACGGTCCAGTCGGTCGTCCAGGACAACCTGCGCGGCGCGTTTCCCACCGGGGGGATCGGGGACTTCGGCGGGGTGTTCGTCACCCTTCCGGCGGCGCAGGCGCTCGAGAACCAGACCGGGAGGATCAACCTCCTCTCCGTCACGAACTCGGGCTCGCAGGCGACCCGGATCACGAACGCGCCGGCGGTGAGCGCGACGCTGAACGCAACCCTCGCGACGATCCCGGCCGCGTCGGGGCTCACCGTGAACCAGCTACTGAAGACCGCGCTCGCCCAGGAGGAGATGACGGGGAGCAGCGTCACGACGCTCTTCCTCGTCCTCGGGTTGTTCTCGATCGCCGCCGGGGCCCTCCTCATCGTCGGGATCTTCCTCCTCCTCGCCGAGGAGCGCAAGGGCGAGATGGGCCTGATGCGCGCGATCGGGCTGCGGGGGCGGGAGCTCGTCTACTCGTTCCTCTTCGAGGGAGCGCTCTACGCCGCGGGGAGCGCGCTCGCCGGCACGCTCCTCGGCGTCGCCGTCGGGTGGGGACTCACGTACGCGTTCAGCACGCTCCTCGCGACCCCGGGCCTCACGGCCTCCGCGCTCGAGGGCTCGTTCACCGTCGAGCCCGGATCGCTCGTCGTCGCGTACACCGCGGGGTTCCTCCTCACGCTCGCCACGATCGCCGTCGCGAGTTGGCGGGCGAGCCGGCTCAACATCGTCCGGGCGATCCGGGACCTGCCGGAGCCGCTTCCGCCGGTGCGGACCTACACCTACGCGGCCCTCGTCGGCATCGGCGCGGCCGTGCTCGGAGCGCTCCTCTTCGCGCGCACGTACGAGGGAAGCGCCGCGCTCTCGTACCCGATCCTCGGCGGCGCACTCGTCGTGGTGGGGGTCGGGCTCGTCGCCGCGCGGTTCCTCAAGAACCGCCCCGTCTTCACCGCCGTCGGGATCGCGCTCCTCGTCTGGGCCGGCGCCGGGCCGCTCCACACCGCGCTCCTCGGCTCCCAGCACGGCGGCGGGATCTACTCGGTGTTCACCGAGGGGATCATCCTCGTCGGGGCGGCGGTCCTCGTCTACGCCTTCAACGCGTCGGCGCTCGTCGGCGGGCTCGTCCGCCTCGCCGGCGGCCGGTCCGGCCGAGCCCCGGTCGCCCGCGTCGCCCTCTCGTACCCCGGCCGGCGCCCTGGCCGGGCGACGCTGAGCCTCGCCATCTTCGCCCTCGTGACGTTCACCCTGGTCGCGATCGCCGGCGTCGGTTCGTCGCTCGACGCGAGCCTCACCACGCTCGAACGGGACGAGTCCGGCGGCTACGCGTTCGTCGCGTACTCCGCGACCTCGGTGCCGGACCTCCCCGCCCTCGTCGCGGCGAACGCGACGGTCGCCCCGTACTTCAGCACGGTCGTTCCCCTCGCGTTCGGCGGCATCGAGGTCCGCCCGAACGGCTCGACCGCTCCTCCGTTCGACGACACGCTGTACGCGGGGCCGGCGGGGGAGCCGCCGTCCTCCGACTTCTACACCACGAACCGGTTCACGTACTCCGCCACGGAGGACGGGATGAGCGCGGCCGCGGTGAGCGCGGCGCTCGCGACCGCGCCCGACGTGGCGATCGTCGACCAGTCGTACTCGACCGTCCCGAACAATCTCGGCACGGCGGCGGCCCCGGGCCATCCGACCGTCGACCCCGGCGGCGTCCTCGAGATCACGAACCCCGTGACCGGCAACCGGACGTCGGTGACGGTGCTCGGCGTGACGACCCAGTCGGTCCTCTCCGGCGTGATCGTCGGCCCCGCGACGGCACGCGCCCTCGGGATCGTCGCGGAGAAGGTCTTCCTCCTCGGGCTCGCCCCCGGGGCGTCGGCGACGCAGGCCGCGGACGCGGCGAAGCGCGCGTTCTTCCCGTACGGCCTCGTGATCGTCGACATCGACAACGCGGTGGCGAGCTCGATCGCCTCGACGGAGGGGGAGATCGGGCTCCTCCAGATCTTCGTCGGCCTCGGGCTCGCGGTCGGCATCGCGGCGATGGGGATCGTCGCCCTGCGCGCCGTCGTCGAGCGGCGCCGCGAGATCGGCATGCTGCGCGCGACGGGGTTCACGCGGAGCATGGTCGTGCGGTCGTTCCTCCTCGAGTACTCGTTCGTGACGCTCGTCGGCCTCGGGATCGGCACCTTCCTCGGCCTCCTCCTCGTCTGGAACCTCACCCACGGCCCCGAGGGCGCGGCGAGCTCGGTCACGACGTTCGCGATGCCCTGGACGAACCTCGCCATCATCCTCGCCGCCGCGTACGCCCTGTCGATGCTCGCGGTCGCCGGCCCGACGCGCGCGGCGGCGGCGCTGCCCCCCGCGGTCGCCGTTCGCCCGACCGAGTGACCGGGGCTCCCGGCCCGCCCCGGGAGGATGGGCCGGTCCCCCTCTCGGGACGTCGTCAGCGGGAGGCGCGCAGCGCGGAGGAGGGATCCGTCCGGTGGGCGAGGAGCCTCCCGACGCCTCGGCGGAGATGCTCCTGGACGGTCGAAGGGGAGAGCCCGAGCGCCCGCGCGACGTCGCTCAGCCGGACCCGCCGCGGCACCTCGAAGTAACCGAGACCGATCGCCGCGGTGATCGCCCTCTCCTGACTGGGCGTGAGGGGCCGCCCCGGGACGTACCGCTGGATCCCGCCGAACGCCGCGCCGGAGAGCGTCGCCGGCATCGGCGAGGGAACGCCCGACGCCGCCCCGCGAGCGCCGGGAAGGAGGAGCCGCCAGACGACGTGCCCGTCGTCCTCGGCCGACGAGGTGAGGGGACAGGTGAGGCAGGTCCCGCCCACCCCCCGGGCGAACCCGCACAGCGCGCCGGCCGGCTCGGAGACGGACACGAGCGCCGACCCCCGGCCGTCGAACGCGCTGCGCACCGCGGTCGGGGGGAGGGAGGCGTCCAGGTATCGCTCGATCGCCGGCCGGTCCGACGGCGTCGCCCCCTCGATCTCGAACAGCCGCTCGACCGGCGCGTCCGGCCGGTCGGGCGGGCGGCAGTTCAGGAGACGGATGGAGAGTCCCCACCGCGATCGGAGCGCGCCGGTCCAGTGGTCCGGGGGAACCACCCGGAGCGAGAGCTCCCGGAAGGCAGCGCTCGGCCGGTCGGGCGGGAGGGGAGGGGGGCCGAAGACCCGGCCGTGTGGAGGACGTCCCGCCCGGGACGACGCGCGCACGGAGCCCCCCCCGTCTCATTCGGGAGGCGCCCCGGGCCATCAGGGCGCGGTCAATCCGGATTGACGTGTTAAGAGGGGCGCCGATTCCCCCGAGCCAAGATCCCTCCTCCGCGCAGTCCGGTACCCGGCTTCACGACAGAGGAAAGGGGTTCGTCCGATCCAACGTCCGTTCCCCCTACCCTTGACAGAGAGTCGGTCCGAGCTGCGACTGTACCCACGTCAAGGGTGAGCCTACCGGCGAGGTTGGACATCGGATTATAGGCTCGATAACGCTACTCGACTTGGCCGCGGGCCGGCTGGGGGAACGATGTCCGCGCAGGGGATTGGACAGCTTCCGTTGGGCGTCGCCATCCTGGCGATCCTGATCGCGATCTTCGGGCTTTTCATCCTCTTCGTCGGCCTCCTGCTGCTGTTGGTCGGAGCGGGGTTGGGACTCGCGGGAGGCTCCACTGTCTTCGGATTCACCGGGCTCGTCGCGGGGCTGATCGTCCTCGTCTTGGGTGCCGTCCTGCTCGCGGTGGCGTTCGGGCTCTGGGATCAGGAACTCTGGGCCCTCGCCCTCGCGATCATCGTCCTTCTCTTCTACGCGGTCATCGAATTCCTCTCGGCCTCTTGGCTCGCTCTACTCATCGTCGTAGCCCTCCTGGTGTACCTCGTCGCAGTCTCCTCCCATTTCGATTGACGGAGCGGGCCGGATGGGACCCGCGGGTGCGACGGGATGGCCGGCCGTCGAACGAGGGGAGGGGAGTCCCGTCGTCTTCCTCCATGGGTACCCGTTGGACCACAGGATGTGGCGGCCGCAGCTCGAGGCTCTCTCGAGGAATCACCGCGTCGTGCTCTTGGATCTGCCGGGCTTCGGCCGCGCCGCGGAGTCGCGGGTCCCGGATACACTGTCGGGGTTCTCCGCCGAGGTCGCCCGTGGCGTTTCCGCGCATGTATCCGGCCCGGCCGTCGTGGTCGGGCATTCGTTCGGGGGATACATCGCCCTCCAACTGTTCCGGGACCATCCGGAGCTGTTCGCCGGGTTGGTCCTGGCCGACACGCGTTCGGAGCCCGATACGGCCGAGGCGCGTGAGAAACGTCTAGCGACCGTTCGTCGCTCCGCGGAGACGGGGGAGGGAGTGGACGTCGAGGCCACCACCCGGGCCCTGCTCGCTCCGTCGACCTGGAAGGCCGGGGGCCCGTTGGTCGAGGGCGTCCGCGCGATCGTCCGTAGCGCTCGTCCCCCGTCGATCCGAGGCGCGCTCACCGCGATCGCCACGCGCCCGGACCTCACGGACACGCTCTCGAAGGTTAACGTGCCGTCCTTGGTCATCTGGGGGGAAGAGGATCAACTCATCCCGCCGTCCCAGACACGGGCCCTGGTCACCCACCTACCGCGGGGAAGCGGGGTGGGCATCCGTGGCGCCGGACATTTGCCATCGCTCGAGGCTCCGGACCCTCTCATCGAGGCGCTGGTCGATTTTCTCGCAAGGCTCTCCCGCGGGTAGGGATCCTGGGGTCGACAGGGCCGATTCCTCCCCGCGGCGGGCCCGAGAATCCACGGAGTCGCCGTCCCGGTCGAGGGAAACGCGGCGGTGGAGGGAGGGTGCCCACTAGGCCAGGTAGACGACGAACTCCACCAGACCGGAGACGAGCAGGATGATCCCGATGACCAGCACGAGGACCCACACGATCCGGCCGGCGAGGTGGTTGGCCTTCCCCACCTCGCCCCCCAGCCAGCTTGCGAGGACGACGAGAACGACGCCGACGACGAGGTCGACGAGGCCCGGCACGACCACGCTGGTAGTAGCCCGTACGCCCTCTTGAGACCTACGAACTTGGGAAAATCGAACCCTCCCAAGGTATCCGGTCCTCCGTCTCGTGCGGAGATGCCGTGGCATGCCGGCGATACCCCCCGTATCGAGGACCGTTGGATCGTTCGGAACGCCGCTTCGCGGCCGTCGCGGTGCGGTTCGGGGATCGCCGAGTTTCGGGAGAGTCCATGCCGGGGGCGGCGGGGTCCTCCCCGGGCCGAGATGGCACCCGATCTCGGGGCGGCTTCTCCTTCGTCACCCCCGGACGAGCTCTACTCCTCCTGACCTCGGGCTC
>DATJVB010000069.1:0-3779 GCA_035502055.1 Thermoplasmata archaeon | reverse complement strand
GCGTACCGCACGCTCGTGGCGCTCGTGGAGGCCGGCCCCACCGGCGAGGTGACCCGGCTCGCGGTCCCCACCGGCGAGCCGACGGAGCCCGTCGGCTGCTTCCGGGACCACCCGTACCTCCTCAAGGTCTCCCGGGTCCGGACGCCGCTCGACCCCCGGACCGTCCTCGACCGGCAGCCGCAGTACCTCCTCGAGCTCGGCCTGCGCTGCGCGGCCGTGGGCGACGGGCAGGGGTGGCTCCTCATCGGCCACGACCGCGACGGCGGCTTGGGGCCGATCGACGCCTTCGCGGTCCGGTTCGACCCGCTCGACGCGATCGCGCAGGTCGGTCTCGACCGTCTCCAGGGCCTCGACGAGGCGTTCCGGACCCGCCGGCCCGACCGCCTCCCGGCGTGCCCGGCGTGGATGGCGACCGACTGCCCCTACCGGGACCGCTGCGGCTGCGCGACGCCGGCCGCGGTCGACGGAACCCGGAGCCGATAGATGATCGCCCGCCCCGCGGCGACGAACCCCGACCACGCGTAGAGCGCACGGGCCGGCGCGTTCGACTCGGTGACCCAGAGGCGCACGCGCTCGTGGCCGAGCGCGGCGAGGGCGCGGAGGCCCCAGCCGATCAAGGCCGCCCCGAGCCCCCTATGGCGCTCGGACGGCCGGACCGCGAGATCGAGGAACACCGCGGAGCGGGCGGACTCCTCCGCGGTGAACAGGAGGGCCGCGGGCCGCCCCTCCGCGTCGAGGAGGACGCACGACGCCTCGTCGAGGAAGCGGCCCAGGAGGCCGCCGACGATCTCCTCGAGGATCCGGCGGTCGCCGGCGACGGTGTCGGCGATGAGCTCGGCGTCGTCCGTCCCCTGGAACGCCGACCAGTCGAGAAGGGCGAGCGCTCCCAAGTCGACGTCGCCGACGGCGGTCCGATGGAGATGGGGCGGCCACTCGCCCGCCGCCGGCGGGGGGAGGACCGGCCGCTCGAGCGCGTACCGGACGATCGCCTCGTCGCCCGGCCGGCGGGCGGCTCCCTCCCGCAGCCGGTCCTCGTCGGACGCGGCGAGGCCGGTGATCCCGACATCGATCCGGCCGAGATCCGGGCCGAGCGTCCCCCGGAGCGCGTCGAGGAGCGCCTCCGACCGCGCGAGCGCGTCGGGTCCGGGTCCCACGTGGATGTGGCCGTACCCTCGACCCGGGCGCGCGGAGAGGAACGCGAGCCCGTCGCCGTCGGTCCCGGGTCCCGAGACCCACCCCGCGAGCCGCCCGGCGCGGAGGTCCTCGGCGGCCTCCTCGACCCACGGCGACGGAAGGAACTCGCCCCGGCGGAGGAGCTCCGCCCGGAGGGCGTGCGTGAGCCCCTGCAGCACGTCCAGCGGGACGTCCGCCGCGGGCCGGATCGGGACCGGGCTCATCGGGGCCGCGGGCCCGCCGGCGCCCCGTCCGCGGCGCCGACCTCCCGTCGGAGGATCTGGGCGATGTCGGGCGCGACGGACGCCTTCTCCGCCGGATTGTCGAGGGTGTCCGTCGAGTACAGGTCGTCGGTCACGGCCTTGATCCGCTCGAAGGCGTCCTTGAGGAAGAGGCCGTGCGTGCACGCGGCCGCGATCGAGCGGACCTCCTGCCGGTGGAGCGCCTTCGCGGCCTCCACGATCGTCCCCCCCGTCGAAATGACGTCGTCCAGGATGACGACGCGCTTCCCGGCGAGGTTCGGGACCCCCTCCGACGGGAGCGCGAGCTCGACCCGTTCGCTGTCGATCCGCTTCTTCTCGAGGGCCATCCACGGCTTCTCGAGCAGCTGGGCCATGCGGCGAACGCGGTCGACCCCGCCCCGGTCGGGGGAGACGAGGAGGTCGACCGGCCGTTCCCGCAGGAGCCGGGCGATGGCGGGGATGCCGCTCGCCTCGAACGCGGGCTTGGTGAACGACGCCATCGTGTTCGGCGAGTGGATGTCGACGGTGATCACGGCGTCCGCCTCCACCTCGACGTGGCGCCCGAGGGCCCGCGCGCTCACCGGCTCGCCCGGGAAGAACGGGCGGTCCTGCCGAGCGTAGCCGAAGTAGGGCACGACGACGTACAGGTGGCGCGCGCCGGCCTCGCGGATCGCGTCCTCGAGGAGCAGGAGCTCGATGACGTCCCGGTCGGTCCGGGTGGACTGGACGAGGACGACGTCCTCCCCGGTCAGGCGGCCACCGACCCGAAGGTACAGCTCCCCGTCGGGGAACCGCTTGACGAACGGGATCCCGAAGGGCGCGTTCCCCAGTTCCCGCGAGACCCGCTCCGCGAGCGCGGTCGACGCGGCTCCGCCGATCACGTACACGGCTTCTCCGGCGCCGGGGACGGGGACCGACTCTTTAACGTTGAGGCGGCCGCGTGGCCGCCGAACCCCATCGGGGCCCGTCGCGCGGCGGGCGGACCCGGAGTCGGGCGGCCGGAATCACCGTCCCCGTACCCCGTGAGACGCGCGGGCCGGGCCCTGCCACGGCGCGGCACGCCCCGGGGGGTCGTCTCCCCCTCGCCCGCCGAGGGCCGCCGAGGGTCCTGCGCACGGATACGTGTCGAAGTCGAGTTCGGCAAATGCCGTCCGCCCCGGCTCAACGTTCAAATACCACCTGTAGCCCCACGCGTTCCCCAGCGGGCTCGGGCCCGTGGAGGAACGAACGGATGCACATGTGGGCGAACGGCGAACGACGCTGGAGAAAGAAGGGAAAGCGCGGGGTCTCCCCGATCATCGCTACGATTCTGCTCGTGGCGATCACGGTCGTGCTGGCCGCCGTGCTGTACATTCTGATCTCCGGCCTCACGAAGGGTCCCGGGAACACGCCGCTCGGAACCGCGCTGGCCGTGGCGCCGCCGAACGAGGGCCAGGCGGGCACGGGCTACTGGTACAACTTCACCGTGCAGTCCGCGAGCGGGGGCCTGCTCCTCAACAGCCTCGCGTTCCAGGTGAAGTCGTCCTCGGGCGCGATCGTCACTCCGGCCGGTCTCACGACGGTCACCGTCATCGGCCTTAGCGGCTCGGCGGTCGGCACGTACACGTGGGCGACGGCGGTCTGGGCCACGGGCGGCACGACGGCGGTCTCGAACCAGATGACGATCATCCTGGGTTCGACGACCTCGAATCTGTCGGGCGACACCCTGATCATCCTCGGGGGCGGCTCGTTCTCGGGATCGATCTCGGTCTCGATCCCGTAGGAAGGGGGGGACGGCTCACAGGCCACAACAATGCAGGGAAAGAACGGTATGAACCAGACTCGCTGGAGGAAGAAGGGTAAGCGCGGAGTGTCGCCGATCATCGCCACGATCCTGCTCGTGGCGATCACGGTCGTGCTGGCCGCCGTGCTGTACATCCTGATCTCGGGGCTGACGAAGGGTCCGGGCAACACGCCGCTCGGAACCGCGCTCGCGGTCTCGCCGCCGAACGAGGGACAGGGCGGTACCAAGTACTGGTACAACTTCACCATCCAGTCCGCGAGCGGGGGCCTGATCCTCAACAACCTCGCGTTCCAGGTGAAGACGTCGTCCGGCGCCGTCGTGACCCCGGCCGGTCTCACGACCGTCACGGTGTCCGGGCTCAGCGGCTCGACCGTCGCCTCGTACACCTACGCGACGGCCGTCTGGGCGTCGGGCGGGACCCTCGCGGTCTCGAACCAGCAGACGATCATCTTCGGCTCGACGACCTCGAACCTCTCGGGCGACACCCTGGTCATCCTGGGGAGCGGCTCGTTCTCGGGTTCGATCTCGATCTCGATCCCGTAGGCGGTCGCCTCGCGCGGACGCCCCCGAACGGGGGCGTT
>DATJVB010000068.1:0-21317 GCA_035502055.1 Thermoplasmata archaeon | reverse complement strand
TCGATCGGACCCTCGCGAGCGTTCCGGGCGGCTTCCCGGCGTCGGACGGTCGCTTGCCCGTACATGCGCGACGTTCCTTCCTCGGTCGCGCCTCGCGTTTCAGCGACCTGAGCCCTCGCGCTGCGCTCGAACTCGGCCGCGGCGTACAGGAGCGGCCCCTCTCCAGGGGATTGGCGGCGGGGTGTGGAACGCGGCGAGCAGGAGGGCCGCCGAGAACCCCGAGGCGACCCCGGTTACCGGAACCAGCCCCAGCCGGTCGATTAACGGCCCACCGGCCTCGTTCGCCATCCCGGCGACCCGGGCCTCGTCGGGGCTCACCGCCTCTGCGGGAACGGCGTCGAGATTGACGATCTCCGAGACCTCCCTCCCGACCGCCCACCGGACGAGCGTCTCGGCCAGCACGGTGAGACGGTTCGTCGCCGTCGGGATATCCGACGGGAGCACGAGGAGCTGGTTCACGCGCTCCTCCGGGCCGCGGTGCGCTCCGCTCCAGAAGATCCGGGTCAGCGGCGCCGCCCGTCCCCCCTCCACGCGCACCGCCGGGATAAGGGTGCGGCTCGCGAGGCTCCCGATCCGCTCCATCCGGAGGGCCTCGACCAGGTACCCGACCGCGATCGGACCGACCACGCCGTACGACGGGAAGCCCGGGACGAGCACCGCCACCGGCTGGATCGAGGTCCCCTCGACCTCCTCGATCCGCGGTCGAGCCTCGGGCGGCTCGTCGGTTGACCGCGCGGACGCGACCCCCCCCTCCTACGCGCATCCCGGCCCCCGCCTCCCTCGGCCGGACTCGACCGGTCTGTGTCAAGGTGGCCGATAGCCCTCGGCGGGGCTCCGGGGTCCGGAGCGGCGATCGACGGGCCGCGGGAGCGTCGGAACGACCGCGTCGGCCCACGCGGGAGGGGGGAGACGCGAAACGACAGCTTCAAAAGGAGTTCGCGCAATCCGACCGGACCGCGCCGGTGTGGGAGTTCTAGGCATGAAGTCGGGTTCCGTGATTGCGATGGTCGTACTTTCGGCGATGGTTCTAGGGTCGCTCGGGGGAGCCGTGCAGTCGCATGCCGCCTCCTTGGGCGCGGTGTCTTCGAGCGGGGCCACGGTGGCGCCCCACCCGGCGGCCGTCCAGAACCATGCCGCGGTGGCCGCGACGCCGGCGTCGGGCACCTACACCCGGACCGTGCTCGTCGAGACGTTCACCGCCGAATGGTGCGAGTTCTGCGAGGACGAGTCCCAGGCGCTGTTCGCCATCGAGCACCAGTCGAGCCCGCCGAACATCGTGATCGCGGAGCTCCACATCTGCGGCAGTCCGACGGACTACTCGAACTGCTACGACAACTACCCGACGCTCGACGGCACGGGCGTCGCCCGCATGAACTTCTACAACGTGCAGGCGTTCCCGACCGTCTTCTTCGATGGCGGGCACGTGCAGGTCGGGGCGGCCAACACGGTCCCCGAGCTCGAGCAGATTTACGAGAACAACATCAACGCGTCGCTCGCGGTCCCCGGCAACGTCTCCATCAGCCAGGCCGCGATCGTCTCGACGGCGACCTCCGTCTCCTCCCAGGCGACGATCACCTCGGGCGTGACGGGCACCTTCCACGCCATGACCTACCTCGTCGAGTACATCGGCAAGAACGACTCGACCCACCACGACATCGACTGGGTCGTCCGCGGGACCGTCGCGTCCCAGACCCTCTCCCTCACCGCCGGGGAGACGACCACCCTCATGGGCTCGATGGCGCTCACGTCCGGATGGGACGCCCAGCACCTGTACGTGATCACCTTCGTTCAGGACAACTCGACGAAGATCGTCCAGAACTCGAACATGGTCCCGGTCTCGACGATCCAGACGTCGGTCTCCGCCGACCCCTCGACGATCCCGACCGGCTACTCGACCAACGTGACGGTCTCCGTCACCAACAGCAGCACCACCGCGCCCGTCTCGGGTGCGACCGTCATGCTCTCCACCAACGCGGGCGGCACGTTCGCCTCCCCCTCCGGAGTGACCGGCACGGACGGAACATTCACGTCGATGTACACCGCGCCGCACGTGACCGACCTCACCGACGAGCTCGTGACGGCCGAGGTCTCCGCCGCGGGATATACGTCGTCCGCCGCCACGACGACGATCGTCGTGAACCCCCTCGCCCCGCCGACCTCCCCGCTCTCCCTTAGTCTGGCGCCGCAGGCCGACGGGACCGTCCTCCTCAGCTGGAGCCCGCCTGCCTCAGGCGGCGGGGGCGTCACCTACCACCTGTATCGGTCGACGTCGGCGACGAGCGGGTTCGCCGAGATCTCCTCGGGGCCGGACACGACCTACACCGACTCGGCGCTCGCGAGCGACCAGTCCTACTGGTACAAGGTCGACGCGGCGAACGCGGCGGGCTTCTCGGGAAACTCGACCGCCATGGCGATCGGTTCCGTGGTGGCGACGGCGCAGGGACTTCCGAGCTCGATGGGCTGGTGGCTCACCGTCGACTCGCTCGCGCTCGTGTCCCCGACCAACGCCCCGATCTCGCTGCACCTCGCGCCGGGGGTGTACTCGTACACCTTCGGGCCCGGGTCGTACGCCTACCTCGCGAGCGCGGCGAGCGGGTCGGTCTCGGTCATGGCGGGCAACCCCGCCTCGATCACGGCGTCGTTCGAGCCCCGGTACGCGATCCTGCAAGGGACGGTCAGCCCGGCCAACGCGACGGTCACCCTCAACGGGTCGCCCCTCTCGGTCTCGTCCGGCGCGTTCTCGAAGCTCCTCGTCGCGGGGACGTACTCGATCGTGGTGTCGAGCCCCGGCTACCACACCAACAGCTCGATGGTCACGGTGACGCCCGGCAACGAGACGACCCTGCCGTTCGTGCTGAACCCGCTGTCGTCCTCGACGGGCTCGACGCAGACGACGTCGGGTTCGAACCAGGGCCTCAGCACGCTGGAGGCCGGCGCCGTCATCGGCGCGGCGGCGATCATCGGCGTTGTCGTGATCTTGGCGGCCGTGATGTCGACCCGCCGGAAGCGGGGCCGCCAGCCTCCCCGTCCGTCGCGCCCGATGAACCGGTACGCATCGAACGACGACGGCGAGGACGAGTAGGGCCGCGGGCCCGGAGTCGGGATGGAACGCCGTTCGAGGTCGCTCCCGGCTCCCCGCATCGGCGCCCTAGCCGTCGCCGCCGCGGTGGCGGTGGGGCTCCTCGCCGGCGGGGTAGCCGCCCATGCGCCGTCGGTCCAGCCGACGACCGTCCTCACGGTCTACCAGACCCCCGACCGCCTGACCGAACAGGGCAACTTCTCGGTCTGGATCCAGGTCGCCGACAGCTCGAACATCGACCAGGTGTACTTCACGTTCTGCCAGCTGACGAGCCCGCTCTGCTACCTGCCGATCGTGATGTCGGCCCAAGGGGACGGGGTCTACGTGGGCACGACCGGCCCCATGACCGAGTACAACGGGATGGCCCCGGGGGTCCAGGGCGGCTTCAACATCACCATCCAGTACACCGACAATTCGACGAGCACCGAGCCGCAGCTGCCGAACCCGTTCTCGAACCTCACGGTCGTCCAGTCGGTGACCGGCGAGCACATGTTCCTCATCACCGTGAGCCAGCCCGTCTTCGACCTTTCCGGGACCGTCTACGCCGGGTCCTCGGGCGTCGCCCTCGCGGGCGCGAACGTGACGGTCACACCCGGGACGGGCCTCACCGCCCTCACGAACTCGACCGGCGGGTACTCGTTCAGCGACCTCCTCAACGGCACCTACTCGGTCGCCGTCTCGAAGGACGGCTACACGGGCCAGACCGTCTCGGTGACCGTCTCCGGCGCCAACGTCCAGAAGGACTTGACCCTCGCCGAGACGGGCGGGGGGAACACCGGCCCGACGACGAAGAACCCCGGAGGCTCCGGCGCGTCGCCGAACTTCCTATCGACGCCGACCGGCATCGCCTCGATCGCCGTCGTCGTGGTGGTGGTCGTCGCCGCGATCGGGGCGGCCGTGGTCCTCGCGCGGCGGAAGCGCGGCGCGGGAGGGTCCCGCCCGAGCGACCCGGCCGGTAGCCCGCCCCCCGACGGGCCGAACGGCGGCTGAACCGGCCGCCCGGTGAGCCGATGCGACCCCCCGGAACGACACCGACATTAAGGGGCGCCTCCTCGCCCTACTTGGGCGGCCGCGCGCCGCGCCGGGTCGCGGGGCGGCGACCCGCTTTCCGAACCGTGACTCCGTAGGGCGATGCGACTCCGCAGGGTGCTCCCGGTCATCGTGGTGCTCGCGGCGATCGCGATCGTCTCCTCCCTCTACGTGGCGGGGGCGTTCGCGTCGCCGAAGACCGCTGCGGACACCTCGACGGGGTCGACGGCGCCGAACTTCACCCTCCCCACGATCTACGGCGGCAACTTCACCCTCTCCTCGTACCGCTCGACCGACGTCGTCGTGATCGAGTTCACCTCCCTCTCCTGCAGCGAATGCCAGATCGTCGAGCAGAGCCTGAGCACGCTGTACGCCCAGTACAACGCGACCGGCGCGACGCACGTCCAAGTCCTCTCGGTCTACATCGAGCCGCAGTTCGGCGACTCGATCTCCGCCCTGCGCGCCTACCACACCCGGAACAACATCACCTGGACGATGGCGCAGGACACGTCGAGCCTCGCCGTCTCCAACGCCTACGGCGTGAGCGACATCCCGACGGTCGTGGTCGTCGACGAGCAGGGCCGGCCGGTCTACGACGTCTCGGGGGTCCAGAGCACGAGCCAGCTCGGGTCGTCGATCAACTCCGCGCTCGCCGGGACGGCCACCCCGATCTCGCTCGTCTCGGCGAGCGTCTTCGTGCTCGCGGCGATCGCGGGGGTCTCGACGTTCTTCTCCCCGTGCGCGTTCCCGATGTTCCCGGGCTACATGAGCCTCTATCTGGGGCTCAACGCGCCGACGCCGGCGGGCGGCCCGGCGACGGCGGCCCCGTCGTACCGGGGAGCCCTCCGGCGCGCCCTCTCCGCGGGGTCCGTCGCCGCCCTCGGGATGATGATCGTCTTCCTCGTGGTCGGCGTCGCGCTCTACGGCGCCGCGAGCGTGGTCGGCGGGTACATCCCGTTCCTCCTCGTGATCGTCGGGGTCCTCCTCGTGGGGATGGGGATCCTCCTCCTCACGAACCTCCAGTACTGGCGGATCATCACTCCGTTCCAACGTCTCTGGGCCCGCCTCGCCGGGAAGGACGCGACGGCGGGGACCGCGATCGGGCCCGACGGGGCGGACGGCCGGGGGCTGTACCTCAAGCTGTTCGGGTACGGCATGGGCTACGCGGCGGCCGCCGCCGGGTGCGTCTTCCCGGTGATCCTCTCCGCGATCGTCGCCGGGCTCGCCCTGGGGCTCGTCGGCGGGATCGTGAACATCCTCATCTACAGCCTCACGGCGGCGCTCCTCATGATCGCCGTCACCGTCGTCCTGGGCGTCGCGGGCCGGCGGTGGGTGAACCAGCTGAAGGCCCTCACGCCGATCATCAAGAAGGGGTCGGCGGTCGTCCTGGTCGTGGTCGGCGTCTACCTCGTCTACTTCTTCTACACCGCCTGGGTCGTCTAGCCCGGACGGGGCGCGCCGCCCGACCCGCGCCTACATAAGCGCCCGTCCGATCGGCGCCCGATGGTCGCCCGTCGGACCTGGTTGACGCTCGTCCTCGCCGTCGCCGCCGTCGAGACCCTCCTGCTCGTCGCCCAGTACTTCCTCGGCCTCTGGACGGCCGCCTACGCGCCCGCCGCGTTCACGTCGGACAGCTCGTTCCCCTCCCTCGACTGGCACTACACCGTCGGCTTCACGCTGTTCTTCGTGGGGATCCTCCTGGTCGCGCTCGCGGCCCTCTCCCGGGACCTGAGGCTCATCGGGGGCGCGATCGTCGTGGTCGTGTCGGTCCTCGTCGCGGGGAACCTCGGGGCGGCGTTCGTGAGCTCCACGCCCAACGACGCGGCGGACGCCTTCGGGATGGGCGTCCTGTTCCTCGTCGCGTTCGTCGCGTCGATGGGGGTCGTCATGACCGCGGCCCGGGGGCGGCGGCACGCCGAGATGGCCGCGGCGCGGGCGCTCGCGGCGACCCCCTCCGGATAGCGTCGCCGAACGGAGCCCGACCCCGGCGGGGCCGCGCGTCGCCGCGCTCTTGAGCCGGGTCCGCGTGGGGGCGTCCCGCGCGAGGACCGACGCGTGGGCGAACCTCCTCCTCCGACGGGGCCGGGATCGGGGCCGTTCCGCATCCTCCGGTCGCCGAACTTCCGCCGGCTCTGGGTCGGGGCGGTCACCTCGGCGCTCGGGACCTCCGTGGGCACGATCGTCCTCCTCTGGATCGTCTACCAGTCGACGGACTCGCCCCTCGCGATCTCGTTCCTCGGCATCGTGCAGTTCCTCCCGACGCTCGTCTTCGGGCTCCTCGCCGGGGCCCTCATCGACCGGCTCGACCGACGGCGGCTCATGCTCGTCTGCGATGTCGGGCGCGCGGCGTGCTTCGGCATGCTGGCGCTCCTCATCGTGCTCGTCGGCGTCAATCTGCCGATCGTCCTCGCGATCGTCTTCGCCGTCGCGACCTTCAGCACGGTGTTCCGCCCGGCGACGAACGCGGCGGTGCCCCGGATCCTAGGCCCGGCGGAGCTCTCCGACGGGAACGGCCTCCTCCAAGGCGGCACGACGGTCGCCCAGTTCGTCGGGAGCCCCCTCGGCGGGATCTTCCTACTGTCGGCCGGCGCGGCCCTCGGCCTCGCGTTCAACGCCCTCACGTTCGCCCTCTCGGGGGTCCTCATCTTCCTCATGGTCATCCCGCCCGGCGCGCGGCCCGCCGGCACCGCGCCGCCGGCGCGGCGGTCGCTCCTTGGCGACGTCGCCGACGGCCTCAGGTTCGTGCGCGCCCAGCCGGCCCTCCTCACAATCACGGGGACCGCGATGGCCGCGAACTTCTTCCTCTCGATCTGGGGCGGCTTCACCGTGGTGTACGCGGCCGACCAGCTCCACGTGGGGGCCACGGGGTTCTCCCTCCTCCTGGCGGCGAACACGGCCGGGTTCGCGATCGGCGCGATCCTGCCCGGCCGGCTGGGGCTCGACCGCACGCCGGGGCGATGGCTCCTCCCGACGTGGGGTCCGACGGGGCTGTGCCTGGTGGGCCTCGCGGCGACCGACTCCCTCGCGATCGCCTCCGCCCTCACCCTCGCCGTCGGGGTCCTCTTGTCGATGGGGAACACCGTCTTCCTCGTCGGCGTGCAACGGTCGGTCCCGGACGAGTACCTGGGGCGGTACTTCGCGACGGACGAGGCCGGAAGCTTCGCGATGATCCCCGCGGGGCTGGCGGTCGGGGGGATCCTCGCCCTCGATCTCGGGATTGGGTGGACGTACCTCCTCGCGGGCGTGGGGTCGCTCGTAGTGAATACTCCGCTCTTCCTGTCGCGGTCCGTCCGGACCTGGGGCCGGGTCGCCGATCGTCCGACGTGAGCCGGTGGCCCTCCCGCCCCCGGCCGAGCGACCCCCGGGGGCCGTGTCAGCAGTGGACCACGCCCGCCCTGAGCGAGGGATGGGACGGCGCGAGCGGGCGGTCCTGAAACGCACCGCGCGAACCGAGGGCGGGGGAGCTCCGTTCGGGACCCACGGGCCGGCCCGAAAGCCGAGGGAGGGAATCGAACCCCCAGGAAACGGATCTGCAGTCCGTCGCATTAACCATTCTGCCACCTCGGCGCGGCGGCTCCCGTACGATGCCCGGCCTTAAGCCCTCCGTCGGCCGCGCCGGCGGCGGCCCGCTTCAGATCGAGCGGAACCCGCGGGCGGCGCGCTTGAGGCCGGTCCGCACGCCGAGGCGGACCCGCTGCGCGAGCGTGAGGGATCGGCCCGACCCGCGCGTCCGCCCGCGGGCGAGGGCCGCGAGGAGGTCGTCGACCGACGACGCGTCGGCCGGGAACTCGGTGAACGCCCGGCCCACGTCGCGGGCGTCGTGGGCGTCGCTCCCCCCGGTCATGCCGATCGTACGTCGCGCCGCGACCAGCTCCGCCCGCGCGTTCGCGATGACGCCGGAGTGGCCGTTGGCCGTCTCGATCCCTGCGACCGGGGCGGTCTCGGCGATCCGTCGCCCGACCCCGTGGAAGAACCGGAACGGGTGGGCGAGCACGGCGACGGCCCCCTGGGCCCGCACCCAGTCGAGGGTCTCCGCGAGCGGCCGGCGCGTCGGCGCCGGGGCGTCGGCGCCGTAGACCAGCAGGTGGCCCTCGACCGTCGACACCTCCTCCCCGGGGAGGAACCGGTACATGGGGAACTCCTTCGCCAGCGCGCGGAGCCGGGCGTGGCCCGCGACGGTGTTGTGGTCGGTGACCGCGGCGCCCTGCATGCCGGCGACGCCGAGCGCGTCGACGAGCCGGTCGAGGTCGATCCGCCCGTCGGGCGAGAAGCGGGTGTGCACGTGCAGGTCGAGCCGGATCGTGTCGGTCATCGCACGCGGGCCCCCGGCCCGGCCTCCGCGGGCGGGGAGAGCGGCTTTCCCGGGCCGAACGAGACGATAACCCCTTCGCCCGCGCCGGCGACGGGGAGGCGCACGACGACCCGCGCGTCGGGCGGCCAGCTTCCTGGTGCCGCCACGGTCGGGCCTCCGAGGTCGACCGTCGTCCGGCCCTCCGCCGCGACGACGACGCGGCCGACGAGGAGCGGGGACCGCTCGAAGTCGGCGTACTCGATCACCGGCGCGGCCCCGGGGAGCCCCTCGATCGGGGTCCCCGGCGCCGCGTCCGCGGGCGGCACGACGAGCGCCGCGCGGCCTTCGACGTCCGCGGCGAGGACCATCCCCTGGGAGGTGACCTTCCGGATCGTCCGCGGCGCGAGGTTCGCGAGCAGCGCGACGGACCGGCCGACGAGCGCCTCGACGGAGTATGCCCCCCGGAGCCCTGCGACGACGGTCCGCGGTGCCGCCTCCCCCGCGTCGAGCCGGAGGACGTACAGCCGGTCCGCGGACGGATGGGGCTCCGCCGACAGGATGCGCGCGACCCGGACGTCGATCGGGGCGGGCGAAGCCGCCGGGGCGGGAGCCCCCGCCGGGGCGGCCGCCTCCGGGGCCTCCGGCGGACCGAGGGGGAGCTCCTTGGGGAACAACGGGCGGATCGCGCCGAGGGGCCGGCCCGCCTCGGGCGGCTCCAGCGCCCGGTCCCAGTCGCCGCGCCCCGGCGGCTCCGGTTCCCCCAGCATCGTCGCGACCTCCGCCGAGGAGAACGGCAGGTACGGGAGGAGCCACGTCGCCGCGGCCTTCACGAGCCAGAGCGACTCGTACAGGATCCGCCGGCGATCCGGGTCGTCCGCCTGCCACGGCTTCCCGTCGTGGAACCGGCGGTTCCCCTCCCGGATCTCCTGGAAGACCAGATCGAGCGCCTCCTTGAGGTGGACCGCCTCCAGCTCCTCGGTGATCCGGCGGTGCGCCGCGTGCAACCGGGGGCCGACCCCTCGGGCGTCGCTCGGGTCCCATCCGGCGGGGGGTTCCGGGATCCGGCCGGCCTCGCGGTCGCGCGTGAGGACGAGCGTCCGCTGGACCAGGTTCCCCCACTGGTTCGCGAGGACCTCCTCTCCGAGGGAACGGAACTCCGCCCAGTCGAACTCGGTGTCGTGGTTCTGCGGCGCGAGCTGCGCGGCGTAGAAGCGGATCACGTCCGGGGGGAACCGGTCGAGGAGCGCGGGGACGAAGACGTCGGCCTCCCGGGTCCGCGACCGGGAGATCTTGGTGCCGCCGACGAGGAGCCAGGCGTTCGCCGGCACGTCGTACGGCCGCTGGTAGCCGCCGACGCCGAGCAGGATCGCCGGCCAGACGATGGTGTGGTGGAAGACGTTGTCCTTCCCGATGAAGTAGTACTGGCGGACCTGCTCGTCCGCGTCCCAGTACCGCCGCCACGCGTCGGGCCGGCCCGCGCGGATCGCCCATTCGCGCGACGCCGAGAGGTAGCCGATCACCGCCTCGAACCACACGTAGAACCGTTTCGACGGGTACCCCTCGAGCGGGATCGGGATGCCCCAGTCGAGGTCCCGCGTGATCGGGGTCGGCCGGAGCCCCTCCCGGAGGAAGTTCTGCGCGACGCCGAGGACGTTCGGCCGCCAGTACGACTTGTCGGCGAGGTACGCGGCCAAGGGGCCGGCGAGGGCATCGAGGGCGAGGTAGAAGTGCTCGCTCGGCCGGAACTCCGCCGGCGACCCGTCGAGGCTGCACCGCGGAGCGAGGAGGTCGCGGGGGCCGAGGACCCGGCCGCACCGGTCGCACTCGTCGCCCCGGGCCGACTCGAAGCCGCAGTGCGGGCAGGTGCCGACGAGGTACCGGTCCGGGAGGAACCGGCCGTGCGTGGGACAGAAGGCGAACTCCTCGGTCTTGCGCGCGACGAGGCGCCGTTCGAGGAGCCCGAAGAACAGTTCCTGCGCGGTCCGCTCGTGGACGAGCGTGTGGGTGTGCGTGAACAGGTCGAAGCTGAACCCCAGGCGCTCGAAGGAGCGCCGGATGACCGCGTCGTACCGTTCCGCGATCGCCTGCGGCGGCACCCCTTCGCGCTCGGCGGTCACGAGGATCGGCGTGCCGTGCATGTCGCTCCCCGAGACGAACAGCACTTCGCTCCCCCGGAGCCGGTGGTACCGGGCGAAGATGTCCCCGGGGAGGTACGCCCCCGCGAGGTGCCCTATGTGGAAGGGACCGTTCGCGTACGGCCACGCGACGGCGACGAAGATCCGGGTCATCGGACGGCCCTCCGACGGTAGGAGACCCGGCCCGGCGGAAAGCGTTTCGTGGGGTCGGCCGTCCCTTCTATAAGCCGGGCGGACCGTCGGCGGCCGATGGCCGGCGGCGATGCGCCGATGACCCGCCCGAGCGTCCCGGAGGCCGACCGGCTCATCGGCGTCCGGCACCCGGTCCTCTCCCACGGGTTCGTCGTCCTGGTCGACTACATGGGGAACGATGCCGCGATCGTGCAGGCGGCCCGGGTCTCGTACGGCCAGGGGACGCGGTCGTTCCGGGACGACCGGGCGCTCGTCCGGTACCTCCTCCGGCACCGGCACACCACGCCGTTCGAGATGGTCGAGCTCAAGTTCCTCGTCCGGCTCCCGATCTACGTCGCCCGGCAGTGGATCCGCCACCGGGCGGCGTCGGTGAACGAATTCTCCGCCCGCTACTCCGTCATGCCCGACGAGTTCGACGTCCCGGCGCCCGACGACGTCCGCCGGCAGTCGACGCGGAACCGGCAGGGACGGGGCGACCCGCTCCCGCCGGACGTCGTCGAGGCGTTCCGGGGGGACGTGGAGCGCATCCACCGCGACGCCTACGCCGCGTACCTGAAGGCGCTCGAGGCCGGCGTGGCGCGCGAGACCGCCCGGATCGTCCTCCCCCTCGCTTACTACACCGAGTGGTACTGGAAGAGCGACCTCCACAACCTCCTCCACTTCCTCGCCCTCCGGCTCGACCCGCACGCGCAGGAGGAGATCCGGCGCTACGCCGCGGAGATCGCCCGCATCGCCCAGGTCGTCTGCCCGGTCGCCCTCGAGGCGTTCGAGGAGTTCACCCGGGAGGGGATCCAGCTCGGCCGCCGCGAGCAGGTGGCGCTTAAGGCGATCCTCGACGGCGCGACGCCCGAGGCCGCCTGCGCGGCGGCGGAGCTTCCCCTCGCCCGCCCGGACGGCCGCCCGATGACGAGCGGCGAGGGCGTGGAGTTCATGGAGAAGCTCGAGCGGATCCGGTCCCGGGCCCAGTGACCCCGGTCACCAGCGCGGGTTCGGGCCGCCCTCGAGGGTGAACCCCGGGCGCGGCGCGAACGCCGGGACCGGACCCGAGAACCGCCCGGCCCACGCCGGTCCCAGCGACGCTTCGGCGGCGTCGTCGGCGTAGCCGTCCGCGAGGAGGTCGGCGAGGCGGCGGGCGACGCCGCCCGCGCGCATCACGCCGAACCCGTTGAACCCCGTCATCGCGATGAGGCGCTCGGCCCCGGGGACGGCGCCGACGAACGGGTGCCGGTCCGGGGTGGCGGTGCAGACCCCCGCCCAGGCGCCGACGACCTCGCTGTCGGACCAGCCGGGCAGCCGGGCCTCGAGCGACTCCGCGAGATGCCCCAGGAACGCCTCGTCGCCGGCCGCCGCGAACCGCTCCGGGTCGGACTCGACGTCCTCGGTCCCATCGCCGCCGAGAACCCGCCCCTCCTCCTCCGGGCGGACGTAGACGTCGCGGTCGAGGTCGTGGACCGTCGGGAAGATCCCGGCGGGCGTGGCGGGGCGCAGGAGCGCCGCCTGGGTGCGGTACGGCGCGAGGGGCATCGGATGGTCGAGCCCGGCGAGGATCGCTTTCGACCAGGCGCCCGCGGCGACGAGGAGCGTGCGCGCCCGCGTCGTCCCGACGGCCGTCGAGAGGGCGAACCCGTCCGCCTCCGCGACGAGCGACCGCATCGGAGCGCCGAAGTCGAACACCGCCCCCATCGAGCGGGCCGCTTCGGCGTAGATCGTCGTGAGCCCGCTCGGCCGGACGCAGGCGTCGTGCCGGCTCACGACGGCGAGCGCGATATCGTCGTACCGTCCCGCGGGCAGCCAGCGGGCGAGATCGTCGGGCGTCGCCTCGTCGACGTCGACGCCCCATTCCTTGAGGCGCTCCGTCGCCTCCTCGAGGGCCGAGGCGCACTCGGCGTTGGCGGTGAGCCGGACGAAGCCGTTCGGAAGGTACGCCGCGGGCTCCCACTTCTGGCACAGCTCCGCGTACTCCCGATGCGACTCGCGGGTCACCTCGACGTCCCACCGGTCCCACAGCTGCTCGGTCACGACGCCGGCCGCTCGGCCGCTCGCGCCGGCGGCCGGCGTCCGCGGATCGTAGACGTGGACCGTGCCCGCGTCCCGGCGGCGCAGATGGTACGCGAGCGCGCAGCCGGCGATCCCCGCGCCGAGGACGAGCAGATCGACGCGGTCGTCGGCCACGCCGGGCTAGCGGCCCCGGGATTAATACTGCGGCTTCGCCCGGGTGTACGCGTCGCGCAGCGCCTGGGTGTCGACGTGGGTGTAGATCTGCGTCGTCGCGACCGACGCGTGCCCGAGGAGCTTCTGGATGTACCGGATGTCGCACCCCCGGGAGAGGAGCGCCGTAGCGAGCGTGTGGCGGAGCATGTGCGGCGTCACGCGCCGCGGGATGCCGGCCGCCTGGGCCGCGCGGCGGACCATCCGCTCGACGGTGACGGGCCCGACCGGGAACAGCCGGGTCGATCCCTCCCCGGCGAGCGTCCGCTCGGTCAGGTACCGGTCGAGGGCGGCCCGGGTCCGCTCCTCGATGACGACCTCCCGGTCCTTGTCGCCCTTCCCGGAGCGGACGTGGAGGAGGTTCCGGTCGAACTCGAGGTCCTCGAGCGCGAGGTGACACAGCTCGCCGACGCGGAGCCCGCCGAACGCGAGCACGTGGACGATCGCCGAGTCCCGCGGCACCGGTCGGACCGCCTCGAACAGCCGGTGCATCTCCTCCTCCGAGAGGTAGTGCGGCAGCCGCTCGGGCCGACGCGGCGCCTCGAGCCCCTCCGCGACGGAGAGGTCGAAGCTCCGGAACAGGCAGGCGAGGCCCCGGACCGTCGTGTAGAGGGAGTTCTTCGAGTAGTGCCGGCCGAGGACGAGGTGCTCCCGGAACGCCTCGAGGTCCTTCCGCGACACCTCCTCGAGGGGCTTACCCACGTACCCGAGGAACATCCGGGCGATGTGCCCGTACTGCTTCACGGTCCACGGGCTCCGCTCCTGCGACTTGAGGAGCCGTTGGAACCGGTCGACCACCCCGTCGACCGTGAACGCGGGCGTCGCCTCCGCCGAGGACGCCGGCCGCCGGAACGGCTCCGGGCGCGCGCGCACGGCGGTGGACGACGCCATCGCCTTCGTGTGGCCGGCAGGTGCCTAATTAAGAGTGAACCTCCAACCGCAGGCCGGGCGCGCCGGCGCGCGGAAATAGTCGGTGCCGACTGCCCGGACCGATGGAGTGCGGCCGGTGCGACGCGCCCGCGATCGTCGACCGGCCGTACGCCGGCGATCACCTGTGCGAGCGCCACCTGCGCCGGTCGATCGAGGAGCGGTTCCGCCGCGCGATGCACCGGCAGCTCCCCCGGTTCCCCGGGGGGACCGTCGCGCTCGCGATCTCGGGCGGGAAGGATTCGGCGACGGCCGCGACCCTCGCGACCGCGTACTTCCGGCGCCGGCCGAACGTTCGCCTCGTGGCGCTCACCGTCGACGAGGGGATCGCGGGCTACCGCCCCCCGGCGATCCGGGCGGCCGCCGCGCTCGCGGACCGGCTCGGCGTCGCGCACCGGATCGTCCGCGCCGCCGACGCGATCGGGGCGACGACCGACGAGGCGGCCCGCCGGCTCGACCGGGTCGCTCCGTGCTCGTTCTGCGGGGTGTGGCGGCGGCAGCTCCTCAACCGGGCGGCCCGGGACGAGGGTGCCGACGTGCTCGTCCTCGGGTTCAACCTGGACGACCTCGCACAGACGGTGCTCATGAACCTCGCCCGGGCCGAGATCGCCCGGATGCCCCGGATGGCGCCGCACCGGGAGCGCCGGCCCGGGCTCGTCCCGCGGATCGCCCCGCTCGGGGACGTCCCCGAGCGCGAGGCGTTCCTCTACGCGCGGCTCGCGGGGCTCCCGTTCGACCACAGCGAGTGCCCGCACGCCGGACGGGCGGCTCGGAACGTCTTCCGCGACGTCCTCTGGCGGCTCGAGGGCGAGATCCCCGGGACCCGCCAGGCGCTCCTTCGGACCCACGGCGCGATCGTGGCGCTCCTGGGCGAGACCGCCGGCGGCGGGGGGGCGCCGGGGACGTGCGTCGACTGCGGCGAGCCCGCGACGGGGACCCGGTGCCGGGGCTGCGCGTACCGGGAAGCGCTCAAGACATCGGTCGACCTCCCGGTGCCCTCGTGATCGAGCCGGCCGGCGACGGCGTCCCCCCGTCCGACCCCCGAGCGTCGGTCCGCCGGCGCCTCTTCGTGGTCGGCGCGGGGATCATGGGGAGCGGCATCGCCGCCCAGGCGGCGCTCAAGGGGTGGGCCGTGACGCTCGAGGACATGACCGACGCGCTCGCGCAGCGGGGCCTCGAGAACGCGACCCGGGCGCTCGACCACGCCGTGCGACGCGGGACCGTCACGCCCGGCGAGAAGACCGACGCGCTCCAGTCGATCGACGTCGCGATCGGGCTCCGCCGGGTCGAGGGGGCCGACCTCGTGATCGAGGCCGCCCCGGAGGACCTCGCGCTCAAGCAGGGGATCTTCCGCGAGATCGAGGCGCACGCGGCCCCCGGCGCCGTCCTCGGCACCAACACCTCCTCGCTCCCGATCACCTCGATCGGGGCCGCGCTCTCCGACCCGACGCGCCTCGTCGGGGTCCACTTCTTCAATCCGGTCCTCCAGATGGGGCTCGTCGAGATCATCCCCGGGCTTACGACCCGGCCCGAGGTCGTCGAAGTCGCTCGCGACTTCGCGACCGGCCTCGGCAAGACCGTCGTCGTCGCCCGCGACACGCCGGGGTTCGTCACGACCCGGGCCCTCGCGGTCCTCCTCAACGAGGCCGCGTGGATGCTGTACGAGGGAACGTCGACCCGGGACGAGATCGACCGCGCCTACCAGCTCGGCTTCGGGCATCCGATGGGGCCGTTCCGGCTCGCGGACCTCGTCGGGCTCGACACGGCGCTCTCGATCCTCGACGTCCTCTGGGACGGCTTCCGGGACCCGAAGTACCGGCCGGCCCCCATCCTGCGGACGATGGTCGCCGCGGGGAAGCTCGGCCGGAAGTCGGGGGAAGGGTTCTACTCGTACCCCGCCGAGGGCCGGTGAGCGACCTCGGGACCGCCCTCGTCGACTTCGTCGTCCTCCTCGTCGCGGCGCTCGTCCCGTCGCTCGTCTACCTCGCCTGGGTCCGGCGGAGCGAGCGGTACGAGACCCAGGGGTGGGGACCGCTCCTCACCACGTTCGCCTACGGCGCGCTCGTCGCGACGATCGTCGCCGCGATCCTGGAGGTGATCCTCGTCAGCGTCGGGACCGCCGTCTCGCAGGCGTATCCCGCGCCCGAGTTCGTCTTCCTCAACGGCAACTCCTCCCTCGGGGCGTTCTTCCTCGTCCTCGTCATCGCGCCGTTCGTCGAGGAGGGGCTGAAGGCGACGGGCGTGACGCGGGCGAGCGCCCGCCTGCGGATCGTCTCCGACGGCCTCGTGATCGGGGCCGCCGCGGGGTTCGGGTTCGGCTTCTTCGAGACGTTCCTCTACGGGATCGGCGCCCTCGCGACCGGCGGGCTCGCCGCCGGGCTCATCCTCATCCTCGTCCGGTCGATCTCGAGCGTCGTCCTCCACGGCAGCACGACGTCGATGTTCGGCTACGGCTACGCCGCGGGCCGGCTCGAGCGGCGCGCCGGCGCCCCCGCGGGGTACTATCTCCTCGCCGTCGGCATGCACTCCGGGTTCAACGCCCTCGCCTCCGCCGGGGCGATCGTCGCGTTCCTCGGGTTCGGCACCACGTACCAGGACCTCGCCTCGATCCTCGCGCTCCTCCTCGCCGTCGTGTACGCGTTCGCCGCGATCGAGCACGCCCGCGCGGTGATCCAGCGGACCGACTTTCCCGGCGCGCTCGCGAACCACCCCCGGTTCCAGCCGCCGCCGTCCCGGCGGTCGGTCGGCGAACCCCCCCGGAACCGCTAGGCGGCCGGGCGGTGCGTCCCCGTCAGGAGACGGGGGGCGCCTTCGGGCCCCCGCGTTCGGAGGCGCCGCGCACCCACGCGCTGTCGGCCATCGACCGGTACACGGCGTCGGCCCCCGGCTCCTCCGTCCGCGGGACCTCCCGGCCGACGTCGCGGATCCGGTCCTTCTTGAGGAGCCAGTAGTGGATCCGCCACGTCTTGCCGCGGGAGACCGTCGCGTCCTCCTCCTCGCTCGTGAGGAGACCCTCCTCCTCGAGGCGGTAGAAGTGGTCCCGGTCCTCGCTCGACAGCTTGTTGTCGAGGACGGAATCGTCGAGCCCGAAGTAGTTGAGGACGATCCGGGCGACCTTGCGGGCCTCCTCGGCCGGCACGGTCCCCTTCGGCACGAGGGTCCGCTCGATGGCCCGGGTCAGCTCGTCCTCGGTGATCGCTCCCACGGCCGTCGTCTCAGGAGGCCGACTTCCCGTAAGAAGATTCCCCGGGCGCGGGCGCCCCGGCCCGCCGGCCGCCGGGCCTCCGCAACCGTCATCTCTCGGGCCGGGTCGCTCGGAAGGTGGCCGGGGAACCGGAGGGGCCGTTCCCGGCCGGTCCCCCTCCCGAGGTCGCGGCCGTCGCCGCCGCCGCGCGCTCCCGGGGTCTCTGCGACGACTGCTTCGGCCGCCTGATCGGCGGGTGGGGCCACGGCCTCACGAACCGGGAGCGCGCGGCGCTCCTCGACTCGACGCTCGCGGAGCCCCGGGCCGCCCGGGACGGCGAATGCCCGCTCTGCCGTGGCCTGTTCGGCCACCTCGACCGGTGGGTCGACCGGGTCGTCGCCGCGGGAGCGGGGGCGGAGTGGTCGACGTTCGCCTGCGGGTCCCGGTGGGACCCCGGCCTCCTCGCCGCCGAGGAGCTCCTCTGGTCCGAGGTCGGCACCGCGTGGGGGGAGAGCGCCCACGCCGCGTTCAACCGGGAGCTGGGGAAGCTCGTCGAGGCCCGGACCGGAGCCGTCGGCGCGCCGGACCGGCCCGAGATCGTCTTCGTTGCGGACCTCCCGCTGGGCCACGTCGAGGTGACGGTCCAGCCGCTCTACGTGATGGGCCGGTACCGCAAGCTCGACCGGGAGCTCCCCCAGACGCGGTGGCCGTGCCGACGATGCCGCGGCCGGGGGTGCGACCGGTGCGGCGGCACGGGGAAGACGTACGCCGAGAGCGTCGAAGAGCTCGTCGCGGCGCCGTTCGTCGCCGCCACCCGCGCGACCGGCACCCGCTTCCACGGGATGGGCCGGGAGGACCGCGACGCGCGGATGCTCGGCGACGGGCGGCCGTTCGTCCTCGAGCTCCTCCAGCCCGAGAAGCGCCGGGTCGACGTGGGCGCGCTCGCGCAGTCCGTCGCCTCTTCGTCCGGCGGGCGCGTCGAGGTCCTCGAGGCGACGCCCGCGACGGCCGCCGACGTGGTGCGCGTCAAGGAGGCGGCCCCCGAGAAGAGCTACCGCGTCGAGGTGGCGGGCGCCGTCCCGGGGGAAAAGGTTAATGAAGCGCTCCGGCTCGCCACGGCCCGGGCGATCGCCCAGCGGACCCCCACCCGAGTCGCGCACCGGCGCGCCGACCGCGTTCGCACGCGGCGGATCGTCGCGGCGACCCTCGTGGCGGAGGGGCCCGAGGGGTTCACGCTCGAGGTGCGGGCCGAGGCCGGCACGTACATCAAGGAGTGGGTGGACGGCGATGCGGGGCGGACCGAACCGAGCCTGGCCGACCTCGTCGGCACGCCGCTGAGCGTCCGCGCGCTCGACGTCCTCGAGATCCACGATCGGTAGCGGAGGGACCATGGTGAAGAGTTCGAAGGGGTTCCGGTCCCGCACCCGCGGGAGCCTCACGAAGGAGGCCCGGGAGCGCGGGCTGCCGCCGATCACCCGCTTCCTCCAGGAGTTCGCGGTCGGGGACCGGGTCATCGTGCGCTTGGAGGCGTCCGAGCACGGGGGCCAGCCGCACCCGCGCTACCAGGGCCGGACGTGCATCGTCCTCGGGCGCGTCGGGCGCGCGTACCGGCTGAGCTTCCTGGACGGCGGGAAGCCGAAGGAGCTCATCGCGAACCCGATCCACCTCATCCGCGCCGACACCTCCCCCGGGGAGGCGGCGTAGCCCCCATGCCGGAGCCGGTACCGCTCTCGAAGGTCCGCGCCCTCCTGACCGACGAGGCGGCGAAGCGGACGCTCCCGCGCGAGGCGATGCTCGCCCAGCAGCACGCGGAGGGGTTCGCCCGGCTGACGGTGGAGCAGACCGACGAGCTCATCGCGAAGCTCCGGGCGCTCCCCTACGTCGACACGAGCCTCGCGATCAAGATCGCCGACATCCTCCCCCAGTTCCCCGAAGAGGTCCGGCTCCTGCTGTCGAAGGAGCGGGTCCTTTTGGACGAGGCGCAGCTGACGCAGCTGCTCGACCTCGTCGCCCAGCACCGATGACCGGGGGGGCCCGCGTGTGGAGACGTTCGCACGGGTCCTCGACTCGCTGCCGACCGGCCGCCAGACGGACCGGGGGTTCCACCGGGAACCGGTCGTCCTCGCCATAGGCGAATCCGAGCTCAAGCTGTTCGAGCTCGTCCCGCGGCCCGGGGCGGCGATCGCGCCGGGCGACCGGATCGCGCTGCCCGGCCCCACCGCGGCCGCGAACCCGATCGACCACGTCCGCCGCCGGATCGGCTACCCCGATCTCACGACGAGCGCCCGGACGGAGCTCCCGGGGGCCCTCGAGGCGATCGTCCGGTCCGACGCGCCGCGGTTCCTCCGCTTCTTCAACGAGGCGCCGGCCGTGTCGCGGCGGTTCCACCTCCTCGAGCTCCTCCCCGGGATCGGCAAGAAGACGATGCAGGCGATCGTCGACGAGCGGAAGCGGGCGCCGTTCACCTCGTTCGAGGAGCTCGAGCGGCGCGTGCATCTCAAGGCCCCCGAGCGGCTCATCGTCGGGCGCATCGAGGCGGAGCTGAGCGGTGTCGACGACAAGTACCGGCTCTTCGTCGCCCCCTAGGCCGACGCCCGCGGGCGCCCCGCGGTCCCGCGCCGAGGTGCGCGAGGCGCTCGAGCGGATCGGGATCCGCCCCCGGCGCTCGGCCGGGCAGTCGTTCCTCGTCGACCCGTTCGTCGCCGACGCGGAGGCCGCGGTGGCGCTCCCGGTCCCCGGGGCGTCGGCCGTCGAGATCGGCGGGGGCCTCGGGCTCCTCACCGAGGCGCTCCTCCGCCGCGGACCGGCGCGGCTCGAGGTGATCGAGCGGGACCCGCGCCTCGCGGCCCACCTCGAACGCACGTTCGGGGACCGGATCACCGTCACCCCCGCCGACGCGCTCGAGCACCCGACGCCCCCCGCCGACGTCGTCGTGGGGAACCTCCCGTTCTCCTCGTCGGTCCCGATCCTCCAGCGGCTCTTCCTCGGCCCGACGCCCCGGGTCGTGGCCCTCGTGCAGCGGGAGGTCGCGGACCGGCTCGCGGCGGGGCCCGGGTCGCGCGCGTACGGACGCCTCTCGATCCAGGCCGCCCTCTACGGCGCCGTCGAGACGTTCCGCCCCGTCCCGTCGGAGGCGTTCGAGCCCCGTCCGAAGGTCGAGGCGCGCCTCGTGGCGTTCGCGCGCCGGCCGGGTCCCCTGCCGGTCGACGACCCCGCCGCGGCGGAGGCGCTCGTCCGGGCCGTGTTCGGCGCCCGTCGCAAGCAGCTCACGAACCTCCTCCCCCGGTCCCTCCCCGCGGGGACCGACGCCGACGCCCTCGCGGCCCGCGCCGGCTGGCCCCCCGACTGGCGGCGCCGCCGGCCCGAGGAGCTCCCGCCGGAGGCGTACTTCCGGCTCGCCCAGCTCCTCCTCCAGCGCGCCCGGGCCGACGCCCGCCGCCGCGCTAGGCTTAACTCGGGGGTCCGCGCCTAGAGGTCCCGGCGCCCGGCGCCGGCGCGAACCCGTGGTCGAGTTCCCCAACCCGGTCCACCCGGCGGTGTTCCGCACCGCGGCGATCCCGCTCGTCCCCGCGTGGCTCGCCGGGATCGTCCTCGTCTTCGCCCTCGCGGACGTCAACGGCGCCGCGTCGACGGTCTCGGGGACCGACCTCGTCGTCCTCCTCGCCGTCTACTCGCTCGTCGTCGGCCTCCTCGCCGCCGTGCTGTACGCGCGGGAGTACCGGCGGTCCCCCGGCACCATCGAGCTCGGGTTCGACCGCGTCCGCGGGATCGTCCCGGGCCGCCGCCCCACGGCCCTCGAGTTCGAGTACGCCGAGATCCTCCGCGTCCAGGACCCGGGGTACTTCCCCGGCCGGCTCGAGGGGTTCCTGCCCGGCCGCCGCACCGTCACCTGGATGAACCTCACCGGGGAGAACGCGCTGCGGGTCCGCGAGGCGTGGACCGCGTGGACGGAGCGGGCCCAGACCGGCTCCTAGGGCCTACCGGACGAGCCGGGCGGAGATTCGGGGTCATCAATGGCGTTGGGCGGCCGCCCGCCCGCCGCTTTGCGTCGAGCGTCGTCTACCGGCCTGCGGACGGCCCGCCGGGGAGCCTCGGTGATTCAAGAGGACCCCGCCCGAGGCGCAGGCCTCGGGACTGAGATTGCCAGCCTGGCCCTGGCATGACGTTAATCGTGGCTTCGCGAATGTGTTGCGGCCGTGGCGGACGTGGAGCAGTCCGAGCTCCGTCTGGCGACGGACGGCGTGATCGGGACCCTCTTCACCCCTCGGACCG